>JABEVB010000124.1 GCA_013044165.1 Phycisphaerales bacterium
CTGCCGCTCTGCGCCTGCGCGATGCTGACGTAGCCAAGCTCGCCGCCTGACGACGCCTTATTCTTGTCAAAAAAACAAGATATTACAGGTGTGCTATGCGGAGACGACCGGGGATTTGGCTCAATGGTTTTTCCATGCCCGTATTGCTGATCTGCAAACTGCACAGTTGCATTACTTTCGTGGCAAGCCTAATATATTTTTAACTTTAGACCCTGCGCGGAGTGTGTAATTTTGAAGCTAAAGAATATCTTGTTTCTCGCAGTGCTGGCGACCGCCCTTACCGCCGCCGGCTCGTCCTCTCTGGCTGCTCATCCACACAAAAAATGACACCCACCCGCTCGCAGATCCATGCGCGCCGCAAAAGCCAATAAGAATGTCGTTGATTCTGCTAATGTAATAGCGGCAATCAAGCGAGGCGTCGCCTATCTGCTAAAACAGGAAAATCTCAATGCCAGCGGCAAAAGCCCTTTCTGGGAACACGGCATTATCGCGGGCGGCATTCCTATTTCTAGTTCCCCCGTTGACAATCGCAACCGTCAACGCCCGCCCCGTAACATCAGAGGTCGAAGAAGGTTTAAAAAGCCCCCTCCTCGGCGAAAACCTCCCAAAGTGAACAAGGCTAAAACCGTGCCAGCCAACCAATATGGCGGCGAAACGGCACTCGTTGTTGAATCGCTGTTGGATGTAGAGCAGAGCTTGCGCCTGCCCGATATCAGTCAATTTGCCCCCGTGATGGCCAAGCCAATCAAATTTTTAACCAAACTCAAACCAGGGACGACCTATGTGGCATCGTTTCAGGCCAATGCCATGACGCTCCTGCCCAATAAGCCGATTTATCGGCGAACGTTGCTGCAGGACTTTCGCTATCTCCTGGATGACATTCATGCCAGCGGTGGTTACTTTTATGGTTTTGAGCCGAATTATCCCAATCCTCATAATGGCCTCTGGGACAACTCCAACTCTCAGTATGGCGTACTGGGTATGTGGGCATGCGCGCATCAGGGGCTGGAGGTTCCATTTCGTTACTGGGAACTTGCCGGCAGACACTGGCGGGAAACGCAGTCTATGAGCGGGACTTGGGAGTACAATAAGAGCGTCAGGGGCCGCACCATGACATTTGGGCCTGCCGGCGTCGCGAGTTTGCTGATTTGCGATGAGTTCCTGCAGCGTGGGGCCGGCAGTTTGTCCTCGGCAGATCAGAATGTTATTCGCGGCCTTAAATGGATTGACGCCAACTTTCCAACCGACGTCTCCAGGATGTCGCTCTACGCCATGTACGGCTATGAACGCGTACAACTGGCCAGCGGCCTGCAGCAATTCGGCGGCGTAGACTGTTACAAGGCTCTGGCCGCCAGGCTTCTTAAAACCCAAAAGGCCGACGGGTCTTGGAACATCCCGTTCCCGCAATCAAGCCCCATTATCTGCACAGCCTATGCCTTGTTGGTGCTGGATCGGGGCCTGAACCCGGTCATCATGAGTAAGCTTCAATACACCCCGGCTTATTATGGGCAGTGGAATGCCCGCCAGCGCGATGTAGCCAACTTCGCCTCATGGATCACCCAGACCTTCGAGGCGCCTGTGAACTGGCAGGTGGTTTCCTCCAATGCTCCGATGTCGCAATGGCTCAACGCGCCGATTGTTTTTATCTCCGGTTCTCGCGATCCAAAATTTACCCCGGAGCAGATACAGAAGCTGACGGATTATGTTGACAATGGCGGCATGGTGTTCTGCTCGTGCAATGCGCAGTCGGCCGCGTTTAAGCAGGCGATGATTAAATATGGCCAGGAGGTGGTGCACAACCAGTACGAGGCCCACGTGTTATCAAAAAAGAGCTTTCTCTATACCATGCAGCCCTGGTATCACCCCACGGTCTCTGGCGAGTATCTGGGCATCAGCAACGGTGTTCGGTATGTCTGGATTATCTCTGATCAAGATTTGGGCGCACAGTGGCAGGCACACCGCTTCAACAATCGCGACGCCTTTGAAGTACCTGCTAATTTATACCTCTACGCCATAGGCAACGGCTCGCCCGCAGATCGGCTTCACTCGCTGTTTATACCACCGGCACACGGCGCAATGCGTCGGCAAATCAGCATCAACCGCCTGCAGTACACCGGCAATTGGAACCCGGAGCCTGGCGCTTGGCCGCGAATGGGCCGGCTGGCTGCACGGAATTTTTCCACCGGGGTGACGGTCAAGACCGTGACGGCTGATGCTCTAAGCCAAGCCGCACCGCTGACCACGCTCACGGGCACCCATAGCTTTACCCTGCCACCGGCACAAGTTAATGCCCTGCGCAAATACCTCAACTCTGGCGGAATGCTGTTTGCCGACGCCGCCGGCGGACATCCGACATTCAGCAACGGCATGACGCAGTTGGTCAAGGCTCTTTATCCAAAGGCAGTCCTGCAGAACATCCCGATGACGGATAGTCTCGTCACCGGTAACTTCCCGGGGGGCGTCGCTATTGCTAAAGTGCAATATCGTAAGTTCTATGTCTCGCAACTCGGGATGAAAACAACACCGGATCTATTGGGCGTCAAACAGGGCAATCGCTGGGTTATCGTCTTTTCACCCGTAGACGTTACCAGTGGATTTTTGGGCACCAACACGTGGGGCATTCTCGGATATGCACCCGCATCAGCCCAGTCTATTGCGCGTAACGTGATGATGTATGCCTTGGCTCACAAACGGTAACAATTACCTCACATGACGGCTATTTCAAGGTTTTGTGCCCAGCCGGCGCTTTGTCTTGTTTCTTGCCGACCATCAGGTCCCGGCATATTACGCCGTTGCCGCGCCGACGCAGCCGTGCTCGCCGGCGGCGGTGATGCGCAACGGTAGGCCGGTGGCATGAGGATAATCGCGCGCAACGGCCAGCAAAACATCGGCGGCTCGGCCGGCGGCATCCACCAGCGCCACAACCGAACCACCCGAACCGCACTGACTGATGCGCGCTCCGTAAATGCCCGCCGCAGGGCCTGATTCCATCAGTCTGTCCACCAACCAGTCGGCCTGTGGGCACGATAAATTAAGTCGCAGGCGGTAACTGTGCTGTGATGCCAGCAGCAGACGGCCGGATCGCTGCCGCACCAGCCGCAACGCCGGATCGTCGGGCGACTGGCCCAGACGATGTGCATCCGAAAGTTCTTCCATGGCCTGCAGGAAGTTTTCGGCGTGTTCGTGCTCGGCAATAAGATGGTCCACAGCGGTACGCACGCGATAAAAATGTTCGCCATGCACCGGCAGTTCGGGGTTGTCCCAGGGGCCGTACGATCGCAAAAAATCGCGGCCACGCATACGGCGCGGCAACAGCGTACGAAAGTACCGCCGATACAAACTCGGAGCCAAATTACCCAGGTAACCGTGCAACGGCGTATGCGTTTGGCCCATGTCGCGATAAATGGTTTCTATAATGCGCAGGCCCATCGCC
>JABEVB010000125.1 GCA_013044165.1 Phycisphaerales bacterium
ACAGCGGCCACAAAGTGGTGCTATTACGCCCAAGGCCCTGATACCGTTTCCTGAATATTTTCCCGTCCTTGGCATTTGGCAGAACCGGTCACAGGCCCCCGCGCCACACGTCGGAATTGTGGGTAATTGAAAGGTTTATCGTACGGACACGTAAAAGTGCTTGGCCGCCAGGGCGTTGCAAACCAACGATTCCCGCCAGCGACTGGATCGCCGGACGCCACCGAGTTCAGGGCCGAGGTAGCCAGCATACTCGTAGCCCCGCGAGGCAGTCGAAGAATTTACAGCGCATTAAACTGTTCCGCCAAGTCAAACCAACACACAGTAAGACTCGGTTGACTGCACGCGATGGCCCCGGGGCAAACACATGGTGCGTTTATTTTTTATCCGAGTTTGTCATGGCGTCGTTGGTATCAAACGGGAGCGCCGGCAGGCCCGCTTTGTTCATCAAGTTGGGTACGGCAATCTGATCCCATGCAAATCGAACCACTGTGGGGCTGGGCACGCTCGGCGCTTGCACCACAACGGTATCGCCCACAATGGCGGCCTGTGCCGGCACAAATTTCTTGTCTTTACCGGCAATTTCAAACCAGTTCAGTGGTTTGCCGTCACGCGAAACCAAACCATCGGCGGCATGATTGAAATGAATCACAGCCTTGCCATCAGAAATAGTCATGGATTTATACATCGGGCCGGCATACACAAATCCCTTTTGGCCGTAAGTTTTGGCCAAAGCCAACAGCGACAGGCGGTAGCCAACATCGCGTTTATCAAACGGGTGCACGTTATGCAGGGTGCCAATATCCTGTGTGCCGACAATACCGGTGTTGGCAACAGTACGCACCACATTTTGCTGGGCATTCCATACCACGGGTTCACCCGTTGCCGGATTGCCATAATAGAACGGGGCAATTTCCACGAGATAAAACGGAAAATCTCCCTGATTCCAAGCCTTGCGCCACGACTTGATCAGCGCCTTTAATCGCACATAATACAAACTGTCGTTGACATTGCTTTCGCCCTGATACCAAATGTTGCCGCGTATGGCAAAGGGAATTAAGGGGTTAATCATGGCATTGTAGAGGGAGGTATAGCCCGGGGCCGACATGGGGTTCCACGGTTCTGCGGGAGGATTTGGTACCACCTGGCCCGCGTTGATCGCGGCCCGTGCTTTGGGTAACCACGCGGCAATTGCCGTTACAAACGCCTTCTTCTGCGCGCCGTATTGCTGCTCGCTGTTTGTAATCCACAGGTAATCGTTGTGCAATTCGGGTGTATTGCGTACGGCAGAGAGCGGCGTCCAGGGTTGAATAGGCGTGCCGGGCCAGCTCGATTCAATCAGCCCGATGGGAACATGCAGCTTGCGAAACAAATCGCGCCCAAAGTAATAGCCAACGGCCGAAAAACCGCCGATCGTCTTGGGGCTGCACACCTGCCACGACGCCTCGAAGCTATCCCGCGGTTGAGACGCGGTTTTTTGCGGTACATCAATAAAGCGAATTAACGGGTAGTTGGCCTTGGCGACTGCGGCATGGCCATGGCCGCCGGGGGTCCAGCCCCACAGGTTGTAGGTCATATTAGATTGTCCGGTGCAAAGCCACACGTCGCCCACCAGAATATCTTTTACGCTGCTGGTGCTGTTGCCCGCCTGAACCGTCAAAGTCTGCGGATTGGCATTCGCCTGCATGGACGGGAGTTTGACCATCCAATGCCCGGTGTTGTCCGCCTGAGCTGAAACTGTATTACCAGCAAAGGATACCTTCACCGTCTGGCCCGGTGTGGCCATGCCCCATACCGGATCCGCCATGCCGCGCTGCAGAACCAGGTGATCGGAGAAAATGCTTGCGAAGCGCACGGCCGCGCCGGCCCGCAGGCAACCGAGCGAAAGCACGAGAATTGTGCAGTACAGCATTGCAGAGGAGTTTGTTTTTCGGGTGGTGAGCATCGGACTATTTCCTTTAGATATGAACCAGCGACGCGGCGCTATGTGAGCAAAAGGGCAATGACAACCTCAATCTCGGTTTTATAAGCCCGGAACCTCCGTGGCTCATTATATGTGGAACACGGGATTTGTCAAGCAGAACAAGTAGTTGTTCTCGATAAAAACGCATGACATATCCATATGCGATTGACGCGACAAAGTAACCCTCGCCCTGTAGCACATCTTTAATGACCAAAGCCGGTAAGCTCCAGGTGTGACGACCCTTTGGCGGGGGGTGGCATCGGCCGTGACGGCTTTTGACACAGCGCCGAAACGTCCGGCGAAGGTTCGGCCTTAAACGGCCCATCCTCAGAGGGGTGCCGGCAGGGATCAATCTTCCATTCGCGGCTGGCCGACCTTCAGCATGATCGCTCCATGAGCCGGAACTTTCATCGCCAGCCCAGCCCGTTCGCGCAGGCTCTTGCGCTGCCATAAATCGCGTACGGGTTGCTTGCCGCGCAGTACCTTCTGGCTCGGGGTAAGCACCATGTCCAGAATGCTCCACGAGGCAATGTTGGCCTTTGCCGGCATCAGCCCAAGGTTGTATAAGGCCACCGCGACGGTACCATCCCAAAGCGGCCTGGCCCAAATTTCGATGCCGGTGGTTTGGTCGCTGTCAATGCACTGCGCCTGCACGCCGATTTCATCCTGATTGATGGCCAAAACTTCGGTATTGGTCATCAAATCAATGGTGAACTTGTTAAGGTGCTCCAGATTACATCCCAGCAGCAGCGGAGCGGCCAGCATGCACCATTGCGTGATATGCGTTTGCTGCTCGCCGGGGGTTAATTTGCTCCAATGCAGCGGCCCATCTTCAAAGCTGCCAAAGCCAACCACCAGCATATCCGGATCGTTCCAGTGGCCCGGCCCGGCAAACGGAAACAGCGCCCGATCGGAGCGAAACCCGTTGTTCATCATGGACCCCCAGGAGTCGTTGATGTCGCCGCTGATGCGGTAGCTGTTGCCCCATACCGGCTCGCGGCCGCCCCAGGTCCATACGTGCCCCATGCCGTACTGGCACAGACTGAAGAAAATATCCCGATCCACCGCATCCAGAGCCTGGCGCATCACCACATACGGATGCATATATTGCTGCAGGCTGGGGTTTTGCGGCACCTCATTGCCATAGCTGCACCAGTCGTACTTGAGATAATCCACACCCCAGCGGGCATAGGTTTTAGCATCCTGGGCTTCGTGCCCGAAGCTGCCTGTGTGCTGCCCACAGGTCATTTTTCCGGGGGAAGAATACAGGCCAAAGCGAAGCCCTTTGCTGTGCACATAATCGGCGAGTTTTTTCATATCGCCAAATTTGGGCGTTGTGAGTATTTCGCCCTGTGCATCACGACCATTCTGCCAGCCGTCGTCAATATTGATGTAATTAAACCCTTTGGCAGCCAGACCGCTGCTGATCATGGCATCGGCCGAACCCATCGTTCGCCGGGCACTATTGTCCATGCCATAGGCGTTCCACGAATTCCAGCCCATGGGGGGTGTCATGGCCAGTTGGTGTTCGCCGGCGACGAGGCGCAGCGTTCGGCTCGCCGCCCCCAGGCCGTTTTTCGCGGTCAAACGGACTTTGTACTCCCCGGCGGCGGCAATTTTGCCCGAGATCACGCCGGCTGGTGTCATTGTAAGACCCGCCGGCAACCCGTCGGCCGTCAGCGTTACGGGAGCCTGCCCGGTGTGTGGCACCAAAAACAAAAAGTCGTGTCCCGGCGTGGCGCCCACCACCCGCGGCCCATGAAACTCCGGCTCCGGAGGGTCGCCACTGGCAATTTGGGGAACCATATCGGCGCCTTCGTAGCGTGCCGCAGCTTCTGGCAGTTTCGTGGCGTTCGCAATGAGCGTGATCACCGGATCGGCCCAGTCGGCATGGCAAAAGTCCATGCCGTAGGGGCCGATTTTAACCAGCAGTGTCATGTAATGGGCGCCGCGGAGGTCGGCGGTGATCGGCCGGGCCGCGTCGCCCCCTTTCATCAGGGGGCTTTGCGCTACAACTTTGTTGTCGGCCAGCACTTCAAATATGACCGCACCGTGATTGTCGGCGGTGGCATCCAGCCCAACCATGGCCGTAAACTTCTCCGCCTGCTGGTGCAGCGCAATTCTAAAGACGCTTTGGGCATGGGTACCAATGCCGCGCTTAAAGTGCCGGCCGGCGATGATGATAGGGGTGTTGTCTACGCTGCGGTTTTTGTGCGGCACGCCCCAGCCCTGGAGTATATTTTTTAAACTCAGGTCTTCAACGCGCACCATGCGGGTTGCCGGCGCCGCCCGCGCCGCCGACGCTCCCATCGCGCCTGCCGCCGCTACGGCCATGACTTTGACCACGGTACGCCGTGATTGCGGATTCTTTGCCAGAGTATCGTGGTGTTTCATAAAAAGGCATCTCCAAAAAAGACAAAGCCGCGGTGCGCCGAGGGCTAAAGGTGTTACAACGACTTATACTCGCAGTTATTGCTTGAAACAAGGATTTGCGCAGTGCCCCAAAATCGCCGCAAGCCCGCCGCGTCACTACCCGGCGCTGGAGCCTTGCCCGCCGAATCGCATAAAAAACTTCCCGTAAAAACAGGCACACCCCTTACACGCCAAGCCCATCAGGCACCCTGGCGCAATGAGTCTGCGGGGTGTGACCTTATTTTATTTTGTCGCAAGAGGCTCTACAGGTTCTGCAACATGGCATACCAGCACGCTGGCAATTTTATCGGGTGCGGTGGGCGGCAATTCAATCATCTGCCCAGTCGCCGATGCGGTAACCTGCAGTGCATCGTTTGGCGCGGTAAGCATATTGGCCGAAATGATTTTACTACGCATCGGCACGGTGATGCGATGATCCGCCGGCCAATGGGTAATTTCCAGAAACAACCTGCCGGGCTTCTGCGTGGCATAGCCAAAGGTCAGTTTCTCCTTAAAGGGGGTGCGATGCGTGCCATAAATAGCCGTCCCGTTGACTTTGAGCCATTGGCCCATGGCCAGCAGGCGATCCACCTCGGGCTGCGGAATAATGCCCTTGGCATTGGGGCCGACATTGAGCAGAAAGTTCCCGCCGCCGCTGGCACAGTGAATCAGGTTGGTAATCAGCGTTGCAACCGACTTCCAATTGTGGTCGGTGCGGCAGTAGCCCCAGTCGCTGTTGATGGTCATACAGGTTTCCCAGTGGCCGGGCAGCCCCTGCGGGGGAATATGCTGTTCGGGTGTGCCATAGTCGCCGACACCATTGCCGACGCGGTCGTTGACCAGAATGTTCGGATTCAAACTCTTGATATAGTCATAAATATTAAGCGAATCGGCTTTGGTCCAGCCCTTAATCCAGCCGCCATCAAACCAGAATAGATGGGTGTGATACTGCCGCACCAGCTCATGAATCTGTCGGCGCATGTATTGAACATAGGCCGCGTTGCGATCAGGCGGAAGGATGGTTGGATCATACGTGGGAGCCGTTGGGCTGGGGTGGGCCGCAAGCTGATCGCGCGAGTGCCAGTCCATCACAGAATAATAGGTGCAAAACCGCAGGCCGTACTTTTTGCACGCAGCCGCCAGAGCGGCGGTTGGGTCGGTATGCCAGGGCGTTGCATCCACGACGTTATATTTGGTGGCGTTGGTCTTAAACATACAAAAGCCGTCATGGTGCTTGGTGGTAAATACGACGTAGCAAGCGCCGGCCTTTTTAAAAACCGAAACCCACTTGTTGGCGTTAAAATCAACGGGATCGAATTGTTTGGCATATTTCGCATAGATTTTGCGTGGAATATGGTCGTTATTCATGTACCATTCGCCCTGGGCGGGCAGGGCGTAAAGCCCCCAATGGATAAAAATGCCGAACCGATCGTGTGACCACCAGGTTGCGTGGGTCGCAGTGGCCGCCGCAACTCGGCCCACACCCGCCATCAGGGTAAACAGGAGCAGCAATCCCACCAGTACCTTGGAGCTACGGCTATACCGCATAGATTTTTGAGCTAAGTGCATGACGATTCCTTGAAGAAACGAATCTCGTATTACCGATTGGTACAGTACTTTACCAAACTCATTTTACGGTGTCAAACAGCCACCGCGTCCCGAATACCGCATCGGCCCCGGGAAAACAGTCCCGGCCAGTTCGCCGCGCTGCCCGCAGCGCTTATTTTGGCCGCCCAGAGTGTCCCAGGGCCTGTGGCAGCTTATGCATGCTTTTGACCTTGGCCGCGCGGCTGCGCCACGAGAGCCCCGATCTTTGGCTCCCTGCCACAGAGGCCTGTCCCGG
>JABEVB010000126.1 GCA_013044165.1 Phycisphaerales bacterium
AATCGCCAAATCTACAACTCACACCAACCTGCAAACCCGCCAACTTATCCGCCGCCGCGCAAAGCGTATTAAATATCAGCCTCGTCCCGCGGCAGATGCGGCTCAAAGCATGCCTGTGCATCTGGTTCAAAATGATGTTTCGGCTACAATACATAGCATGTCAACTATATGGCTTAAACCTGAACATCGCCCGCTTGAACCCTACGCCATTGATGTTGCCGCCGGCTTGCTTGCTAAGCTCGGGCCGATGGTGCACCAGCATGCCCCCGCGCCCTCCTGTGGCATTGTCAGCGATTCTATTGTTGCCAAACATCACCTTGCGGCGGCCGTGGCTTCGCTGCAAGGCGCTGGGTACCGCGTGGTTGAGTTTGTATTTCCGGCCGGTGAGGCCAATAAAACGCTCTCCACCGTCAGCCGGGGACTCGACTGCTTTTTGGCGGCGCGGCTCGAACGCAAAAGCCCCATTGTGGCATTGGGTGGAGGGGTGGTGGGCGATCTTGCGGGTTTTATTGCCGCCACATTGCTGCGCGGGGTGCCGTTTGTGCAAGTGCCTACAAGCCTGCTTGCGGCCGTGGATGCCAGCGTTGGCGGCAAGGTGGGGGTGGACCATGCGGTGGGTAAAAACCTTATCGGCGCGTTTCATCAGCCAAGAGCCGTTATATGTGATGTTGAACTCCTGCGCAGCCTGCCCGATGTCGAACTTCGCTGCGGCCTTGCCGAATGTGTCAAGCATGGCGTTATTCGCGATGCTGCACTGCTGGAGTTTATTGCCGCCAACACGCAGGGCATATTCAGCCGTGACGCACATGTTCTCACAGATCTTATTACGCAAAACGTCCGCATCAAAGCGGCCATTGTGTCAGAAGATCCATTTGAACATGGCGTACGAGCGCTGCTGAATCTGGGGCATACCTTCGGCCATGCGTTGGAGGTTGTGGTTGGCTACGAAAACCTCAGGCATGGTGAGGCTGTTGCGCTTGGAATGGTTGCCGCCGGTCATGTGGCGGTCCAGCGAAAGATGCTGCCGCCTCAGGACGCCCACTATGTTGAGCGGCTGCTTCAATCATTGGGTTTGCCGACACGTTTGCCTGCCTTTGACATGGGCGCTGTGCTCGCGGCCATGGCCGGCGATAAAAAGGTTGTGGATGGCCGCCTGCGGCTGATATTGCCCTGCGGCCTGGGGGCCGCGGTTATTGTAGATTCTGCCTCGGCCGCCGAGGTGCGGTCTGGTTTGGAATATCTGCTGACCGGGCCGCAAAGTTAAACCGCCCGCTGCAATGCGTGAGAAAATCGAGTGGAAAACATAACCCCGCAAACCGCACAGGCCGCACAACTCTCCGACAACAGCGCGGCAGAGCGCGAGTGCTGCATCGCATGGCTGGCGCTGGCGGGTGCCCGCGGTGTAGGCCCGGTGCTGGTGCGACGTCTTATCGAGGCGTTTGGTTCGCCGCAGACCATTGTGGGCGCAGCGGCCAGCCGCCTCGCCGAGGTAGAAGGCATCGGTATGCACCGCGCCGGCGAGCTTTTGCGAAGCATTAACATGGAAGCGGCCCGCACGCTTTATGAACAAACCACTGCTGACCGCATCAGCATTATTTATCCCACACATCCGGACTGGCCTCCCGGCCTCAAGCACCTGCCCGATCCGCCGGTGGTACTATTTTTGCGGGGCCGGATTTTGCCGCAGGATGTGCGCGCCATTGGCGTTGTCGGTGCGAGGCGATGCACGCTTTATGGCCGCGAGCAGGCGGGCGCCATCAGCCGCGAACTTGCTGCGGCCCAGGTAACCATTGTCAGTGGTGGCGCCCGTGGCATAGATACCGCCGCCCACGAAGGCGCTTTGCGGGTGGGTGGCCGGACGCTCGTGATTCAGGGATGCGGTCTCTACCACTGCTACCCGGCCGAAAATGTCGAACTCTACGATCAAATCGTCTCCCGCGACTTGGGTGCTATCATCAGCGAGCTAACGCCAGATCAGCCGCCGGCAGCCGAAAACTTTCCACCGCGCAACCGCATTATCGCCGGCCTTAGCCTCGGCGTGCTGGTGGTAGAGGCTAATTTACGCAGCGGGTCACTCATTACGGCTCGGCTGGCAGCGGACGACTATGGCCGCGAAGTGTTTGCTCTGCCGGGTCGGGTAGATTCTCCGGCCAGCGCTGGTACACACCACCTTATTAAAACCGGCTCAGCCACATTGGTAGAAACAGCACGCGATATTTTAGATGTGCTCGATGGCCCGCAGCCCGTGGAAGATGCGTCGCCCGTCGTGGCTCCTGCTGTTTCAGCCGCTTTGCCGGCGAATAAAACGGCTTCGCAACGGACGCCTGCACCCCACGCGGCAGCCGAAGGCTCGCCGCAGAGCCATGAACCCGCGCCGCCCCAGCGCACGCTGACGCCCACGCAGCAAACGCTGGTGGCCGTCATTAAGGATGGTTCGCACGATGTTGACAGTGTCTGTGAAGCCAGCGGCCTGCCCGCCGGTGTGGTTATCGCCGAGTTAACGCTGCTGGAAATATCAGGCGTGCTTACCCGCACCGCCAGCCGTGGATACACGTTACGTCAGTAAAAGGAGCCAGTCATGGCCAAAGTTAAAGCCAATAGTGTCGCGGTTTATGTTTTTCGCAAGCGAGCCGGCGGCATCGAGTTTTTGCAGCTCAAGCGGGCGGACCGTGCGGAAAGCTATCCGGCATCTTGGCAGACGGTGTACGGCGGCATTCTTAAGCGCGAAACCGCTGTAGAGGCGGCACTGCGCGAGCTGGATGAAGAAACCGGCCTCAAGCCACGGAACTTCTATCAGGTTGAGCATCTCGAATCGTTTTATAATCAGCAGCGCGACCGCGTGGTGCTCATGCCTGTGTTTGCCGCTGAAGTGGCGGGCAATGCTTCAGTGCAACTCAACGAAGAGCATGACGACTATCGCTGGGTGGTGTTGGCCGATGTTGCCAATCATTTCGTCTGGCGTGCCCAGCGCCAGGTCATTGAGATTATACAAAGCGATATTATTGCCGGCCTGCCATCAGCATCGCTGCTGCAAATACTCAAGCGAGACGATAGCGCAGCGCCATCAAAATCAGGAATTAACAGGCGCCGCTGAAGGGTACAAGGCTCCGGGTTCTGCCGGGGCGGTTGCCGCGGCTCGCTGGTTAAATGTGCATGGCCGATGAGGTCATAAGCTTTCGCAGCGATGGGTTGGCGGCAAATGATTGCACCAGCGACTCGATGCGGTTATCCGTCTTGTGCATCAACTGTTTCCACTGATTTTGCCATAATCCAACACCGGTCAAGGGCCTGGTGCGATTCATGTGCTGCAGGTGCTGGCGAAGTATTTCCAAATCGTGTCGCTGTCCGAGAACGTCCTGGAGGTCTTTGAGCGACTGCACTGTGGCGGTGCGTTGGCTCGTATGCCGGGGCAACAGTTCAAGGGCATAGCGCAATCGTTTGCCGGCGATGCGAAGTTTGTGCGTATGCCGATCAGTCGGCTTGGCCAGCGCCGCCGTGGCAAGGGTGGTGAAGCTTCGATGGTTCCGCTCGATGCGAGCATTGAGCTTGGCGATCAAAACTATTTCCTGCGTTTGGAGAATCTGCCCGGCAATCTGCTTGAGCTGAGCCTCGGCGGCAAAGCTGTGAATTTCTTTGCAAAGGCGATGAAGCACGCGCTGACGCAGCGCGTTGTGGCCAGTCATTGGCGTTGGCTCTTGAGTAGTTGACAGCTTTGTGAGGTTGGCGGCAAGTACATCCAGATCACGCACGCGGCCTGCGGCACGCCGCAACCGCCTGAGTCTTTTAACCACATGACGGACAGCTTTGCGCTGCGACGGCGCCAATGCCAACATGCCCACGTGCAGCACCTCGTGTGCTCGCCGGCTGGCCACGCGAAAGTCGTGGATAAATGTCTGGTCAGCGCGGGTGGCTTCGGTCGTGAGCAGCCCGTCCAGGCCCGCGAGCACCCGCAGCATTCTCGCCTGGGTTGTTTGCCGCGCTCGCTGCCGGGCGGGAGCCGCCTTGTGCTTGTTTGCAGGCATGGTTTGACCTTTGATATTGGCCGCTTAAGCGCCCTGGTTTTTATCACCATCATGCGGCCGGCAAGCCACAGACGGTGTCAGTCGGCCTGCAATATCCACGAGCGACGGTGCAGCAGCGCATCAAACACCGGTGCCAGCGGCTGCAACAACAGCAGGGCGAACGTTGCCGGTGGCACCGGCAGGGCCAGCCGATGTACCAATGCCGCCAGAAGTCCCGCCAGCAGAAGAAAGAATCGTCGGGCATTGGGTTCCATCGGAAGCGAGCCGGGAAATGCCAGTACAAAAACCGACGCAAACAAAAAATCACCGCTGCAAAGTTCGTACGTCAGCAGCACCATCACCTGTTCGCCATGCAAATACCAGATGCCGCCAAGACTTTGCCAGAAATGTTCAACAAACATCCCGCGTGACAGCGGGCCAAAGACCAGTCCCATCACCACAGCCGACAAAAACAACAGCCACGAGCCGGGCTGCAAAATGTGCCTGTACGATAAATACAGCCCTCCCAGAATAATGGCCAGCAGACTTACGGTGCCAATCCAGCCGGGGACAGCGCCCAGAATTAACTCGGTTGGCGAAGGTAAATAAAACGAAAAGGATTGATTAATAAGCTCACGTGACTTAAACGTTACCGGCTTGGGAGCAATGTTTTTATACAGTGTCTGAATCTGCTGTTCAGGCACGGGCAACGTCACGGCATCGGCTTGCTGCCGCATCTTGGTGAGCGGCCAATGGTAGCTGCCCAGGCTGCTGCTGTGATGGATGTTGCCCAGCAGCAGCCGGTTGCGTGCGAGCAGGGGGCCGTGGCCATTAAGCGGGTACAGTGCCAGCAGCACCAGCGGCGCCAGCAACGCCAGGTTGAGCGCATGGCGGCCCGGCGTACTGATAAGCCACGTCAGCAGTGGAATCGCCAGGCCGACGATCAGCATGGCCGGCCACGGATAAAGTGGCGACGTCAGCGCCCCGGCAACTAGAGCGCCGGTCAGCGCGTGCTGAAACGACATGCCTCCGCCGCGCCGCGTGTACAGCCGCAGCAAAGGATAGCTCAGCAGCATACCCGCGACGAGCGCCAGTATGTTTACTGCGGCCACCCAGCCAAAAAAAAACAGGCCGCCCAGCAGCGTTGGCGCAATGGCTATGTTGATGGCGAGGTAAAACTCGCGGCGTGCGACCGGCCATACCAGAAATGGCGGACCGCCATTAAGCGAGGCTACAGGCATATCGGGTTGCGATGTCGCGCGTAAATGGCCGGCGCTACCGGGGATACTCAAGAGGCTCATGCTCCACCTCCGCCGGTGGTGGCTAACCGAGCCACTGGAGTCGGCATGATGATCTGCTGGCTCATCTGCACAATGGTCTGTGATAGCGGCAGTCGGCAGGGGCAAACATAACTGCACAGGCCGCAGCCTATGCACCCAAACGCTTCGGTTGGGTTAACCACCGGCATGGTGGCTTTGACCTGGGCTGCAGCCAGCAGCGCCGCGGGGTTTAAGCCCGTCGGGCATGCATGTACGCACCACGAGCAGCGAATGCAGTCGGTGGTATTTTCTGTCAACGGCGCCGACCGAAACGAGAGCATTTCGGTGGAGGCTTCAATGCAGTCGGTTGCCGGGTTTAACCGTTTCCCCGCCAGCATGCCATTGGCAATACATTCCACCGCCGATAATGCCTCGCCAAATTGTTCCATCAATGCCGCGACGGGCTCGCCAATGCGCAGCAGCAGCATCTGCGGTTCCCGACCTTGCACAAACACCTGCACCGGCCGATGCGTGATGTGCTTTTCGCCGGCAAGCAAGTGGCCTATGGCCCAACAGGTTACGGGGTCAACCAGCAAACGGCCTCGCGCGGCGGGGCTTTCAGAAATATCGCTGTTATTGATGCCCAGTCGGTGCAGCAGTACACGCGGATGCGCCAGAGGATATTTGTTAATCAGGCGAATAACCTTCCAGGGCTTGCCGCGCGCCGCCGCCGCCCATGCCCGAGCTGTGGCGTGGTCGTGGCGGTCTACTGCAATAAGTACGCGGCGCGGCTTTAGCGCCAGGGCCAGGCCCTCCAAGGCAACCAGCATGGGGACAAGCTCTTGACGGGTTAAAAAGTCCGGCAACGCCGATTCTGGCTGGTGCGGCACCATGTTAACCACCATGGCATCAGCGGTGCGTCCGCCCAGCAAGGCAAGTTGTTGCGGTAGCGCCGGCGTCCACGGTGAGAATTGTACAATACCGTGCTGGCCAAGTTCGGCCAGCAAAGGCCGCCGCTGTGCTTGGCTGCCGAGAGCTTGCGAGACTTGTTCGGTGGGTTTGGCTTGCGGCAAAGGGCCATGCGCCGGGGCGCTGGCTGTAGTAAGCACATCGCCTGGCGCTGCGGTGAGCGCAGGCCTGTCGCTCCAACCTTGCGGTTGCCACCCAGCCGGGCCGAAATATAAACCGCCGATCATCCTGCCGAACGTCGGCCAGGCAAATCGCATAAGCACCCCCGATAAAGCAGGTGCATTTTATACCAAGATCAGTTTTAGCGCACGCACAAAGCGAAGTCGTTGCCTTTGGACGCAGCGCTTGGGCAGATGAGCCGCTTATTAAACGAGCCTCCACCGCCACCTGTTGCCACAGCCGCTTCATCAGCAGTTTCAGAATCGCCTGTTTTAAAAGAAAAAAACTACTGAAAGCTTGGTTGATGCTTGCGGGTGATCCAGTGCATCACGATGAGGTATCACGGGTGGCTGCAATCAATCCCAAGGCTGGCCGGTGTTTAACCGTGCCGGTGCGGGGAGATGCCTCGCGGTGATCACTTGCGGCAGATGCTGTCCATGCACCTTAGTCGCGCTGCTGGCCCATAAACTGCAAAAGGAACAGAAACAGGTTGATAAAGTCCAAATAAAGTTGCAGAGCGCCCGAGATAGCCGCTTTTTGGTTCGCCTGCGATCCTTCAGGCCCAGCCATGTACAGGTACTTGAGTCGCTGGGTATCGTAGGCGGTAAGGCCCATGAACAGCAGCACGCCCACGCCTGAAATGATGAATTGCAGCTCGGACGACGCCATGAAAATGTTCACCACCATGGCAATAATGATTCCAATAAGAGCCATCATGGCAAAGTGGCCCATTGAGGTTAAGTCGCGTTTGGTTATGTAGCCGAAGAGCGCCATGGCCCCGAACATTGCCGCCGCCGTGATAAATGTACTGAATAGCGATTGCCGGGTAAATACCATAAACAAAACGGAGAAGGTCGCGCCCGTAAGAGCGCTATAAAAAAGAAACAGCAGCGTTGCCAACCCGGCGGAAATGCGGTTGATGCCCGCTGCCAGCCCCATCACCACAACAAACTGGGCGATCATAAGCCCAATCCAAATGCCGCGATTGGCAGCGATGTACTGCATTGCGCTATGTGAGCCGGCAATGGCCAGCGCTACCACCGCGGTGATGCCCAAGCCAATAGCCATCCAACCAAACACCTTGGTAATAAATCGCTGCTGTGCAACGGCAATATCCTGATTCATCGGCATGAGCGAATCATCAAAGTTCTGAAACTGGGTCATAATGCGTAAGCTCCTTCAATGGCCCAACCGGCACATTGGCCGACGGGCCAAACTCAAGTGGCGGCCCCTGCGGTGGGGCATCGCCGCACCGGGCGGCGGCCACAGCCTGTCTATACGCTGCATAGTATAACAGAAGCACCATGGCTCAAGGCAAGTCGTGCCGTAAAAGATTGTTTTGTAATCACTTACGCAGTTGGCAATCGCGTCATTTGGCGCGAACCATACTCTGCTGCAATGCCCCTGAATGTTGGCCATTCCGGTCATTTTATGCCGTCTGTTTGGGTGTTTGCCGGCGCGAGCCGTCTGCTGTGGCGGAGGCGGCCTTGTTTGGTTATGCTCCAACTTATGAGCGACGCAACGCAACAACAGTCTATTGAATCAGCCCCTGCGGCGGCAACATCGCCCGTGGTCGCGGCATCGGCTCCGCGCAGCGATTATCGCGTGGAGTTGGACAACTACAACGGGCCGCTGGAATTGCTGCTTTACCTGATTAAAAAAGAAGAAGTGGATATTCATGATATCCCCATTGCCCGCATCACGCAGCAATATCTGGCCCACGTGGAACTGATTCGGCGGATAGACATTAACCTCGCCGGCGACTTTCTGGTGATGGCCGCCACGCTCATGGAAATCAAGAGTCGTATGCTTGCTCCGCGGCCACCGGCAGAGCCGGGGGAAATTGCCGGCTCGGTGGAAGACCTTGCCGATCCGCGGCAGCAGCTTGTGCAGCAGTTGTTGGCCTACAAGCAATATAAGGATGCTGCGGACGATTTGCGGCGTCGCAGCAGTGCGGAACAGCAGCGGTTTCCACGGGCGGTGCGGCGCGTGGCGGGCAAGGCTCCGCTGGACTTGGATGATCTGAACTTATTCCTGCTGATAGATTCGTTTAATGCCATCATGGCCAGCGTGGGACATTCGGCCTTTGGCCACGAGGTAACGCTGGATGACACGCCCATAAGCCTGCATCAGGCGGATATTTTGGATCGCCTCTCACGTGAAGGTCCGGTAGCGCTGCAGGAAATGTTTGCCGGACGCAAAAATCGCGGTGAAATGATTGGTCTGTTTCTGGCTATGTTGGAACTGATTCGCCTGAAGCAATTGCGGGTGGAACAGCCCGAAGCATTAGGCCCGCTGATGCTGTCGTTGGCGCCGCCGGGCGAGACGCCATCAACGCTGTCGGCGGAGCAGCCGGCGGCTGGTGGCGCCGCCGATGCGGGACCGCCAGCCGAAAATGGCGCCCCTCCCAATACGGGGGCCATGGCTGATGCGACTGCCCCAGCCGGAATTACTGACGCAACATTGCAATAGGCCATCGGTGGTGGCGTTAAGATATCTCAGTCAGGGCGGCCTTACGCACAGGCGATGGCCTTAACTGAATTGCATGCTTTTTGAAGGGGACTGGTCATGGAAGACCCAAAAACAACGATTGCAGCCGCGCCAACCGGCCTGGCGCTACCGGCCCGAGTGGTGGTAACGTTTAAGGCGGGCATGATGTTTGCCTTGGCCAATATTATTTGCGTTGTTATTGCGGTGCTGGCTTACACGCACGTTCATCGCGCGGTCAATACCATTGATGTTACCGGATCAGCTGAAAAGCAAATTGTCTCCAACCTGATCATCTGGCAGGCGACGGTGGCAGCGCAGTCGCCGCAGCTTAAAACCGCTTATGATCAGCTTTCCGCGGCCATGACCGCCACGAAGGCCTTTTTAATAAAGGGCGGCATACCGGCCGCCAGGTTGAAGTTGGATGCCATTACCATCAACAAACACTACCAGCGCGATGCCAAAGGGCACAAAACAGATATCGTGTCGAGCTATAGCCTCTCGCAGGACATTACCGTCACCAGTCATGACGTGCGGCATGTTGCCCGCATCGGCCGGCGGGTGACCGACTTGATTCAGCAGGGCATACAGGTATCAGCGGCACCGCCGCAGTATATCTACACCAAACTGGCGGACCTGAAAATTTCGATGCTCGCGGCCGCCACGCAAGATGCCCGCACGCGCGCCGGGCAAATTGCCGCCAACAGCCACGCCAAACTCGGCAAAATCGTGTATGCCCGCATGGGCGTGCTGCAGATAAACCCCGTTTACTCCACCAGCGTATCAAGCGAAGGCAACGACGATACAACCTCGTACCGCAAATCAATTATGGCGGTGGTGCATGCGCAGTTTCGGTTGCGATAGCCAATCATCCGGCTTGGGGCCACAATATGTGCCACGCCTCAGCCGGTGGCTGTGGCCCGCATCTTCTTGTGTAAAACCGATCCGTCGCCGCTGGTGCCGCTGGGCAGGGGGCATCCATAAACCCATGCAAATGCTGTGGTATGTGGTATAGCCTTGCGGGACCGCGCTGTTATAAATTGCTGATGCTCTCGCGCGGCTCAACTGGAGCGGGCGTAATGGGTTGTGGGCTGGCTGGTTCGCGGCGAACAAAGCGCCGCCACGCCGCCCGCAGCGGCGGCATGAACGCATAAAAATAAATGGCCAGCAAAGCCGTCAACTGCGGCTGCCACAGGGCCAGAAGCAGCAACACTACCACCTGCACAACGTACGAAAAGGGTCGCCGCCCGCGCAGGTATTGATTGATGACATGGCCATAGCTGATGCGGCTTACCATCAGGAGAGCCGCTGCGGCCAGCACGGCCGCCATGGCGTATGGAAAGGCGGTGGTTGTAGCCTGAACAAAGCCCGGTGAAAGGTTGAAGGGGAGCAAGTGCGGGGCACTTTGCTGAATGGTTTCGTAAAAAATAACGCTGGCCGCCGTCACGCCTGCCGCGCCCGGTGAGGGCAGGCCTCGAAACACCATATGGGCATCGAGCGCGTGGCGGTTGTGGGCATTAAAACGTGCCAAACGCAATGCGGTGCAGGCCACGTAAATGGCTCCAAGTATCCAGAGGGTGCGGGCAAGGAGGTTGTCGGCCAGCGGCCCTAAGGGTTCAATACCTTGCGAACTCCGGGCAGCAAGCAGTGCATGAATAACGGTAACGGCCAAAAATGCCGGTGCCACGCCGAAACTCACCATATCGGCGAGCGAGTCGAGTTCAGCGCCAAAATCGCTGGTGGCCTTGGTGAGCCGAGCCATCGAGCCGTCCAGCATATCAAACACCATTGCGGCAAACACCAGGTACCCCGCGATGGCGAACTGGTTGCCAAGGGGCGACTTAATCGGCTGGCTTTGGGCAATATAGGTAATGGCGGCAAACCCGCAGAGTAAGTTCCCGAGCGTGCAAAGCGTGGGCAATACCGAAATTCGGCGGCGCAGTTTGCCCGCCTTCCGGAGTGGCTTGAGTTGGGGCCAGTGTTGATCGCGATAGCGCATGAAGTAAACCCACTATCTGTATTCTTTTCTGCGGCTGTGTACTGAGGACTTTGCCGTTCAGGCAGCCCTTAGTCACAAAATCCCGTTTAGTTTCGTGCTTTCACCACTTGCAGCGGCCGAGGCTGCGGGCAGCAATAGATGCCGGTGGTGACCTACCGACGAGCTACAATTATACGCTCTGGGCTAAGGTTTTGCCTCGCCGTATTGGGTATCGAGTCAAAATATGGGTGGCGGGGCTGTGGTAACGGCCCGTCAGGTCCCTTGCGAGCTTGTACTCGCGATGCTGATGATATACTACAAGTTATAAGGAATAAATAATCGCCAAAAACGAATAATGTTCAGGGCCAATGTGAGTGAGCTTAACGGCATTTTTTCTGGCGGAGGCGTTGTTGCATTCTTGTATCATTGGGAATATCCTACTCTCTTATTGAGAAAAAGTTCCCTATTTGGTCGAAATCTTGAGCGCAGCATGGAGGTGTGGCCGATAATTTCGTGAAGTGTATCCGAAATATAAGGCCCGCTTACCGCGCGCGGATATCGAAGGAGCGATAAATTTGAAAACATTCCGATTAACGGGTGCCGTCAGCAGCAAGTTGCCGCGTCGGCAGTTACGAGCCTATTCCTGCCTGAGTGCGGCGCTGATTGCCGCCTGGGTGGCCGGTGGCGTAATGGTTCCGGCAGGCTCTGCGGCGACGCAAGTTATGCCGGCGAAGCCTGTGCCGACAAAAGCTCCGGAACCCGCCATAAGTGATGGCCCGGCTTACCCGGTGAGCGCCATTGTTGTCGAGTATGCCAAAACCGTAGCGGGCCAGCCCCCACTCGGCGACATATTAGATCATCCGGTGGTGGTGGGCTTGAGTGGCGACGGTTACGTCACCGCATGCATCACGAACGCCAATGGCCAGCATGCATACCGAGCCGGCGTAAGCCGCGAACGTATGGCTCTTAAAAATCTCTCCCAGCCCAAGCCGCGCATGTTTCACGCGTCGGCGATTCGCAGTATTGCCCGGCAGATAAGCGAATACCTATCCGACAAGGGGCTGGGCGTATACGTGGCCGTGTCGCTGAGCGATTTTTCAGGCGATAAAGACATTCGTCCGCATGGCGACACCATACTTCATTATGTTGTGCATACCGATATTGTAGCTAAAATTGCCACCACTGAATCAGGTGGACGATTCGCGTGGCGTAAAACCAAAGTCAACGATCCGGAATCCGCCTGGATTGCCGCCAACTCACCCGTGCAGCCGACCGCATCGGCCAAAGCCGGTAAAAGCGATCTGGTCAATCTCAATGCTATCAACGATTATATTTACGCGTTAGATCGGCAACCCGGGCGGCAGGTCAGTGCGGTGTATTCACCCGATAAGCACCTTGCCGATGCCTACGACGTGAACTATCTGGTGCACGAGCAGCGACCCTGGCACGTGTACTTTCAGCTATCCAACACGGGCACAAGCGCCACCAATCCGTGGCGTGAGCGTGTTGGGGTAATAGACAATAATCTGACCGGCCATGACGACATCCTGAGTTTTGACTACAGCACCGCCGGCTTTACCAGAGAAAATGCCGTCAACGGTTCGTACAGCTTTCCGCTGCCCGGTTTTGCCCCCGACCGCCTGCGGGCCCGCATTTACGCCGATTACGAAAGCTTCAGCGCTGCCGATGTAGGCTTGGCTAATGCCAATTTCAACGGCGATATGGCCGGCGGCGGAGCCGAGTTGGATGCCAACATCTATCAGCATGGGCATCTATTTGTGGACCTTATTCCCGGCATAAAATACCAACATATTCGCGTGGATAACACATTTGCCGGCATCACCGGCTCCGGCGATTTTATTCAGCCGTACTTAACGCTTCATGCTGAACGCTATACGCCTGTAAGCCAATGCTGGGGCGATCTGACGCTGCTGACAAACTTCACCGGCACCAATAAAGCCCGCTTGGCAAGCCTGGGGCGGCTGAATGTGGACCAGAACTGGGCGATCGTACAGGGCGATATTAATTATGCCACCTATCTGGAACCACTGATCAATCCTGATGCGTACCGCCACGGTGTGGGCGGCATGGCCAACCAGATTCTCATTTCGGTGCGCGGGCAGGAGGCGTTTAATCAGCGGCTGCCGGCGGAAGAAGAATACGTTGCCGGCGGCTATTACACGGTTCGCGGCTATCCGGAGTCGGCGACGGCCGGCGATTCGGTGGGTATTGAAAGTTTTGAATATCGGCTGCACATACCGCGGCTGTTTCCGGTGAATCCGCATCCGGGAAGTGTGTTCGGACGGCCCTTCCGGTTTTCGCCGCAGGAGCCGTACGCCGCCCCAGATTGGGACCTCATTGCCAGCGCGTTTGTGGATGTTGGCGAAGTGGTCAACAGCCACCGGCAGGTGTATGAAAGCGACGGAACGCTGGTGGGCACCGGCCTTGGGCTGGAGCTGGACATCAAGCAGAACATTCAATTGATAACCGACTGGGGTGTGGCGCTCAACCGTATTGGAGCCTCAAGCAATGGCAACGAGGTTACGCCCGGCAGCAGCCAATTTAATTTTGTGTTCAGCTTTAACTACTGACCCAACGGCGAGCGCCGGCGGCGACGATCGGGCCGTGGGGCGTGATGTATTGAGATGATTCGTCGCGTCGAGCGACTGCAACTTACGCGGGAGTGTTATACCATGACAACTCACATGAACGTTCAGAATAGTTTTGCCGGCTCAATCGCTGCCCACAATCGAGGCGGCCGTGTGGGCCGTTCGGTGCGGTTGGCGCGGCGGGCGATGGTCGCAGCCGCATTGCTCGCGGCCGCTGGCGCGATGCCCGCAACATCGGCTCTTGCTGGCGCTCCCATTGTGGTGCAGAACGTGGCGGCCGGTGCCGCAAACTTCAACTATCACGGTGCTCTTACCACCATCACGGCTGCCAACCATACCATTATCAACTATTCGCAGTTTAACATTCCGCTGGGCAACACGGTACGGTTTATTCAGCCGTCGGCAACGTCCACCGTTCTTAACCGCATCAACAGCGCTGCGCCATCGGCTATCAACGGCACATTGGCAGCCAATGGCATTGTTTACTTGGTAAACCCGTCGGGCGTGGTGTTTGGTCCGCATTCGGTGGTGGATGTGGGCGGCCTGTATGCTGCGGCATCGCATCTGAGCGATCAGGCCTTTTTGGGTGGGTTTAATCACTTTACCCAGCCGGGCGGCGCGGTGGTGAATGCCGGCGTCATTGCGGCGCAATCGGAAGTTGCCCTGATTGGCCGAAGCGTGGCCAACAAAGGCGAAATTGTCTCGGCGGGCGGCACCATCGCCTTGGTAGCGGGCAACGACGTCTATTTAGGTTCGCAGGGCGGCAGCACCTTTTTAAAAATCTCACAAGACAACACCACTCCGGTGGGCGGCCATGCGGCGGTGAGCAATGCCGGTACGCTTAATGCAGGCGGCGGGCAGGTGGTAATGGCCGCAGGCAACATGCTGGGCTTGGCGGCGGCCAACACCGGCACGGTGACGGCAGCGCAAATTACCGTTAAGGGGCAAGGCGACAGCACGGTGCTGGTAGCCGGCACGCTGGATGCCGCCAACTTGGGCAATAACCACACCGGTGGCACCATCAGCGTCAGCGGCGGGCATATTGGTATTGGTGTAACGCAAACAGCCGATGGCGGCTACGCGGGAGCTGCTGCCGTGCTCGATGCGTCGGGTGCTAACGGCGGCGGTAAGGTGCTCATTGGCGTTACGCCCGATGCAAACTCGCCCACAGGATATAGCGATGGCAGCAACTATGACTTTATCGGCAGCGGTGCGACGATTTTGGCCAAGGCTAACGTCAGTGGCAATGGCGGCTTTGTAGATACCTCCGGTAAACTGCTCACCATTGAGCATGGAGCCGTGGTTAACGTGGCCGGCGCTGCTGGCGGCGCGGGCGGCAACTGGATGCTCGACCCGGTCAATATCACCATCGAAAGCAACGGCGGAGCCAACAGCAACATTACCACCACGGGTACCACCGGCTATTCGCCGACGGCCGCAACGCCCTCGCCGGCCATAGTAGATGTCGGCGTGCTGGATACGGCGCTTGGTGTGGGCAATGTGACCGTCGAAACCACTGGCACCAGCAGTATCGGTACAGATGCCGGTAACATCACGGTGGCCAGTGCGATTGCGCCGACTTCGCTTGTCAGCGGCGCGACACTTAATCTGATAGCTGATTCGGCCATTAATATTGACGCTGCAATAACGGCTCCCAGCGCGCTGCATGTGGCGTTGACTTCGGGAAGTATTGCCAGCTCCAATGATTCGAGCATCAATATCGCCGCGCCCATTACGACGGCCGGCGGCGCTTTCGAGGCGCACATCTACACATCAACCAATCCCGGAACCATTAATTTTAACGGTGGCTCGGTCAACTCAGGCGCAGGCCAGCAAACCTATTTTTCGCCGGTGACCCTGAGCACCAATACCACCCTTACAGGCAACGCCATCTTCAGCAATACAACCGGCGGCATCGTTGGCCCCGGCTCGCTTGATGTAACCGGCAATGCCGTTTTTGATGGAAACATCGGCAGCAGCGTGCTGCTCGCGGCGCTGAGCGTGGGCGGCACGACCACGTTTAACAGCCTAAGTAGCGGGTTGATCGTAAATACTTCCGGCTCGCAGGATTTTGTGGGCAACGTTACCGTTAATGGTGGGCCATTGGGGCTTACCACCACGGGGACCAGCGGCAACATTACGCTCGGTGGCACTTATACGGGCAATACCACGAGCGGCAATTTACAGGGTGCGACGCCGACCTTCAGCCTTAATGGTGGCACGTTGAGCCTGAACGGCAACGTGACGGTTACGGCCGGCTCTCTTCTGCCGGCGTCGGTAAATGTGGACGGCACCGGTAATGTAGACATCAACGCTTCACTGACGATAACGACTCCGGGCAACCAGAGCTTTGGCGCTACCGGACAAGTCAACATCGCCGCTGGTGCTACGCTTACCCTGGATGGCACGGCGGGATCGTCAAGCCTGACGTTGCTTATGCCGGTGAATGGACCCGGGGCACTGATCGCCGCGGCCGGTACGGGGTCTATTGTGTTTCAGGGCACCACATCGGGTACCGGATCGTCGCCACTGGCTTCGATCTCGCTGGCGGCGTCTTCGTTGTCGCTTTCCGGCAACGAGTACCTTACGACTGGTGCACAAACCTACACCGGTGCCACCTCGTTAACTTCGATCTCCACCTCGGCGGTAACGGTTACTTCCAGCACCGCCGGGGCCATTGCGTTCACCAGCACCTTAAATGCGCAAAACGACAATCCGCTGACGGTCAGCACCACCAGCGGCAATGTTGTCATTGCCGGTGCGGTGGGCGGCACCGGGCCGCTGGGACAGATGAACCTCACCGCAGGCGGCAGTGGCAATGCCATTGACATTAACGGCGGGAGCATCACCACAACCGCCGGCGGCCAAAGCTACAATTCCCAGGTGCTGCTGGGAGCCGACACCACGCTTACCACCAACACCAGCGGCCATATTGACCTTGCCGCGGTGGATGGCTTACATGCTCTTACCATCAACAGCGCGGGCAATGTGCGGTTTAATGGCAATGTTGGCTCTACCGTAGCGCTGACAACGCTTGCGGTCACATCTGGCGCCTCTGCCCAAACCCAAATCAATGGCGTAACGATTACAACCACCACGAGCCAGACTTATAACAGTAATGTTCAATTGGGTACGGGAAGCTCGACACTTGATGGCGGTACCGGTGGCAGCATCACTTTTGCGAGCACGCTCGATGGCGGCGAGAATCTGACTGTCAATGCGGGCACCGTGACATTTGCCGGCACTGTAGGCTCCAGCAATGCACTCGAAACGCTGCTCGTGGATAATACCGACACCAGCGGCGTCATTGACATCACCGGAGGATCA
>JABEVB010000127.1 GCA_013044165.1 Phycisphaerales bacterium
ATGCCAAAGCGCCCAGCGAGGCTTCCAGCGATTAAACAGTTCTCAACTGATAAAGGATGTTCTGGAAGGAATTGTCTTCGAAGATGGAGTTAAAAAACAAACCGCCTGAAACTTCCATCCACAAGATTTGACAATAGCTCGGTGGAAAACTTTGGGTTAATGCGTTCCGCTCGCGCATGGGCGTACTTCTGACTGCAATAACTACCTCAAGCAGGGCCGGTCGCCCGCAGAAGTGAGCCGCCTATGGCCAGCGACGATAAGCTCTCTGCACTGCTGTTTATCCACCGGCGCGAACGGTGACGGTAATGGTCTCGGGAGAACTTGTGCCTGTGCGTTTAACTTGGAACGACGCAACATGATCCTGATAACGCATTGCGGAAATGGCACCCATAGAAGCAGATACTTTAGGCATGCGGGCGGCATAAACTTGCAGCGGAAGAGTGTCTTCGCCTTTGGCAAACCGCAGCGCAATCGCCAAGGTGTCGTGGCTGATGGCGACATGAGGAATGCGGCTGCGTCCTGTGGGTACAAACTGTGCGGTATCGCCGAGGAGAGCCATGCCCGATGTGATGGGGCAAAGCTCATAATACTTCCACATCGCCGGCTTGAGGTGCCCACTTATGGCGACGGTAGCAGCCTGCACGCGTCCGTTATGAGTCCGCAGGTTGTAAATATAGCACTGGCCGGAGATGCCAAGTGAGGTCGGAGTAACGGTAAACTCGCCACGATCACCATCTCGTCGGCAGATGAATACATAATCTGTGCGTGGGTTCTGATGAGCAAACGTAGCTGCGATGAGAGGGCGAGATAAGTGGCGAGCGTCGTTCAAGATGGTTTGGTCTGTTGGAACCAGTGGTTCATCAGGTTTTACTATGACGCCATCGGCGCGAATTGCGCGAAAAATGTTGGAAGCTGACTCTTTGCCAAGTGCATCGCTAACGCCTACAGGCCCAGCGGTGAGCGTGGCGATCAGGATATTCTCGGTTTCGGTGCTGCGAAAGTTGTCTACCCAGGGCCACGAGCCAATCGCTCTGGCAAATGCGTCATTGTAAATGGCATCGTTGTAACGATCCGGGCAGAAGCCGTCGGTCGCCACGCGAACGGATGTAAGGTTGCCATAGTGCGCGCCTTGCAGCAAAAACCGTGGAGTCTCCATGCAATATTGCATGGCCAAGCCGTACTTCTCGCACGCAGTGGCCATATTGCCAGTAAAAGCCTTGCCAATACCGGGCGTGGAGGCCATGGCGGGCGAATGGCGGTAGATTTCGTTGAGCCAGTCTTGTTCGTAGCAGATTACGCCTGATCTATAGAGATAGTGAACAATATGATTCCACCAGCGCGCGTCAATCGCGGCGACGCCGGATATCAGATACTTCTTATGGTAAGGACTGGCGGGATCAATCCATCGGGCGTGCGTTATAAGTGGCAAGCCAAGCTGATGTTGAAATGCTGCCAAGCCATCAGGAAAAAGTTCCGGCGCTGCTTTATACAGCATCGTTCCGCCGTAGTGGTTCCATGTCCCTTGTGCTATTTTGTCATTCATGGCGCCAAGCGGTCGGCCGCTGACGGACCTGTTTGATTTTTGATACCACCAACTATCGAGCTGAATATAATGTAACGGAATATGTTCCGAGGCAAATTGTTTCTTTAGCGCCAGCAGGGTGCCAATATAGCCAATCGCTTTATCAAAATGGTAATAGTAAGCTGCGCCGTTGTCAGTCCAGTAGCCGAGGTATTTGAGCAAGGCACCGGCGTTATTGGCTGTATGCGGGCGATGAAACGAGGTAGTTAACGCCCGGCCCCATTGGCTGAATGTATTCTCAATGCCACGTCCAAAAATCATGATCGTCGCGAGGCGTAATGTGCCCTCCCTCAGCCGCACCCGCCGTCCCACCGTTTGACCGATCAGCGATTGACCGTTGCCGATCATGGCGTTGGTCATAAAGCCGTGCAGTGGGGAGATGACGGCGGTATGAAAGTGGTTGTCAAATAAAATCCAGGGAGTAGCGGTTGCGGCTAATTTAAATACATGCGGATAAAACACATGATTAGCAAAGCTAAAATGTAACAATCTCACCGGGGACCGGGTAAACGCCGGAAATACTGGAAATGGGGTGTGGGCTGGCCCATGGATATCAAGATTAAACTCAACCATCGGCTTTTTTGAATAGCACCGAATAAAAGCCTGATTGGCCTGCTTGCCGGGCCAGGTAAATGCTACCTCTTGCCAAGGACCGTTGGCGTCCATACCTGACTGTACCTTAGCTTGGGTTATCGGACTGCCAACGGCGCCGCTGAATGACCAATGGAATGGCATAAAAGTAACGGCATAGATGCCACTGTTGGGGGAGACAGTCACCTGTAATTGGGCCGACGCTCCGGCAAGCTTCAGCCTTTGCGGAGGTGATGATGCCATTGCATACGGTGCTAAGTTAATACCGGCCACAAATATGGCCGAGATGCCCGCCAGAATACCAAACTTGTGCATGTAGACCGCTCCATATGGAATTTCAAAACAAATTATAGTGCGGTAGGGACTCAATACCAACTGCTCATGGCCCCGCGGTTGAGCATGGCAGGCATCGCACAAGTGACGTACATGTTGGTCATCGCAATGTAACGAATTCAAATTCTGCTGAGGCGTCGCTACCCTCATACCTGCTTATTGATTGAAGGTTCGTACGTCGGGTCCAGTGCCCCACAAACGCGCCTGCAATGCAGAAACGCTGCAAGCCAAATGTGTCGAGTATCAGGCCTTAAGGCGATGACCGACACGCCACAAGCTCCGTCAGTTGACAATGGCGATAGACGTTCGTGTTGTCGTCCAATGTGCTTTAATTATTGCCCGTTGCTCGTGGCAGTCATGTTTACGTTGCCGGTTACATCATGGCCGCTGCGTTTTACCTCGCAGGTAAAAATATCATTTTGATAGCGACCATCAGCTATAGCGCCGCCAGAAGCGGTTAATTTGGGCATGTGGGTAGCATAGAGTTGCATCGGCAAAGTGGCTTCGCCTTTGGCAAACCGCAAAGCAACCGTCAATGTGCCGTGTCTGATCACGGCGTGAGGAATGCGGCTGCGTCCTGTGGGTACAAACTGAGCTGTATCGCCGAGGAGAGCAATGCCCGAGGTTATGGGGCAAAGTTCATAATAGGCCCAGCCGGCTTTGCCTAGCTGGTCGCGGACGGGCTGAGCAGACGCCTGCGCATGGCCGCTCTTAGTCCGCATGTTGTAAATATAGCACTGGCCGGAGAGACCAAGCGAAGCCGGCGTGAAGGAAAAATCGCTTTGGTCGGCCTCTCGTCGGCAGATGAACACATACTCTGTGCGTGGGTTCTGATTGGTAAACGTGGCAGCAATGAGAGGGTGAGATAGGTGCCGGGCATCGGCCAGAATGGTTTGGTCGGTTGGCACGATAGGCTCATCCGGTTTGACGATCACTCCATCAGCACGAACGGCCTCAAAGATATTGGAGGGGGATTCCTGCCCCATGGCGTCGCTTACGCCCACTACGCCGGCGGAAAGCGTCGCAAGAATCAGGTTCTCGGTTTCCGTGCTGCGAAAGTTGTCTACCCAAGGCCACGAGCCAATGGCGCGGGCAAAAGCGTAGTTGTAAAGAGCATCGTCGTAACGGTCATAGCAGAATCGGTCGGTTGCAACCCGGACGGAGGTGAGGTTGGCATAATGAGCGCCCTGCAGCATGAATCGAGGTGTTTCCATGCAGTATTGCATAGCCAAGCCATACTTTTGACATGCCACGGCCATGTCATCGGTAAATGCCCGGCCGATACCCGGCGTGGTGGCCATGGCTGGCGAATGACGGTAGATTCGATTCATCCAATCCTGTGCGTAGCAAATGACTCCCGATGAATGTAAATAGTTCGCGATATGGTTCCACCAGCGTGGATCAATCGCAGCTACGCCGGATATTACATACTTTTTGTGATAGGGGCTGTCTACATCAATCCATCGGCCGTGTGTTATCAGCGGCAGTCCAAGCTTGTGTTGAAAAGCCGCCAAGCCATCAGGAAAAAGCTCCGGAGCGGCCTTATAGAGCATGGTTCCGCCGTAATGATTCCATGAGCCTTGCGCTACTTTGCCATTCATGGCTCCAAGATGTCTGCCGTTGATGAAGGTGTTGGATTTTTCATACCACCAACTGTCGAGTTGCAGGTAGCCCAGCGGGATATGCTCGCTGGCGAATTGCTTTTTTACCGCCAGCAAAGTGCCCGCATACCCAAGCGACCTGACAAAGTGGTAGTAATACACGGCACCATTGTCCGTCCAATAGCCAAGGTATTTGAGCATGGCATTGGCATTGTTTGCGGTGCGCGGGCGATGAAAGGCGGTCGTGAGTGTGCGTCCCCATTGTCGAAATGTATGCTCGATGCCGTGGCCAAAGACCATAATGGTTGTAAGCGGCAGCGTGCCGCTGGTCAGTCGCACGCGGGAGCCGACTGTCTGGCCCAGTAACGAATGACCACTGCCGATCATCGTGTTGGTCATAAAGCTGTGGAGCGGCGACATGACGACGGTCGCAAAGGCGTGGTTAAAGAGTATCCAGGGAGTAGCAGTGCGAGCTAAGTAGAAGGCATGAGGATAAAACTCGTGATTACCAAAACTCAGATGAAACAAGCCTCGTGGAAATTTGGTAAACGCCGGAAATACTGGAAATGGCGTGTGGGCTGGCCCATGGATATCAAGATTAAACTCAACCATCGTTTTTTTTGAATAACACCGAATAAATGCCTGATTGGCCTGCTGGCCGGGCCAGGTAAACGCTATCTCCTGCCAAGGACCGTTGGCGTCCATACCTGACTGTACCTTAGCTTGGGTTATCGGACTGCCAACGGTGCCGCTGAATGACCAATGGAATGGGGTAAAGGTAACGGCATAGGTTCCGATGCTGGGGGAGACAGTCACCTCCAATTGGTCAGATGCTGCAGAAACGTTGAGTGTTTGGGGAGGTGACGATGCCATCGCTCGCGGCGCTAAGTTAATACCGGCTGCAAATAAGGCCAGGATAGCCACCAGAAGGCCAAACTTTTGCATGTAACTACTCCAAGTATAATTTCCTCATGAATGATAGTGGGGCGGCGACTGAATGCCAACTGCAATTGGCCAGACCATCGAGCATGATGGGCAAAGCGTTGCTCTGATGTTGTGTTGTCAATTAAAGTTAAGTGCTGTTTAGCCGGTAGAACCGAGGACTCATCTCCGCGGGCGCATGCAGCAAACGACTGTTTTGTGCACATCGCGTATTACAGGCTGTACGTTGCAGGGACATCCTGTAAATCTGAAACACTCTTGAGATCGGTGGGCCGCCATGCGTGCCACGCTGTCAAATAACAATGCGCATGCGATTTATAAAGCAGCTCATTTATGCGGTTTTATTGAAATCCATAAGCTACGCAAAGGTTGCTTCAGGCAGAGTTCGCCCGCCGTGATCATGCCTTCTCCTGCTGGCAACGGGCGTCCGCTTCAAAGTTGCCGGCTACGGTTGCGGCAGGTTGATGGCGTGGTTGCCACTGCTTGCGAATGCCACATGCGCCTGCCAGCGGGCTTGTGCCGGGCGGCAAACCGATGCCACGCCATTGGTGCAGTAACTGTAGTAAATATCGAAGCTCCAGGTGCCATCGGTTGCAAGGGCCGACCTGGGCAATGTTTTGGGATCAAGCGTGAATGTGACTTGATGCGTCTTGCCGGCCCCCAGCGTTTGTTGAAAAAGCACCGCGCCGCCGTCTGCTACTCGCAGCGAGACCGGTACCCCCGGAGTAAGGTGCGCATCGGTGGGAATGTGCAAATCGGCATTGATGACAACTGGTTTGCCATCACTGAGGGTTAGATTGAGCGTGGTGTTTGCCGTGATTGCCAAGTCGCGGGCTTCCTGTTGCGGTATAAGGGGCGAATGCAGGCCGGCGATAACCACTTCATGCCAGGTCTTGGTGCGGCCATTGATCATGACGATGCGTTGGTTGTCGGTATCGGCAACAAAAATGGTGTTGCCAGTAACGCTTAGCCCGCCGGGTTCATAAAACTGCACCGCGCCTCCGGGGGTGCCTACACCCGGTTGGCCCGTGCCCGCAAAGGTGGCCACATTGCCCGTCTTGGGATTGATAAGTCGCAGTTTATGATTGTAGGTATCAGCAACAAGCAGTTTGCCGTTGAAGACTGCCACGCCCAGGTCGTGCTGCAACAGCGCCACGTCACGGTTGCCGTCTTCATCACCAAAATCAAACAGGCCGTGGCCCACCACGGTAAAAACGTTGTCGTTGGTAAGGTTAACGCCGCGTACAGCGCTGTTTTCAGAGTCGGCAAAGTATAGGGTGTTGCCGTCGAGTGCCAAGCCCGCGGGTTGAGCGAGCGCGGCATCAGGACCGTAGCCGTCCTGCAGGCCCTCACCGCCGGAACCAGCCAACGGTTGGGCCTTAAGAGTTTTGAGATTCATCTTCCAAATTTGATGCTCACCAGCCATTGCAATGTAAAGTCTCTGTGCGCGAACCGCCAAGTCCCATGGCGAGTTAATGCCCTGTGCCGTACCCGTTCCGCCGCCGGTAACATCATAAACCTCATGGCCTGTGCCGAGGATGGTTGTTACCTGCATGGTTTTCAGATTGACTTTGCGAATCAGGTGGTTAAGCGTGTCGGCAACATAGAGAGTGTGTCCTTCCAAAGCAAGACCTTGGGGACCGTTAAACTCTGCGGTTGCTGCCGAGCCGTCGCGGTGACCGGCTTTGCCACAGCCGATAATGGCTTCGAGCGTGGCCATGGCGTGATCGTTGGGCCAAGAAGCGATCACAATGCGGTTATGGTCGCTGTCGCTGATGAAAAGTCGCTTGCCTTCGGCATCGGCCAGCACCTTGCCAGGAAAAGACAAGCCTGAAGCGGACTGCAGGGCGGCTTGGTGCGGCAGAACCAAAGGTTCTTTGGCCAGCCAGCCGTGCAGTCGGTCGGTAAGCAGCGTTTTGGCAATGACTTTTTCCAAACTGTCGCGGTTGCCTTCGCCGGACACGGCTCCCACAATGCGCCCACGCGCATCCACCAGAACGAGCGTGGGCCAACTGTTTACGCCATAACTGTCCCAGATTTTCATGTTTTGATCTACGACGATGGGGTGCTGGATTTTATACCGGAGCACCGCCTGGCGGATATTGGCGAGGGTGCTTTCATTGGTGAACTTTGCGGAATGTACTCCAATAATAACGAATGGCTGGCCTTTGAAGTGGTTCTGCAGGTAATCGAGATCAGGAATAATGTGCATGAAATTGATGCAGCCGTAGGTCCAAAAGTCCAGCAGCACAACCTGACCCTTGAGCTGATGTTTGAAGCTCAAAGGTTCAGGCGTATTGAGCCACTTAAAATCTGGCGGAAAATCGGGTGCACGCACCTGATCGTCAAACATGCTGGCCGCTCCATATAAGAACGCGGGCGGATGCAGAATAAGCCGCAGCGACAAGGCCGCCACGACGATAGCGCCGCACACGAGGGATATAAAACCAATTCGCCATTGCTTGAACCATGAGAAAAGCATTATAACACTCCATGAACGCCTTGTGTGCCACTGCCAGCCCCAAATTCAGGATCGGCAAGGGTTGGTCGCGTAAGCACCGATTACCTTACGTTTGAGCCTAGGAGATCAGATTATGCCCGGATGTATCATTTTACTGGCGGGGGCGATCTGGCCGCGGTTTACGCTGGCCATGTTGTGGCTGTTTTCGGACTATCCGGCAAAGGCCTTTGACTCCGTGTTGTGGCCCTTGCTGGGCTTTTTTGTGCTGCCGGCAACCACTTTGGGTTACGAACTGGCCCGCAATTGGAGCACTCATGGCTCTCTTGCCGGCGGATGGTTTTTGCTGCCGGCGGTGGGTTTGCTGTATGACCTCGGCTACACGGGCGCGGCGGCCAAGCGATGACGATCGGCGGCTGTTAATCGCCACCGGCTGCCGCCGTGGCATTTGTGCAGGCGTTGGGAATGTTTGCCATCGAGGTGGGGTTAAGAAGGCTTGCGGGCACGACCGGATGTAACGACGTAGGTTGTGGCGTTCGAAATAGGTACGTCTACCGCTATGCGGCATCGGCGGGTGAATGCAGGAGGCCGCAAGAACATCGTTCAGAAGTTGGATCGGTTTTTCGGTCGGATCATAACATGGGTAGGGCCGTAGGAATATAAATAGTTACCAGTTCTGCTGGTGCGGCTAGCCTTTGATGCCGGTGGTGGCAATACCCTCGATGAATGTCTTTTGTGCCATGAAAAACAGCACCAGCACGGGCACAATGACCAGCACGCTGGCGGCCATCAGCAGGTTCCATGATGTGTTGCCAAGCTGCGAATAAAAGCTTTGCAATCCCAAGGCAAGGGTGTACTGCTGCGATCGTTGAATGTAGACCAAGGGTGCTAAAAAGTCGTTCCAAACGGCCATGAACGAAAACAGTGCCACCACCGTAAGGGCGGGTTTGGCCAGCGGCAGAATAATGCGTACAAAGATGCCGAACTCAGAGCAGCCGTCCATGCGAGCCGCTTCGGAGAGTTCATCGGGGATGGTCATAAAGAATTGTCGCAGCAAAAAGATGTTAAAAGCCGAGCCAAACCATGCTGGCACCCAGAGTGGTTTAAACGTGCCCAGCCATTGCATGCCGGTATGATCGCCAAGCCAGCGAAAGATAATAAACAGCGACACCATCGTTACCGGAAAAGGGATCATCATGGTGGCGAGCATGATGGCAAACAAGACGCCGCGGCCACGGAACTTAATTTTGGCAAAGCCATAGGCGACAATCGCGCTGGAAATGGTGGTGCCCAGCACGGTCAGCAGCGCGATGATGAGGGTATTGCGTGTCCAGAGCAGAAAGTTGCTGTTATGTCGGGTGAAAATGGCTTTGTAGTTATGCCATTGGACGGGATGGGGAATCCATTGCGGGGGGTTGCTCATAACATGGGAGTTGCTTTTAAGGCTGGTGGATACCATCCATAAAAATGGCACCAGAGCCGCAGCGCAAATTAAAATGAGCGCAGCATGGATGAGCAATTGCTGCATCAGGCGACGTCGCTTTTGCATGGCCAGATGGGTGTGCATTACAGCCTGGCCGACCAGTGCCTGATGGCGCAGCGAATCGGGCGGCGGTGTTTGTGGTGTTGGGATGTTGTGTGCGTTGGTCATAAAGTTGCTTTGATTTTTTAGTTGGTTTTATTTGCCTTGATAATGCACCCAAAAGCGGCTGGTCCAAAAGGCCAGGGCGGTGAGGGTCAACACCAGGAGCAACTGGACCCATGCCAAAGCGCTGGCGTAACCCATGCGCAAAAAAGTGAACGCGTTGTCATAGAGATACATCGTGTAAAGGTAGGTTGCCCGAATAGGGCCGCCCTGTGTCATGATGAATGGCTGCGTGAAGGTTTGCAGCGATCCGATAATGCCCATGATGAGGTTAAAAAAGATGACCGGCGAAATACTGGGCAATGTGACATGCCAAATTTTGCGGGGCAGGTTGGCACCATCGAGATCAGCGGCCTCGTAAAGCTCCCGCGGCACATCCTGCAGACCGGCGAGATAAATCACCACAGTGTTGCCGAGGCTCCAAAAGCTCATGAGCACCAGCGCCGGCATGGCCCACTGGGTGGAGGTAAGCCAAGGTGGAGGGTGGGCAATGCCCAGGCTGCGCAGCGTTACATTAATCAAACCGAGTTTGCTGTTGTACATCCACAGCCACAGCATGGCTGAGGCAACAAGTGGAATGAGCGAAGGCAAAAAAATGATGGTGCGATAGATGGACAATCCCCGGATATTTGCATTAAGCAGCAGGGCCAGGGCCAGAGCGATCACCATGCCCATGGGCAGAGACATCAGGGCATAAAGCAGAGTGTTTTTGAGCGATATCCAAAAAACATGATCGTGAATCATGTAGTTGTAATTGTGCCAGCCGACAAACACCGGAGGTTGCACCAACGGATAGTTGCAGAAACTGTAATACAGTGAGAGGCCAATAGGTATGGTGGTAAAAACCAAAACGCCAACCAGCCATGGCGACAAGAAAGCCATGCCTTTGAGAAAGTTGACGGTTTGGCGGCTCATACGCGGCAAGCAGATGCTCCTGATGAAAGCTGTTTACGGATTATACTCGCCCCCGGCCCCGGTGATAGCCTGCCGTCGCAGTTGCATGGCATGAAAAGCGTCATAAAGTCTTTGGAGCCTGGCTTGGGCCAGGGCCAAGGCATGTCGTGGAGTGTCTTTAAGCAACCCGACACGTTCGGCCGTAATGCCAAGCTCGGCCTTTAATTGCGGACCGATGGGCACGGGCGGAAAGCTGCGTGCGTTGGGGCTGGCGGCAAGTTTTTCAAACACGCCGATGTACGGGTTTTTGTTGTGCAGTAAAAACTTGCGACTCACCTTGGCCAGGGGGGAGTTTTTGCCGTGCATGGCGCAGAGCTTTTCCATCACGGGTTGCTGGTTTACATAGGCGATAAAGGCAAATGCGGACCGCGGGTGTTTGGCGCCTCGTGGTATGCATAGACAGTCAAATGAGCAGTAGCTGACATCTTTCAGGCCCGGCACCGCGCTGGGGAACGGCGCAAAAGCCCATGAATAGTTTTGGTAGCGCTGGCTCAGCGGCATTTTTAATTCAACACTCTTGGGCCAGAGCAGGGTGGACAGGTGCGGGGCAAAGTTGTAAATGTAATTGGCCATCCATGGGCCTTGCATTTCCATAACTTCCTGCCCGGCCAAAAAGGGGTTTTCGGGTGAGTCAAAGTTCCCTTCGCCGGACTGAAAACTATTGATGGCCTGCGGACCGAGCCATTGGGAGTATTTTTGAATCCATTGAAAAGATCGGACCACCGCGGGGCTGGTGAGCGTGAACTTATGCGTTTGGGCATTCCACACATGCCCGCCAAACCACATCCATAAGTCGCCAAGATACCAACTTGTCATGGGAACAAAGCCGGCCTGCAAAATCTGTCCACGGGAAGAGACAATTGTCAGTGCGTGGGCGTAGCGATCAAACTCTTTGAGGGTGCCTGGCGGACGGTTTGGATTAAGCCCCGCGGCGCGCAGCCGTGCCGCATCAGCTTTAAAAATGGCCTTGTTGTAAAGCAGGGCTACGGCGGCCGGGGTGCTAACGAGTGCATACAAATGACCATGATAATGGCATCCGCGCCAGTAAACGGGCAGGTAGCTTGCGGCGGTAATGCCGTAGGATTTTGCCATGGTGCCCAAGCGTTTCAGGCAGCCAAGGGCGGCAAACTGAGAAAGCGTTTCGTTCCAGAGGCCGGCGATATCGGGTGGCACGCCAGCAGCGATGGCGGTTAAGGTTTTTTGATCTATGGAACTGGTGGAAATATAGCGCACAAAAATATGGTCGCGGCGGCCGATGGTGGAGTTAAAGTCATTCACGATTTCGGCCATCTGGTCGCCTTCGGTGCCATTCCATTTTTCCCAGTATTCCACGACGGTTGTATGTGGCGGGGCTTTAACGATGCCTCGAGGCCCAAAGGCAAGCACCAGGGCGGCGGCTACGGCCATGCTGATGGAGATGGCCATGCGGAGGTAGCGCCGCCAACTACGCTTTTGGCTGCTACGGCTTGGCACGCTGGCATCGAGCTGGCCGGCAATAATTGGCTTGGGATGCTTTCGGTAGCGGGTCAATGCAACGGCTCCTGAGCACCTGAGGCTGCCTGAGGAATACTGCCCGCTGGTTGGTCAAGGCCAGAGGGTTTGAACTGCTTGGCTTTCGCAGTTCCTGGTACGCCACTTTTGGCTAACGCGTATATTTGCATAAATTGTAACACGAGACGGTGCGCATGCCAGCGGCCTTCAGTTTTGGCAATTGTGTCGCATAGTGTTGACCCTGGGGCGGGGTTTTGAATTCGCTAAGCTGCACCGCTGATGGGCGGTTGGTGTTTACAGGCCGAGTTTTAGAGAGAGCCGCCGCAACATTACGAATACTCACACGAGCCATTGGGCTGCCGTTTTGACATTGTTAGCAGTTGACTTCGCGCGACTGCTGCCAAGGAGGCAGGAGCCGCAGTGCGGATATGCTTCTTGGACGAAATGGATGTAAGTTATTATAAAATAATGTCTTATATGATTGCCATTCGATTCGCTTTTGGCAATGGCACAACCCTTGCTTATGTAATAGGCGAACAGGCTGCGCCCGGATTGTGGGGCGGCTGGAGTGGGGATAGACAGCACCCTGGGTTTGGGTTTTTGATAGGTCCTGCTTTGAAGGAGTTTTGGCGATGGCAGTGAAGCAAATTTCGTTCGATGAGGCCGCTCGCAAGAGTTTATTGGAAGGCGTAAGCAAGTTGGCGGCGGCTGTTAAGAGCACGCTTGGCCCGCGTGGCCGCAGTGCGGTGCTCGACAAGGGCTGGGGCGCTCCGACTGTAACCAAAGACGGTGTGAGCGTCGCCGAAGAAATTGAACTGGGCAATAAGTTTGAAAATGTAGGCGCGCAACTCGTAAAAGAGGCTGCCACCAAAACCAGCGATGTCGCCGGCGATGGCACCACAACGGCTACGGTTCTGGCCGAGGCCATTTTTAAGGAAGGGTATCGCAACCTCGCCGCCGGCGCGGATGCGATGGCACTGGCCCGCGGGGTGCATAAGGCCGTGGCGGCGGTGACCGAAAATCTTAAGAAGCTCAGCAAGCCTCTCAATGCCGCTGATAAAAATGAAATCGCCGATGTGGCTGCGGTAAGCGCGAATAACGATCGGGAAATTGGCTCGATCATGGCGGATGCATTTCAGCGGGTTGGCAAGGATGGTGTGATCACCGTCGAGGAAGGCAAGAGTTTGGATACCTATGTCAACGTGGTGGAGGGCATGCAGTTCGACCGGGGCTATCTGTCGCCCAACTTTATCACCAATCAGGACGACATGATGGTGGTGCTCGAAAAGCCCTATATTCTTATTTTTGAAGACAAGGTTTCGAGTGCAAGCAAGCTGGTGCCGGTGCTGGAAAAAATACAGCAGGCCAAGCGTCCGTTGCTGATTATCGCCGAGGATATTGAAGGCGAAGCGCTGGCGACGCTGGTGGTGAACAAACTCCGCGGCATTTTGAGCGTGGCGGCGGTGAAAGCGCCGGGCTACGGCGATCGCCGCAAAGCTATGCTTGAAGATATTGCAATTCTCACCGGTGGTAAGGCTGTGATGAAGGACTTGGGCGTGGAGCTTGATAAGCTGGCTCTTTCGGATCTTGGCCAGGCGAAGAAGATTGAAATTGACGCCGACAATACCACCATTATTGAAGGTGCCGGCACAACCAAGGCTATTCAGGCCCGTATTGAACAAATCCGTCGCGAAATTGGCGTGACGACAAGCGATTATGACCGTGAAAAGCTTCAGGAGCGTTTGGCGAAGCTGGCGGGCGGCGTGGCACAAATTAACGTTGGCGCTGCGACCGAATCAGAAATGAAAGAGAAGAAAGCCCGTGTTGAAGACGCCCTGCATGCGACGCGTGCAGCGGTGGAAGAGGGCATCTTGCCGGGTGGCGGCACCGCTTTGCTGCGGAGCTTGGCGGTTCTTGGTGGCGTGAAAACGTCTTCGCATGATGAAGCCACGGGCGTTGAAATTATTCGTCGCGCCCTGCAGGAACCAACGCGATGCATCGCCGGAAATGCCGGGGAAGAGGGGGCCGTTGTGGTCAAGAAAGTTTTGGCAGGCAAAGGAAACTTTGGCTTTAACGCCCTGACGCTCAACTATGAACCGGACATGGTCAAGGCTGGCATTATTACGCCAACGAAGGTTGAGCGAAGCGCCCTTGAGAACGCTGCGAGCGTGGCGACACTGCTGCTCACCACGGACGCTATTATTGTTGAAAAGCCGCAGCCGAAGGATGCCGGTGGCCCTCCGGGTGGCGGCATGGATGGCATGGGCGGTATGGGTGGCATGGGTGGTATGGGGGGTATGGGTGGAATGGGTGGAATGGGCGGCATGATGTAACCCCGTGGCGCTGTTGCCGAGACAATGAACATTAGCACAAGTTTTAACAGGAGTTTACGCAATGAAAATCAAGCCGATTGATGATCGCGTGGTGGTGCAGGCGGTAGAAGCGGAAGCTAAGACGGCGACGGGCATTTACCTGCCCGACTCCGCCAAAGAAAAGCCTACCCGTGGCAAGGTAATTAGCGTTGGCCCCGGCAAATTGCTGGATTCGGGCAAGCGCGTTGCCGTGCCTGTGAAGGTTGGCGATGAAGTGTACTACGGCAAATATGCTGGCACGGAAGTAAAAGTCAATGAAGATAAGTTTGTGATTCTCCGCGAGAGCGATTTGCTCGGCGTGGTGACCCGGTAACGATGCCGCCGCGAGCCCGTTGGGCCGGGCGTGTAAAGTTTGGATACAAGGTTCAAGGCAGTGCATAACGCTCCTGGGCCTGATTAAGGAAAGGTAAAAAATCATGGCAGCTAAGCAAATGGTGTTTGATTCGGCAGCGCGGCAAAAAGTGCTCGATGGTCTGTCTAAACTCGCCGCGGCAGTCAAGGTGACGTTGGGGCCATCGGGTCGCAATGTGGTGCTGGCTAAAAGCTGGGGTTCGCCGCAAGTTACGCGCGATGGCGTAACGGTGGCCAAAGAGGTTGAACTCCCGGAACCTTTCGAGAACATGGGCGCCAAGCTCGTGAATGAAGTGGCTGGAAAAACCAACGATATTGCCGGTGATGGGACCACCACGGCAACAGTGCTGGCCGAAGCAATTTACACTGCGGGCCTTCGGACCGTAACGACGGGCGTGAACCCGGTGGTTGTGAAGCGCGGCATTGACAAGGCCGTTGAGGCGGCCACGGCGGCCATCAGCGATATGTCGCGCAAAGTCAGCGGCAAAGACGATCTGAAGAAGGTGGCGACCATTTCGGCCAACTCCGACAGCGCAATTGGCGACCTGATTGCTGACGCACTCGATCGTGTCGGCAAGGATGGGGTTGTCACCATTGAAGAAGGTAAGAGCACCGAGACCACGATGACCCTGGTGGAGGGCATGGCGTTTGACAAAGGGTTCCTGTCGCCATACTTCATGACCAGCCCGGGCACGATGGAGTGTGTGCTGGAAGACCCCTACATACTGCTGTATGAGAAAAAGATCAGCACGATCAGCGAGATTTTGCCGCTGCTGAATAAAGTGGTGACGGCGGCCAAGCCGGTTCTTCTTATTGCTGAAGATGTGGAAGCCGAAGCCTTGGCGACGCTGGTTGTGAACAGGTTGCGTGGCATTTTGCATGTGTGTGCGGTGAAAGCTCCCGGTTTTGGTGATCGGCGCAAGGCCATCATGGGTGATTTGGCGGTGGTGACGGGCGGCAAGTTCATCAGCGAAGACCTTGGAGCAAAGCTTGATGCCATTGAACTTTCCGACTTGGGTCGCGCCAAGAAAGTGGTCATAGACAAAGACAACACAACCATTGTGGAAGGCGCCGGCAAGAAGAAGGACATTGAAGCACGCGTCGGCCAGATTCGCCTCCAGGTTGAAAAGACCACCAGCGATTATGATCGCGAAAAGCTTCAGGAACGTCTTGCCAAACTTACCGGCGGAGTGGCCGTGCTTCGCGTGGGCGGCAGCACCGAAACCGAAATGAAGGAACGCAAGTTCCGCGTTGACGATGCCTTGCACGCAACGCGTGCGGCTGCGGAAGAAGGCATTGTTCCCGGCGGTGGCGTGGCGTTTCTGCGGGCGATTGCTGCAGTGGAGACGGCCAAGTCCAAGGCACGCGGTGACGAAAAGGTTGGGTTTGACATTATTGAGTCTGCTCTGAAGGCCCCGACCCGTCAGATTTGCGAAAACGCCGGTGAAGACGGCAGTGTTGTGGTGGACGCTATCCTCGAAAAGGATGGCTCGTTCGGCTACAATGCGGCCACGCGGGAGTATGGCGACATGTTTAAAATGGGCGTCGTAGATCCGGCGAAGGTTACGCGTACAGCGCTGCAGAATGCAGCCTCGGTCGCGGGCCTTCTGCTCACCACCGATGTGCTGGTGACCGAAGCCAAGGAAGACCAGGAGGCTGTGCCAGGAGCCGTCCGCTGATTATGCCGTTGGTAGTCCGAGGATGAAGCGGGGCCTTTTGGTGGACCGCATAAACGTTTTTGAAGGCCTGGGGATGGCGTACATTGGCTCCCGGGCCTTTTCTATTGTGGACAGGCGAAGCAATTATGGCTTCCAAGCGAGATTATTATGAAGTGCTCGGGGTGGATCGCAGCGCCTCGGCGGATGCGATTAAAAGCGCCTACCGCAAGGCGGCTTTGAAATTTCACCCGGACAAAAATCCGGGCGATAAAGAAGCCGAGCACAAATTCAAAGAGGCGTCGGAAGCGTATGAAGTACTCTCCGACACCGATAAGCGAGCCCGGTACGATCAGTTCGGCCATGCGGGTCTTGGCGGCACCGCAGTGCATGATTATGAGCACATGCGTTATGACGACATCTTTTCGATGTTTCATGATATTTTTGGCGGTGGAGGTGGCGGCGGTGGGCGTCGCGGACCATCGCGCGGGTACGACCTGGAAACGCAGGTGCAGATTTCGCTCCTTGAGGTAGCCCAAGGCTGTCAGCGCGAAGTGGACTTTACGCGACAGGATGTATGTGAAACGTGCAGCGGTTCGGGTGCCAAACCGGGCAGCAAGCGACGTGTATGCTCCACCTGCGGTGGACGCGGGCAGGTCGCGCAGCGTGGATTTGGCGGCATGTTTCAGGTGGTGACCACATGCCCGGCGTGCCTTGGACAAGGCTCCACAGTGGATAAGCCCTGTCCAACCTGTGATGGCTCGGGTCGCGGAACAAAAAAGCGAAATCTAACGGTGAAAATACCGCCCGGTATACATGACGGGCAGGCGGTGCGTGTGCGGGGCGAAGGCGAGCCGGGGGAACAAGGCGCATCACGCGGCGATCTTTTGGTATACGTTCGGGTAAAAGAGCACGAGTTTTTTCATCGGCGCGAAAATGATTTGGTGTTGGAGGTGCCCGTCAGTATTGCCCAGGCGGCGCTGGGAGCGGACGTTGAAGTTCCAACGCTTTTTGGCAAGTCAAACCTGCATGTTGAGTCGGGCACGCAGCACGGCCAGGTGTTGACGCTCAAGGGATTAGGCCTGCCCGACCTGCAAGGCGGTCGGCAGGGCAATCTGCTGTGCCAGGTTCATGTGGCTGTGCCACGAAGACTCACACGCAAACAGGAACAGTTGCTGCGCGAGTATGCCGCCACTGAAGATCACACCGTCTCGCCAATTCAAAAGACATTTTTTGAAAAGCTCAAGGATTATCTGGTGGGCACGGAGTCTGCGGCTGGCGGCGTTGATGACAAGGCCGGTGCGGGCAAGTCGGCCAGTTGATGACCATGAGGCCGTATTCATTCAAGAGGTAAGTTTATGAGTAAAGACAATCAACCCCATTCGAGTCACGATGAGACGCTTGAGCAGAATGCCGCAGCATCGCAGGGGCCGGAATCTTCCGAGCCAACGGATGTTGCCAGTTCCGGTGATATTGCCGCGGCTATTGCTGAGGCCAATGATCTTCGAGAAAAACTTGTTCGTTGGCAGGCCGATTTTGAAAATTTGCGGCGTCGCAGTGCTCGCGAGGTGCTCGAGGCGCGCCAGGTGGCCGAGGGAGATTTTGCGCGCGACCTTCTCGATGTACTGGATCACTTTGAGAGTGCGTTAAGCGTAGACCCGGCCAAAACCGATGCCGCCAGCCTGCTGCAAGGCATCAAAATTACCTACGATGAACTGGTGAAGGTGCTGGGCAGAAAAGGCATTGAGTCGTATGAGCCTTCAGGGCAGGCATTTGACCCTCATTGCCATGAGGCGGTAGCGCGAGAGGATCGTAGCGATCTTCCGGCGGGGCAGGTGATTCAGACTTTTCAGCGCGGCTATAAACTGCGCGATCGAATTTTGCGGCCCGCCAAAGTGAAGGTCAGCGCCAAGCCGGCATAATCGCCTGGCGGGAGAGCGGCGGCGTATCAATTGGGACAGTCCGTTTGTTGTGTCGCCGAAAATATAGCATTGGAGAACGTACAATATGCCTACGTATGAATATCGCTGCGGGGCCTGCGGCCATGAGTTTGAGGAGTTTCAGTCCATTACGGCGGCTGCTCTCAAAAAGTGCCCTAAGTGCGGAAAAAATAAATTGGCGCGGCTGATTTCGGCCGGGGCCGGTATTATATTCAAGGGCAGTGGATTCTACGAGACAGATTACCGCTCGGACTCTTATAAGGCGGCGGCAAAAAAAGATTCATCGCAAGGTGCAGCACCTGCTGCGGCCAGCGGAAACCAGGCGGGCGGAAGCGAGAAGTCGGCTGCAGCGCCCAGTGCGCCTGGTGCCACCGCCACACCGGCAGAAACTAAACCGGCGACCGGTAGTAAGTCGCCAGGCAAGACCGCGAAGAAATAGCCCATTAACGCATGGCGCTCGACGCTCTGATACGTCGGCTCACGTCCATACGGTGCAACGATATGGTAACTGACTTTTCATCAGAGAACGTCCTCAAAAGTGGCGATAGCTTGTTCTGCCCGGTGTGCCGCAAAGCTCCCGGAGTTGTGGGCAGCGATTGTTTTCCATTTTGCTCGCAGCGCTGTCGGCTTGTGGATTTGGGTCGCTGGCTGGACGGGAGTTACGCATCGTCGCGGCCATTGGACCCGTCCGAGGATGATCCGCTCGACACGGATTAGGCCAACCCCAAGCGAGCGGTTCCACCGATTGATGGAAACCATTAAACGGGTGTGAACGGCCAAATGGATGTCAAAAACTCAATGCTGTTTGAGCCGTGAACGCCGCCGTTATATTCGCAAATGAGGATATTCTGGTTGGTTTGTATGTACTTTTTGCAATCAGAAGGCCGATAAGAGTAGTATTGCTATTCAAGGAATGCGACGCATGCCGCCTCTGTGAGGCGGTGAGATGCGGCTAGTCATGTAGGGTCTTTGCAGGAGCACGCCATATGATGCAAGAGTACGAGAATCTCAAAAGGATTATCGAATCGGCGGCGGAAGATGTTGCCAAAGCCGAGGGCGGCAACAAAATGGCCGGGACGCGTGTTCGCAAGGTGATGCAGGACGTGCGGCACGCGGCGCAGGAACTTCGCAAGAAGATTCTTGAGCTTCGTACGCAAGCGCCTTGACGCACGGGTATGTTGCGATACGCTTAGGGGGCCGCCAACTTGCGCAGTCGCTTTGCGCATAAGGGGTGGTCTGTTCGCTGTGCGAACCGGGCAAGGTAGTCTGCCGGGTGCGGTGGCCAGAAGAAATAAATTGATGCTTGTGGCGGCAGGTGGCGCGAGCCAGGCTGCGTGCCCTGCCGGCGCATCAGACAGAAAGGGATTTCCATCGTATGGCACCGCCATTTTTATATGATCTTACACAGCTCGATTTAAACAAAATAATCATTCCAATTGAAGAAATTCGCAAATTTAATCCGCAGCGGTTCGAGATGGAGCAACTATCGGGCATTATTCATCTGGATAATGCGACTCTGACCGCAGTCGGCGTAAAGGAGCTGACGGAACACGAGTTCTGGGTTCGCGGGCACATTCCAGGCCGCCCGCTGATGCCGGGGGTAATCATGGTGGAGGCGGCAGCGCAATTGTGCGCATATCTTGCGCACCGGGAGATGCCGGAAGTGGGTTTTATCGGTTTTGCCAAATGTGATGAAACTCGCTTTCGTGGGGCGGTGTCACCGCCGGGAAAATTTTATATCATTGCGCAAATGACCAGCATGAATCGGCGTCGCGTGGTGGCGAACTGTCAGGGTATTTACAACGGCACCTTGGTATTTGAAACGATCATCACCGGCATGCCGGTTTAAGCGACTGGTGGCCAATGTAGCGGTGGTTCGGCCCCCGCAATCCTGTTGAGGCGAGGCCCTGCAATGAGCGAGTGCCCTGAGCCTTCCCAAGATACTCTAGCCGAATTATTGCCTTATTGTGTTGGCCTGCAGCCGCATGACGTCGGCAATGCCGCGCAAGCCGCGCTTCCCACAAGCTCAGCTGTGTACCTGCTGCTTGCGGCCAACGATGCGCCGATCCTGCTGGCGGTTACCTCGAATGTGCGAGCGGCGGTAGAGCGAAAGATGCATCCGCCGGATCAGGCGGCTCATGCTGCAATCAAGCTGGCAGGGGTCGCAACGCAGGTGCGCTATCGGTTGGTGCGCAGTGCGCTGGCCGCCAATTGGTGGTACTACCGCTGCGCTCGGCTCCTGTACCCGCAGCAATACACACGTATGCTGGGTTGGCAACCAGCCTGGTTTGTGGCATGCGATGCGGTCGGGCCTTATCCTCGATTTTGGGCTGCCAACCGGGTGGATGCGCACGAGGGCACGACATTGCTTGGGCCGCTTGCGAGGCAGACGGCCGCCCAACGCGTGGTAGAACTGCTCGAAAATATCTTCGACTTATGCCGGTATGATGATCTGCTCAAGCAAAGTCCCAAGGCTCGGCCCTGTTCATATAAAGATATGGGAAAATGCACTGCGGTTTGCGATGGCACCATTTCAATGGAGCATTATCGAAAACAGATCGCCATGGCGCTGCGTTTTGTGGAGGCATTGGGGGCTTACCGGGACTGCGGCGGAGAGGGGACTTCTGTTACAGCGTTTGCGGCCTTGCGAGGTGAGTGGGAGGGGCAGATGCGACAGGCTGCCGGCAGGCTCGATTTTCGCATGGCAGCAGCCATGAAAGCTCGCCTGGCGGCGGCGGATGAACTGCTTGGCCCTCGCTTCATGGGCTTGCGAGATTTGCGGCGATGTGCGGGCATAGCGCTGCAGACCGGTGGCGGAAGTCGGCAGATTGAACCGTTTTTTTTTCGCGGTGGCTCGCTGGACGTGGCACCAGCCGTCATGCAGCGACATTTGCCAGAGGCGTGTAGCGCATGGGCCTTGCGCCTTGCGGAACTGCGCCAATCGAAGATTTCCCACCAGTGGGATCAGGCCGATGTAGAGCTCGCAGGGCTGCTGGCACACCATTTGACTCGGCACAGCGATACGGGGCTTTATCTGTTTGCCGACGAGGTAGCAGGGGCAGACGACCTGCATCGGCGCATTATGGAATGGTTGGCCACGCGGCGCAGACATTCAGGTTCCGCCGGACAGCAGAGGGAGGATTCGCAGCTTGCTCCCGGGGTAGACAGTGCTGTAGGCGCAGAGGACATGGGCAATGAAAGTTCACCGGATGGAGCATCGTGATGTTCCCCGGAACGTGTCGGCGCTGGCCGTATGCTGTGGAACACCTTACAATTCGAGATGTGCCCCGGCAAGTTCGGGGAGTTGTGTTATTGTGCCGATTTTCGGCGTGTATAATTGTTGATCGCGCAAAGGAGCTTCTCATGGCCCAGGCTGCCAACCCCCAAGTCACGATTGAAACCGAACATGGAAAAATAGAATTGGAGCTTTGGCCAGACGTTGCGCCCAAGACGGTTGAAAATTTTGTGACGCTGGCCGGCAAGGGCTTTTATGACGGTTTGACGTTTCATCGCATCATTCCAGGATTCATGATTCAGGGCGGGTGCCCGCAGGGAACTGGCACGGGCGGGCCAGGCTACCATATCAAGGGAGAGTTCAGCAATCGAAAGCATGTACGCGGTGTAATAAGCATGGCTCGCGCAAACGACCCGGATTCCGCAGGCTCGCAGTTTTTTATCATGCATCAGGACTCGCCGCACCTCGATGGGCAATACGCCTGCTTTGGGCAAGTTACGGCTGGCATTGAGGTGGTGGACAAGATCGCCAAAACGCCGCTGCGAAACCCCGGCGCAGGGACGCCGGTGGCTGCACCAAAAATAATTAAAGTTACCGTGGCTGCTGTTGCTTGATCTCGGTGGGTCGGCGACGGTTGTTGCCCAGGCCGCCGGTAACATCATGTGGATGCATGATGCTGTGAGCATCGCCGATGGATATCGCTTTTCCGTGCGACCTTGTTCTGCCACTGGCCCTCTTTGTTGCTACGGGCGCTGTGCACTGCCTGGCACCAAAGTTCCATGGATCGGGTCAGTTGCCATGGCGTAAAAGCCTGCTGCTGGCGTTGACGGCTATTGCCGCGGTGGTGCCGACCATGCTTCTGTTTCCCGGGTCGTTGATGGGGCAAAGTGCTGTTGAGAACGTCGCACCCGAGGTGATTTTTACCCTTGGGCCAGGTTTTACGGCGCGGGAATTATCGCAGCTATCAGCTTACATCGAATTGGTTAAGCCAAAGCCACGCACCATCGGCATTGATCTAAATGGCCCCCATCCAATTTTTGCTCTGCAGTACGCCTTGCTGCAGTCGCGGCATCCTCGCCCGACATTCGAATATTTTAATGCGTCCGTGCAGGTGCCGGGACGGCCGGAGGCTGAGCCAGATATTGTGGTAGGCAGTTCATCGGAAACATTGTTGCGCCATCGAGATACGGGCACGTTGTACCGCAGGGTAAAGATATGTGGCCGTTTTGGAGTGTTTTGCCGGGTTTTGCCGCTCGAGCAAGTCATAGCGCCTGTTCTGCGCCAGGAGCAACAAACTTTGCGCCAATAAAAGTAGACAGATTGGCGTTCTATATTATGATTTGCGTGCTAAAGCTACGCGTTGTACAGCAATAATGATGGAGTTGACTATGAATAGCAATGTTTCGGGAAGTGAACAACAATTTGCGGTCGCCAGGCGCGATTTTCTTAAGGCTGCCGGCGTGGCATCGCTTGCGGCGGGCACTTCATTTGCCCCAGGAAATGTGGCCAGCGCAGCGTTGGCCATGCATCGGCAGCCGGATGGCGTTGTGCTGGACTATCCCAATGGGCGGTTGCGGCTACAGGTGTTTTCGGATCGCATCATTCGTGTTCTGTTTTCTCCCAAAGGTGCAGCGCCCAAGCCCGCGAGCCTGTCGGTGGTGGCAACTCCGGCAAAGGTGAATTGGCAGCTTACCCATGAGGCAGGCAACATTGTCATAAAGACGGCAGCGCTTACGGCCAAGGTTGACGAGGCCACCGGGACGGTGCAGTTTTTTGATACAGCCGGAACGCTGCTCACGGCCGAAGCAGCCAACGGCAGGCACTTCGAGCCATTTACGTTTAAGGATGTGCCAACGTACCGTGTCACGCAAAAATTTGTGCTGGCCGCCAACGAAGCCGTGTACGGCCTGGGACAGCACACCAAAGGACTGATGGATTACCGCGGTGCCACTGTGCGGCTCGAGCAGCGCAACCGGCATGTGGCGGTTCCGGTGATGCTCTCAAGTCGGGGCTATGGCATTTTTTGGGATAATCCGGCCATTACCGATGTTTCAGTGGCGGCTGCATCGCCGCAATGGCTTTCCGGCAAGTATATCTTTGATGAGCATGGCAAGCCCGGCGCCCTGACGGGCCGCTACTACACCGGCGATAATTTTCAAACCCTGAAGCTTACGCGACGCGACAAAAAAATAGATTTCGTCTGGAATCATGGTCCGGCTAAGGGTATGGGCGAAGATAACTTTTCTATTAAATGGACCGGATTCATTGAGCCACCCGTCACGGGCGAGTACTTATTTACCACGTTGTCGGATGATGGCATTCGGCTGTGGGTGGATGGCAAGAAGCTCATCGAGGATTGGCTTATTCAAAGCCCAAAGGAGTCTGCGGGACGGATTCATCTCGAAGCCGGAAAGAAATATCCAATCAAGATAGAATATTTTCAGGGCGGAGGCGGTGCGGAGGCGCATGTGGGTTGGCAATGGCCTGTTGCCAAGAGTTCTGCGGAGCATATATCGTGGCGTAGTCAAGCAGGTTTCGCGGTTGATTACTATATGATGGCGGGACCAGCTCTTGATGATGTGATCGGCGCCTATCGCGAACTGACGGGACACGCCCCAATGTTCGGTCGCTGGGCGTGGGGCTTTTGGCAGTGCAAAGAGCATTACAATACACAGGCTCAGATATTGGGCGTGGCGGCTACGTATCGCTCGATGCACATCCCGATAGATAACGTCATTCAAGACTGGTTTTACTGGAGTCCGCATCCGTGGGGTTCCAATGAATTTGACCTCACACGCTATCCCGACGTAAAAGACATGATGAAAATGCTGCATAGTTGGCATGTTCACATGATCATTTCGGTATGGGCGAAGTTCGCCAAAGGCTCGGCTAACTATCACAAAATGGACCAAGCCGGCGTGTTGCTCGACATGCCGGGTACACGTTATTACGATCCGTTCAACCCGCGCGGGCGGGCATTGTACTGGCAATTAATGAATAAGCAGCTTTTTTCGCTGGGGATTGATGGCTGGTGGCTTGATGCGTCCGAGCCGGAGCTTAATTCTCGCTGGGGCGAGTTTGCAAACTATAAAACCTTCTTGGGTTATGGCGAGTTTGTTTACAACGCCTATCCACTGATGCACACCATGGCGGTGTACCAGGGGCAGCGAGCGACAACCTCGGCCAAACGTGTGTTCATTTTGACACGCTCCGCTTTTGCCGGCCAACAGCGCAACAGTGCCGTGACGTGGTCGGGAGACACCACCGGAACATGGGCCACGTTTAAAGAGCAGATACCGGCGGGGTTGAACTTCGCCATGAGCGGTATTCCATATTGGAATACAGACATTGGTGGATTTTATATATCCGACGGGCCAACAGACGCGGCTTATCAGGAACTGTTTGTGCGGTGGTTTCAGTTTGGGGCTTTCTGCCCGATGTTCCGCGTGCATGGCACCCACTATCCGAAGGAAATGTGGCGTTTTGGGCCGCATATAATGCCCATGCTGGTGAAGTACGACAAGCTGCGCTACCGCCTGCTACCGTATATTTACAGTGTGGCTTGGCAGGTGACCAGTGCTGGCTACACCATGATGCGTGCTCTTGTGATGGACTTTAGAGAAGATGCCCGGGCGCAGAGTGTGGCTGATCAGTTCATGTTTGGGCCGGCGTTAATGATTGCTCCGGTAACGGAGCCGGGCGCGAAGAATCGCCCGGTATATTTGCCCGCTGGCAGCGGTTGGCAGGACTTCTGGACGGGCAAAAACCTCGTCGGCGGAGCCACCGCCGTCATGGATGCTCCGCTCGATACTCTGCCGATAGCCGTTCGCGCCGGGGCGATTATTCCACTGGGGCCGGTGATGCAGTATTCCAATGCTGAGCCGGTAGACCCAATTGAACTGCGCGTGTACACCGGAGCCGACGGAAGCTTTACGCTCTACGAAGATGAAGATGACAATTACAACTACGAAAAAGGTGTATACGCCACTATCGCATTCAAGTGGAGCGAGGCCGACAAACGCCTGACGATTGGCGCCCGCAAGGGTGAATTCCCCGGGATGTTAAAACAGCGGACCATTAACGTAGTGTTTGTGCGGCCGGGCCATGGTATCGGATTGCTAGTTGAGGCCGCGCCCGACAAGGTCGTCGCCTACAGCGGCGACGAGGTGCAGGTACATGCTGGTTGACCAAGCTTATTGACTATTGCGGGCTGCGCCGGGCTATCTGAAAAAGAACAGCAGGCCAATGATGGCAAGCACCGTTCCCAGGCACGGCAGGGCGTAGCGAAAAAGGTAGCCTAAGAAGCCGGGGCACATAGCGCCCTCCTGTTGGGCGATGGCACGCACAAGCAGATTGGGACCGTTGCCAATCCAGGTGAGTCCTCCAAAAAATACCGCGCCCAGAGAAATGGCGAGCAATTGCCGGGCAAAGTTTGGATCTGTGAGCCGTGTCATTATCTGCTCTTGGGTATTTGGAAGTGTTCTTCGCAGATTAATTTTGATTTGAACCGAAGCGGCGATATTGGAGGTTCCCGGCTTGGTGTCTGTAATGAGTTGAGAGTGGAGCATGGCCATGTAGGTTGGCGCATTATCCAGAACAGAAGAGCAAAGGCCGGTGGTAAGATAAGACGCTGCCGGGGTGGATGTGTATTTTGCTAATTGTCCATTGTGCGATTGATTATCCAGCAGATTGAGCACGGGTGCCAGGGTCAAAAAAATACCGAAAAAAAGCACGGCAACTTCCACGATGGGTTCAAAGTTAAAACGGTTGGCTTGACGCAGCGATGTAGGGCATATCAGCAGCGATGCCGCCGCCAGAACGATCAGCGATATCTCCCGCCAAGGTGAGGCAAGGCATAGAGCGGCAAGCACCAGCGGCAGCACTGCGAGTTGATTTAAGCCAGATATAACAACCGCCGGCTCGGCACCGGGTGCCGGAGATGCCGGTAACCTCCTGGTGGCCCGGCTGTCGAGAGCGTAGAACATTGCCAAAAGCAGGGTCAAGGCCAGCAACCAAGCAGGCCAGGCATGCATGGTGATCCACCAGAATGGCACACCCGATAAAAATCCGAGCAGCAGGGGGGGGTCTCCAAGAGGCGTTATGGCACCGCCAACATTAGCTACGATCATCACAAAAAACACAACATGTCGTCCGGCAAGGTGTTGCCGATTGATCCGAAAAAATGGCCTTGCCAGCAGCACCGCTGCACCCATAGTGCCGAGGCATCCGGCCAAAAGTGCGCCCGTGAGCAGGCACAGTACATTGACTCTGGGCGATGGGTCGCAATGAATGCGCACTTCAATGGCCGAGCCAATGATAAAAAGAGTTCCAATGGCGATGATAAAATCAACATAGGTACCCAAGCTTTCGGCGCTTTGTGCAACGGCTCCCGGGCCGAATCGCAGCATGTACAAAGCGGCCGCGGCTATCCCCAGCCCTCCGGAGATCCAGCCATGAAACCGCTGCCACCAGGCGGGCATAAGTGCCGGCAATGTTGCAATCGCCAGCAGCAATGCGGCGAAAGGCATCGCCCAAGGCCAAGTGACGTGAGGCGGCTGGGTGCGCATTTCAAATGGAGCGAGAATAAACAGGCTGGTCACTACCACGGCAATGACCACGGCGGTGCCGGCAAGCAGTGTTTTGGGGGCTATAAAGTGGCGATCCGGTGTGGTAGCGGCGGCATCGCCAGAGCTGCGAGCGTGTGACAGATGCAATTGCAGGCGAGGCTGTTTGGAACGGGTAGGAACCATAGGTAGATTGTCGCGGCAAAGGCCGATGATGCAAGGGCGCAAAGAAAAACCGCACCAGCCTTCAAGCTGCCTTACCTGCCGGTTATGAAGAAATATAGACTTGCGTTTAATTTCCGGCGGTTAAAGCGACGAATGTTGGCGTGCGGCCCTTCCGATCATCGCGACGATGATATTCACTGCTTGGCGGTTCGCCTCCTTTCGATGCACTCCTGTCGGGGTGCAACTCATCCATGTATATTGTCCCAACGCCGAGTTGCAAATGCAACTGCAGTGATTGAAACATAAACGATTGCAACTGGCTCGCCAATCTTGTGTGCGGGCGTTATTGAGGAAGTTTGAGATTTTTAAGTGTGAAATGGACTAAGACGTTGGTGAATTGGGCCGGACTTTGCCACAAAAACTTTATAGGCCTTGTGAAGTTTTCAGGGGTGGATTGTTTGGCGGGCTTGCTCGAGGCGGTATCTATGCCGGCCTGAATTGCTTGGGTGCCCGCAGGCGAGGGCGGCGCAAAGGAAAGCGTTCCTTTCCCGTCTTGTTGGCAGCCACAATCGGGTTGCCAATCACATTGGTAATGATGACCGGCCGCGTCGGTCAGCACAGGCAGAGGACGGGTGAAGATAAGGTCCTCTGCGGTGGCGATTTTTTGGGTGGAGGTGTCATTCAGGTGCGCCGGGTTAACGCCAGGAGGTGCAACCTGCACTCTCATTGCATAGGTGTTGCCATGGGCGGCAATGGGCTTAAGTATGAGCTTATTGCCAAGCACATAGATGATGCGAAGTTTGGGCTGCATGATATGGTCAATGGCAATATTTTTTGATGCGGTACGAGCGCCGATTGAAATAGTTCCATGGATTCTGGCGATTTGCGTACCAAGGTTGACCGGTCGCCGAAGATAAAACGTTAAGTTGTGATACCAGTATGCGCCAGCGTTATAAATGTCGGGAGGCTGAGCTTTGTGCGACTCGGGCACGAGCAGATTGTTGCCGCGGTTATCCATGGCCAGGGTAAGTACCGCGTGCGGGCCGACGATAATGCCCCGGAGCATCGGTTCGGAAAATAGATCAATTTGCAGAGTCAGTCGGTTCGTCTGTTGTGGCTTATCGCCGGTGAAGGTGAGCTTGGCGTGGTCGTCGGTGGTGCTGGCGACGATTAAAAAGCGTCCGGTTTGATCGTGCGGGCCTGCGAGCACTGTGCCACCCATTGCGGTGATGTCGAGTACATGGTTGTAGGGGTTAAGCGAATAGCCGCTTTTAGTGAGAAGTTTGCGAAGCGCCGTGAAAAAAGGAACTTTTTCAACATTAAAATTCATAGGAGCCGGTTGCGGGCCAAATGGCATTGGCTCAAATTTGTACTTCAGACCAACTTGCGTACATAGCGCTTGGCAAACCTGGGCCGGGGAGGCATGTGTAAGGTGCAGTGTTATTAAGGTTGGCTGCATAAATAAATGCTGTGCAAAGCGTTGTTGCTTGGTTAGCGTTGCGGCGGGCGGCAACAGATGGGCAAGGTCCTCCGGTGCGGTACTTGTGGCGGCATTTGCACCAGCCGCATTGGTGTATGACAGGAATGAGCCAACCCCCAGACCGCCCAAAAGCATCAGCCCCGATAACAGCCGTTGCCATCTGCCGCGATTGGCGGGAATTGGGGAGACCCAGGGCCGTCGCTGCAACGCAATATTAGCCTTAGGTGAGTGAGGCATACGGGCGATATTCATGGCGATATTCCTTTACGCAAAGATGCCCAAACACTCAGGGTTGCGGAACCGGGATATTGTGGAAGGCGAAGGTGATGCGTGGAGTTACGACGCCTTGCGGTAGTTTCCATACCAGCCGGATGGGCGGGCCAACGGGTCCACCAGAGGCAGCGGCTCCTGGGTGTGTAGCAACGGCCTTGGGCAGCAGGCCTGAGTTTTCGCCCGCGAGGCGCAAGTCGAACCGAACGCCTGCGGATGAATCGTTAAACGCCATCGTGCTTTGCGCTGTGAGGCGGTACGCATGGCCGCTTTTGTCGTACATTATGGCGCCCTGGCCGCCCAAGAGCATTTGTCTGATCTGGCGCTGCTGTTGGCTAAGCGATTGGAACTGTGGGCCTTGAAAGGTCATGGTGTTGACAAGCGCGACAATAGTGTATTTGCCTGTGAGGTGATGGATAACTTTACCCAACACAATGGAAAATCCGGAGGCTTGATGCGTGCGCTCTTTGATATTGTTAATATTGTCAATTGTCCATACTTTATTGCCAATCAAGAGCGGCCTAAGTAAAAAGCCGGATAAATGGCGGATGCTCTTGGGCGCCTTGCCCGAAAGATTGAGCATAAGCAGACACGAACCATCGAATGGTCCGCTGTCGCGTGTAATGTCGTTATCGGCGAAGTTGCCTGGTTGTTGAGGAGTGAGAAGGCTTTTATTGTTCTGATCGGTTGCACGGACAACATTTAGCTGAAGCTGAGGATCGAAGCTTCCGTAGTTAAATGAGTCGTTGCCCGGGGCCGGAATGGGTGATTTCGGTTCGGTCAGCACCTTAATATGAATGGTCAGTGTCGGAGAATTTGCTTGATTGCCAAACTGGTTCTGTGCTGGTTGCAGGTTTTGAGTAGATTCCCAAGCGATGCTTTTAATGAGCAGCAGATAGGGGCCGGCCACACAATACGGCTCATGCTTGCCGATGTAGCCATGCTTCTTTAGATCTATCCCTTGAGGGGGTGCTGTTGGACCAATGCTATGGAGCAAGCCTGCCGGGCTGCAACCCGTAATATGAGCCATGTCCACCATGGCCTGCCAAAAGCTGAGTTTTCTATCGGGCAGTGACATAATGCGTTTGAGTGATGGAATGGCAGGCATCACAAAGGGCGTCCCGCCATCAGCTTGATTGCAGCATTGTTGGACCACTTGCAGCGCAGGCAGGTGTATGGCCGAAAAGTGAATAATCGTAGGCTGGCTGACGCGGTTGATTTCAACGCGGAGCAGAAGCTTTTGTAATGTCCTTCGCTCAGTCGTAGGGGCCGTTAAAAGAGCTTTCTTGATTGCGGCAACGGCTTTGGTGGGATTTTCAGCCAGCAGAGCCCCCTGCGGCGACTTTAAACTGTCTCCGGAAGATGCTACTTTCAGCACCAGCGAGGGCGTGATAGCCGGGGGCGGTTTTATTATCGCGGCAATGCAAGTGCTTTGCTGCGCCAGTGCTCCCGTCAGCGCCACGGAAAGTACCCCCGCAACCCAAGAGATTTTGAACAATGGCATGAGCCTGCAGCATAAGTTATGCGACGGCCGAATAGTCAACGTATTGTTGTTGCACATTGCCAAGACTCCAGTTGGGCACGCCTATATTGTATTAAGCAAAACGACGTCAAACAAGAGAATGGAGCCGGATCGCTTGTCATTCTATCTCCACGAGTAAATCGCCAGTGGCGACGGTCATGCCAGGGCGTACGTCAATAGCCTTGATTTTTCCGTCACGCGGGCTGTAGACTGCGGTTTCCATTTTCATGGCTTCGATGGAGAGCAGTTTGTCCCCTCGCGCGATGGCTTGGCCAAGGCTTACCGAAACGGCGCTGATTTTGCCGGGCATGGGAGCGCCGACATGTGACGGATTGTCTTTATCAGCCTTGGGAAGTTCAGCGCGCGCTTTACCGGCGAGCGATTTATCGGCAACCTTAACTTCGCGTGGCTGACCATTGAGTTCAAAAAAGACAGTACGCATCCCATCGGGGTCGGCATCGCCGACGGTCAAAAACTTCACGAGCAGAGTTTTGCCGGTATCAATTTGAATGGGGACTTCGACATAAGGCTGCATCGGGTAAAAGAACGCGGGCGTTGGAATGATGCTGACATCATCAAAGTGGTGTCGCATGCGGTCGAAAGCGAGGTATACCTGCGGGTACATGAGGTAGCTGGCGAGATTGGTGTCGCTTGCCGGGCCATAGGACTTTTCGGCAAGTTCTTTGCGTGCGGCCTCGAGATCAACGGAAGGGAGTTTGGCGCCGGGCCTTGCGGTGTTGGGCTTGGTGGCTTTGAGGATGATCTTTTGCAGGGCTTTGGGCCATCCACCGGGAGGCTGGCCGAGGTCGCCGCGGAACATCTCGACGACGCTCTTGGGCAGATCCAGATGGCGCGACTCATCGAGCAGGTCTTGTGGCTGCAGGTTGTTGGTGACCATAAACAGGGCCATATCACCGACGACCTTGCTGGAGGGGGTCACTTTAACGATATCGCCAAAAAGCTGATTGACTTTGGCGTACATGGAGGCGACTTCGTTCCAGCGGTCGGCGAGGCCGAGGCTGCGAGCCTGCACACGCAGGTTGGTGTATTGGCCGCCGGGCATTTCGTGCTCGTAAACCGAAGCGGTGGAGGCAAGCATGCCTTCTTCAAAGGGTTGATAGAATCGTCGTACAGCCTCCCAGTAATCGGCGAGGCGGGCGAGGGCTTCCTGGTCAAGTTCGCTGTCGCGTGGGGTGTTGGCCAGGGACGCGACCAGGGAGTTCAGATTGGGCTGGCTGGTCATGCCACTCATGGAGCTGATGGCGGCATCCACGATGTTGACTCCGGCCTGTGAGGCCATGAGTATGCTGGCGGCCTGCACGCCGGCGGTATCGTGCGTATGAAAATGAATGGGAATACCGACCTCCTCGCGGAGGGCTTTGACGAGCCTCTGCGCTGCAAATGGCTTGAGAAGGCCTGCCATATCTTTAATGCCAAGAATATGCGTTCCCATCTTTTCGAGTTCGCGGGCCATCTTGACGTAGTAGCGCAGCGAATACTTATGGCGTTTAGGGTCGAGAATGTCGCCGGTGTAGCAAATGGCGGCTTCAAGAATGGCGCCGTTGTTGAGCACGGCATCCATCGCTACCTGCATGTTGCGCGTCCAGTTGAGCGAATCAAAAACACGGAAAACATCTATGCCGTTTTCGGCGGCCTGCTTGACAAAAAACTTAACAACATTGTCGGCGTAGTTGGTGTAGCCAACGGCGTTGCTGGCCCGCAAGAGCATTTGAAACAGAATGTTGGGAACCCTCTCTCGCAGGTTGGCGAGGCGCTTCCAGGGGTCCTCATGCAGGAATCGCATGGCGGTATCGAAGGTGGCTCCGCCCCACATCTCAAGGCTAAAGAGGTTGGGCAGTCGGTGGGCGATTGCGTCGGCCGGGCCGAGCAGGTCCACGGTGCGTACCCTGGTGGCCAGGAGCGACTGATGTGCATCGCGCATCGTGGTGTCGGTAAACATAAGCCGCTTTTGGTTCAGCAGCCATTTGGAAAATCCTGCAGCACCAAGCTCTTTGAACTTGTCGCGTGACCCTGTGGGTATTAACGAGCCGTGCTCAAATGGTATGGTCGGTGGCGGCGTCATGACCGCAAGATCGGGGAGATGTTTTACGTCGGGCGAGCCATTGACAATAACATTGCCGAGGAAGGTCAGCAGTTTGGTAGCGCGGTCACGGCGGATGGTAAGACGAAAGAGCGCCGGCGTAGAGTCTACAAAAGTGGTGGTAGCGTCGCCGGCCAGAAACGTGGGGTGTTGGACCAGATTTTCGAGGAACGGAATATTGGTTTTTACGCCGCGCACGCGAAACTCGGAAAGCGCACGCACGGTGCGGGCAACGGTTTCTTCAAAGGTGGATGCAAAGCATGTGAGCTTGACGAGCAGTGAATCGAAATGGGGTGTAATGACCGCTCCGGTATAGGCGGTGCCACCATCGAGTCGCACGCCAAAGCCGGCGGGCGATCGGTAGCTGGTAATGCGACCGTAATCAGGGATGAAGTGATTGACCGGGTCTTCGCTGGTAATGCGCGACTGCAGCGCAACGCCGCGATAGGTAATGTGCTCCTGCTGCGGGATGTTGATGGGGGGCTTGTGGAGCGAGTACCCCTGTGCGACGAGAAGTTGAGATTTAACGAGGTCTACACCGGTGATAATTTCAGTGACGGTGTGCTCCACCTGAATGCGCGGATTGACTTCTATAAAGAAAAACTCGCCACTTTCCGCATCTACAAGAAATTCAACGGTGCCGGCGTTTTGGTATCGTACCTGCCGACCGATAAGCAAGGCGGCGTGACAAATGCGATCGCGCAGGGCGGGATCGAGGCCAACGGCGGGGGCGAGTTCGACGACCTTCTGGTGGCGACGCTGTACGGAGCAGTCGCGTTCAAAGAGATGTACGAGATTGCCATGGGAATCGCCGAGCAGTTGGACTTCAATATGCTTGGCTCGGGTGATGTAGCGCTCCATGAAGACTTCGGTTTTGCCGAAGGCGCCGCCAGCCTCGCGCTGTGCTTCTTCGAGCTTGCCGGCGAGTTCATCGGCAGATTTGACGACGCGCATGCCACGGCCGCCGCCCCCAAAACTGGCTTTAATGATGAGGGGGAAGCCTATTTGCCTGGATTCCTTTTTGATGGCGGCGGGATCGGTCATACCGTGCTCCGTACCGGGGAGAATGGGCACGCCGGCTTTGCGGGCAATGTTGCGCGCGGCGGTTTTATCGCCAAAAGCGCGGAGCATGGCAGGGGTAGGGCCTACGAAGGTGATGTCGGCATCGGCACAGGCCTGGGCAAAGTCAGCATTTTCAGATAGAAATCCATAGCCTGGGTGAATGGCATCCACACCATGTTCTTTGGCCAGAGCAATAATGGCCGGAATATTAAGGTAGTTTTTGACGGGCGCGTCAGGGCCGCCGACCTGATAGGATTCGTCCGCCTTAAAGCGGTGAAGGCTGTAACGGTCTTCGTGACTGTAAATGGCTACGGTAGACAGTCCCAGCTCGGTGGCAGCCCGGAAAACGCGAATAGCAATTTCGCTGCGGTTGGCAACAAGCAATTTTTTCATATTTAAGGTTCCTTTATGGTGGCAATACCCTTCAAGAATAATCGAAAAAGCTGCATTCGTTAAGCATGTACGAGCGTTTTTGAGAGAAATTCTGGCTGGCAAAGGAGCCAGAGAAACCCGGCGGCGCTTTACCGTCCGGCTTGAAGCCAATATAAGCTTGGGCCATGGGAATAAGGTTTACGGTATCAGGGCAGGATTCTGGCTCGGCGGCGCGGCTTGGGCGCGTGGAGACCGAGCATGGCGGGTTTGACACGCCCGCGTTTATGACGGTGGGCACCCGCGGCAGTGTCAAAGGCCTCACCCCGGCGATGCTGCGCGATTGTGGTTGTCAAATAGTACTTGGCAACACCTATCATCTGATGTTGCGGCCTGGCTCGGCCGTGGTGGCGGCACTTGGCGGGTTGCCGGAATTCAGCGGTTGGCGTGGCCCCATGCTTACCGATTCGGGTGGATTTCAAGTTTTTTCGCTGGCGAGCCTGCGAGAGTTTGGTGATGATGGCGTCATTTTTAGATCGCACATTGATGGTGCTGAAATCCACTTAGGTCCGTTGGAATCCATGCGTGTACAGCATGAGCTTGGCGCTGATATTGCCATGACCTTTGACGACTGTCCGCCGGCCGACTGCTCGCCGGAACGTCTGAGTGATGCAATAGCCCGCACACTGCGGTGGGCCGAGATGTGCTGCCGGGAACATCAGCGATTAGATCCACAGGGGCGGCAGGCACTCTTTGGCATTGTTCAGGGTGGCACAGATGCTGCGGTACGACACCAATGCGCGGTGGAACTGATCAAACTGGACTTTGCCGGCTACGCCATTGGCGGCTTGGCGGTTGGTGAAGGCCACGCCCGTATGGTGGAGACGATTGCCGTCACCGCGCCATTGCTGCCGGCGCATAAGCCGCGTTACCTGATGGGGGTTGGCTACCCGCGGGATATTTTGGAGGCGGTAAAATGCGGCGTAGATATGTTCGACTGCGTGCTGCCGACGCGCAATGGGCGTAACGCTTTGGCGTTTACATATGATGGACCCATGCGGCTGCGTAATGCGCAATACATAAGTGATGCCCGACCCTTGGAGCCGGGTTGCGATTGCCTGTGTTGCCGGGAGTTTTCGCGAGGGTACATTCGGCACCTGTTTTCGGTAGGGGAGATGCTCGGACCAACGCTGGTGTCGGTGCATAATGTCAGGTTCTTCCAGCGCTGGATGCTGGACATCAGGCGTGCTATACGGGACAATAACCTTTCTGCCCTGAAAGCGCCCGATGCGGGCGCTATCAGGGGCGAAAATGGCGTGTAATGCCGGTTTCGCCGGCATCCGGCGGCTGCGGAGAATCCAAACATAAATTTGGCGGCCCGGTGCTCCGGCCTGTGGCTGGCCGGGTGAATCTGCTGGCTTGGCTTGTTGCCTGAAGGCAGGCGACAGGCACGCGGCGAGTTAATAATTAAGAGGAACAGTTATGCAACGTAAGTTAGCGGTGTTGGCATTAGTGGTGTCGCTTGGGGTACTAACACCAGGCGGGAAAAGTGCCATGACCTTGGCCGACAATAGTGCCCCGGTGGCTATGCCCGTGGCGGGCGGCGCGCCGGTGGCTGCGCCTGCGGCCGCTCCGGTGGCGGGTGCAGGCAATGCTGCTGCTGCAGTCGGGCAAAAGGCGACAGCGGGCGCGGCCAAGGCCGGTACCGCAGCCGCGCAAGCCCCGACGGCAAAGAAGCCGGTGCCCGATCAGGGGTTTTCCCTCACCAGCCTGATTTTACCGGTGGGTTTAATTCTCATTCTGTTCTTTTTGATGCGGGCTCCCAAAAAAGAACAAAAGCGGCGTGAGCAGATGATGGCGTCGCTGAAAAAGGGAGATCGCGTCGTAACCACCGGGGGCATGGTGTGCTCGGTGGTGGATGTGCGCGACGACGACATTGTGCTGAAGATTGACGAGTCGAACAACGTCAAAGCCAGATTTTTGAAAACGGCGGTGGCCTCGGTGGTGCCGGACGATAAGGCGGGCGATGATAGTAAAAATTGATAATCGCCTTGTCGGCACTCGCTGACAGCTAAAATCGAATGCCATCTTTGCAACAACAGCCTCGGAAACGATATGAAGACAAACTTATGGGCAAGGTTCGGACTTATATTTGCGGCTATCGCGCTGGCGGTGCTGTGCATTTACTTCAATGGCGTCAAGGGCGGCATTGATCTCTCCGGCGGCACGGACCTCATTTACCAGCTTAATATTCCCAAAGGGTTTCATGGCGATCCCAATCGGCTGGCGCAGCAGGTGGTGGATGTGCTTAAAAAGAGAGTAGACCCAAAAAGCGTGCGCAATTTGGTGTGGCGGGTGCTCAGCGGCAACCGCATCGAAATTCAGATGCCGCTGGCTGATGAGAAATCGCGGCAAGCGCAGGCTGCTTATCAAAAGCTCGTTGACAAACTGCTGGCCGACAACATTCAGCCATCGCAGATTAATGCGGCTGTGGCTGCCCAGCCTGCCAGCCTTCGTGAGAAGGATATTGCAGCTCTGGCGGGTACCAATCAGAAGCGGCTGGTGTTGCTCAAGCAGCTTGCCATAAGTTACGACGCGTACCACAGCGCCCGACAGGCTGCAGGACGCTACAGTCCGACGGATTTACCTGATGCGCTGCTGCAGCGGCTGAACAATACCGAGGCGGTTTATGAGCAGGCACTTAACGCCGTGCTGGCGGAAAATATCAACGTGCGGCAATTGGCGAACGTGCTTGAAGCCATTTACGACACCGGCAGCGCTCAGGCGAAGACTTCGTTAAGTCAGCTGATCGCCAATCATCCGGGGCGAGCGGCTGTTATTCACCAGCTTGTGGCGGCCTACAGCAATTTGCGTAAGCATAGTGGCGGCTTGGACAATCCTGCCGAGCTTGAGCGGTTGTTGCGTGGCGCCGGTGTGCTTGATTTTAGAATTGCGGCCAGCCCAAGTTTGCCGGGTATGCTTACGGCCGTTCGGCAACTTGAGGCCAAGGGTCCGCATAATGCCATCACACCGTCTGGTCTGCGCTGGTTTGAAATTGATCCTGTCAATGGCAAAGATCTGCTGCCCAAGCCAAGTGAACCGCCATATTATGTAACCGGTGAATATCAAGGTCGGCACTACGTTCTTTTGTATGATGCTCCAGGCAAAATGATGACTCACGCGCCAAGCTTTAAGCCGTGGAAGGTTGAATTGGCGCAGTTTGGGTCTGATCCAAGTACGGGCCAGCCGACGGTTTACTTCAATCTTGATGATGCCGGCGGTTACTACATGGGGCAGTTGACCAGTGCGAATCGCAATCAAAATATGGCAATCTTGCTGGATGGCAAGGCAATTACGGCACCGAGCATTCGTGGGATCATTCATAAGCAGGGGCAAATAACGCTGGGCACAGCCACCAACGTGCTGGCGGCTCGATCCATTGCCAATGAAGGCCACACGAGCACGCAGATACTCAACGCGGGTTCGCTGCCGGCTACGCTGCAATCGCAGCCGATATCGGTGCAAACAATTGGTTCGACGCTTGGAGCCGACAATCTTCGCGCCGGTTTGCGCAGCGCCGTCATAGCCGTGATTGTGGTGTTGCTGTTCATGTTTACCTACTACACGATTACCGGTGCGTTTGCGGACATAGCACTGTTGATGAACCTGCTGCTGTTGATGGGCGTCATGTCGCTGCTGCATGCGACATTCACCCTGCCGGGCATCGCCGGCGTGGTGTTGACCCTGGGTATGGCGGTGGATGCGAACATTCTGATTAATGAGCGTATCCGCGAGGAGTTGCACAAGGGTGCTTCGCTGTGGTTGGCGGTTAAGCAGGGATATGACAAGGTTTTCTGGACTATTTTTGACGCTAACCTTACAACGTCGCTTACCAGCATCGTGCTGATAGAACTCGGATCGGAAGACGTAAAGGGCTTTGGCATAACGCTGCTGATTGGTTTGGCGGTGCACATGTTTACGGCCTTGTTTGTCACGCGCACGCTGATGATTACCGCCATTCGTACGGGTGTGATGCGTAAGATAGATGATCTTTCTGTGGCGGAATATTTCCGCGATTTGTTTACGTTTACCTGGCTCAGAGGTCGCTGGCCTTTTATGCGGGTTTTCACGCTGACCAACTTTGATTGGATCAGCAAACGTTACATTTTCTGGATTGTTTCGGCATTGGTCATGATTTCTGGCATGGTGGCGTTTTGGGCACGCGGCACCCATAAGTATGACACGGAATTTAACGGCGGCACTCAAATTACGCTGCACCTTAAACCGGGAAAGACGCTTGCGGTGTCGGCGGTGCGCGAGCGCGTTGCGGCACTGGGGCGGAGCGATCGGGCGCTGGCAGCGTTGCGGCGAGCCACGGTTTACAGTGTGGGTGCCAAGCATAATGAGTTTACGATCATCACAAGCATCGTAAACCCGGAAAGCAAGCCTGGCGCGACTGCAACTGCAAGCCCCGTTCAGGACCTTACACAGAAGCTTGAAGCGACGTTTGCGGATGTGATTGCCGTCACGCGCAAACTGAACTTTTCGGACGTCAATGTCTCGCCGAGCCATATACAACGGCTGTTTGACGACGGCACGATTTTCGCAATCACCAAAAATAGTCTGCAGGAATTGATTCCGCACGGCCCAAATGTTGATGTAAGCGATTACCACGGTGGCGTGGGTGTGGTGCTTCGTAATATTTCGCCGCCGGAGACGGTGGCTCACCTTATGTCTCGCATCCGGCAGATGGCGCAGGAGCCGGATTTCGCCCGGCTGCAGTACCGGCCTTTTAAGGTGATTCCACTGGCCTATGCGGCAAACGCGGCAGGCAAAGGCCCCGCCCCCGTGACGGCGGCCGTGGTGGTGGCGGTGGATGACAACTTCCTTTACAACCCCGACGATTCCGGCAAGACGGCTCTCTGGAAGCAACAGGTTGCCGCTTCACAATGGGACATTATCCGCACCGCGCTGACAACATCCGGTGGGCTTGCGGGTGTCAACAGCTTTGCGCCGCAGGTGGCGACCGAAGCGCGGCTCAATGCGCTGATTGCCGTGGGTATTTCACTGCTGTTGATTGTAGCCTATGTGTGGATACGCTTTGGCGGTATTAGGTATGGCTTTGGCGTTATCTTTTCGCTGGTGCACGATGCAATTGTTGCAGTGGCGGCCACGGTGCTCGCTGTGTACATCCATCGCACGGCCATCGGCCACTTTTTGCTGGTGGACAACTTCAAGATAAACATGACGATGATCGCGGCGTATTTAACCATTATTGGTTACAGCGTCAACGATACGATCGTGATCTTTGACCGGGTGCGAGAAAACCGCGGGCGACTTAAGTTGCCATTGACGTCCAAGCTGGTGAACGACTCTATCAATCAGTGTTTTGGTCGAACCATTTGGACCACCTTTACCGTGTTTGTGGTCGTCATGATTCTGTATATCTGGGGCGGACAAGGCGTGCATGGTTTTGCCTACGCCATGCTGATCGGTGTATTTACCGGTGCCTACAGCACGCTGGCCATTGCCTCACCAACATTGTTGCACGCCAAGGAAGCCGCAAAGCAGGCGCTGCCGGCGGTTCAGGACGATGGTCAAGAAAAGGCCAATGAGTCGGCCTTGGCCCGGTAATGGCGTGCCAGATGAGCCGACGACGGAGCCTTTGAAGTTGCAACGATGGGTTTCGTCTCCCCAATGGCGATCCTTCAGGAGGCTTGGCTCATTGGCAATATAAGATTTTTTATCTCAGCTGCGGAGCATAGCGGCGACAGTCTGGGCCAGGCGCTGATAGAATCGCTGCGGCGTAAGTTTCCCAACGCGCAGTTTGTGGGCGTCGGCGGCCCTAAGATGGCTGCGGCGGGCTGTCGGCTGCTGGCCGACCCAACCCGCAATGCAGCCATGCTGCTTGGGGCTTTGCGCCAGGTAGGGTATTGGCTGCGGCTGCTCAAGCAAATCCGCCGTGAGTTTGTAAACAACCGGCCCGATGTGGTCATTCCCATTGACTCGCCCACCGTTAATGTCCGTATTGGGTTGATGGCGCGTCGTATGAAACTGCCGGTTTGCTACTATGTCGCGCCGCAGCACTGGGCTTGGGCGCCCTGGCGGACGCGCAAGCTTTCGCGGGCGGTTAATACGCTCTGCTGCGTGCTGCCTTTTGAAGAGCCTTACTTTCGGCAGCAACGCATTGATGCCGTATACGTTGGCCATCCGCTATTTGACCGATTGGCTGATCAGCCAACAGCGGCAGCGACTGCGTCCCCGTTGCCGCAGGCCAAGCTGAAAGTCGCTATTCTGCCGGGATCTCGCAGCAGTGAGGTCGCATCGAACTTGCCGGTGATGCTGGAGGTCGCTTCGCAACTAAGAGGGCGGGTGCAGGAGTGCGTATTTGTGGCGGCAGCCGCGGATAAAAACAGGGCGCTGCAGATTCAGGCCCATCTTATGCGCAGTTCCGAACGCATTGAAATTCGAACGCATGCCACGGATGCTGTCATCGCCTGGGCAGACCTGGTGCTGGTGTGCAGTGGCACCGCAACGCTGCAGGTCGCCAGCCATTACAAGCCCATGATTGTGCTTTACGCTCTGAGCCGCTGGAAATGGAATTTGGTCGGGCGCTTTCTTATTAGAACAAAGTATATGTCTCTGGTGAACATATTGGCAGATCGCGAATTGGTGCCTGAGTTCATGCCGTTTTATGGTTCAACGCGTCCGGTGGTTCAACGCGTGGTCGAACTGCTCAAAAATCCGCAGCAGCGGATGGAAATAAGTTCGCAGCTTTCGCAATTGGTTTCGCCCATGGAGCGATTTTCGCGACAGATGCCGGCCGGCGACCGGGTGGCGGTTGAAGTGGCTCGACTGCTGGAGCCTAAATTGCAACCGCCGAGCCAGCCTGTGTCGCCTTCTCGCGGATGATCGGCATGCGATCGCGCACTTCCGCAGCGATGCGGGCATTGGGGAACTCGTCAATAATCTGCTGGCCGATTCGGGCCGCTTCCGGCCAGTTTTTGTCGCTGACATGCAGGGCAAACTGCACGCCAAGCTGCTGAAGCCGCTTCTTAAATACATCGCGGGCAATTTCTTTGTAGCCTTCGGCCTCACCGGGTGTCAGATATTGGTCGAGCTGCTTGAGCAGTTCGACGCTGCGGTCGACGTCATCGCGAGAAACGGCGTCCTTCCATTCCTTGAGCAACGCGCGTTTGTGCGTGTCGCGGGCATTCTGCACGCGTTCGGGCAGACGCTGAATGTCCGGATGGAAGGAGAACATTTTCATGAGTTGTTCCATCTCTCGGTAGCAGGCCGCCCAGTCAAAACGCTTGAGAAGCAGGTCGAAATGCGTCAGAGCCTCACGCACTTCAGTTTCAATAAATTTACGTCGCGATGATTCAATAATGTCCCGGAACTGGGCGGATTCCTGTTTGCTGCCAAAGCGGCGTTCCATTTCACTTGTCAGCCAGTAGGCGGCTTCGTAGTCGTTTTTATCAATATCCTCACGGATGGCGTGCCGTAGCGCTTCGCGGTCCTTATGGCGGTAGGCGATCTGCTTGGCAGCATCGGAAAGGGCCACGCTCTCTCGAATGGCCTCTAGCTGCTGGCGTTGGTTTTCAATGGCGCCACGCACCTGCTCGTAGCGCCAACTTGCGTCGGATGCCTGCTGAAACCGCACGGCCGTCAGTGGCTGCAGCACCGCTCCCGCGATGGTGACCGCTAGGCCAAAACAGGCAATTAGAATGCCGGGCTCAAAATCGTGAATAATGGTGGCCAAATCGGCATGGCTGCCCGAATTGTGTGCCGCTAAGGTGGCAATCACTATCCCGACAACGAGTATCGCTAGCCCTAAGATAACAACCAACCCCAAGAGCCGCTTGGTTCGTACCGCCGCTTTTTCAAGATTCATGATCTGTTTCTCCTAAGCACAGTCCCTGAAGCGGGGCGAATGCTCTTTGCGCTTGCCGGGTAGTGTTTCCCAAGATGCTGCGAACATCCGGCATGTTTGCAGCCCCGGTGCCGATATGCTCCGGTTCCTATGTTAACATCGCCTGCTTATCGGTCAAGAACAAACTTCGAACAAAAAGGAGTAAAAGCGGCCCTTCGGAGCCGGGAAGCTTTGTTCTGGCATCCAAGCGGCGCCCACGCGTCCAAAGCAGGCGATGACGCTATTGCATTAAAATGAGGCTGCTCGGCGTTTATTATATCGTCATAAGCGAGGTGCGGAGTAAAGCACTAAATCTACGGAGGTTATGGCACGTGCCAGGCACAATGACCAAGCACAAAAGTGACGTTATTAACCTTTTACTTTTGCTGCAGCCGAGCCTCAGTTAGCCCGCAGCGCAGGATGAGGTGATGCCATCTGTTAAGTTTGCGTTAGGGTTTAGGCGAGTGGGTCGCTTACCACGAGACTCGGGTACGTGAAGCGGAATAAACTTGATCGTGAATAATTTTTAACTTATTTGTTTGGATGCGTCCGATACCATAGAATATGGAAGTAAAGGTTTTGCATTAAGGCGTGGTTGTCATGGCAAAGACTGGCAGGTCGGCAGGTTCTCGGAAAACAACGGTGAGCCAAAGGCGCGTACTTACGGTGCTTAGTTCGCTGGTGGCAAGCCTGACCGTAGGCGCTGGTTTGCTGATGTTGCTTGAAGGTCAACCGATTACCAGCCCGGTTAGGTCTTTGTCGGCGACAACACCAATGGACGACAACTTTTCTCGTGCCATTAAACCCCTTGTATCATTGCAGCCGAACCGATGGAACTATATCATCATCTACCAGTCGAACAGTTTGGCGGGCGATGCGTCCGATCTGGCCGACGGTGTTCTACCGGGAGGACAAGTTCCAAGAGCGATGGATATGCGTTCGGCTCAAGAGCGGCCTAAGCGGGTTTGGCCGGTGGATTTTCACTTTGTAGTAGACAACGGTCAAAACGCCGACCAGAAGGGTGATGGAACCGTAGAAGTTGGATCCTCGTGGTTGGCACAGCGAAGCACAGCGCCAGTATGCCAGTGGCCAAATTATCGAAATCATAATTATTTACCTTATAAAAACGCTATTGGCATTTGCGTAATTGGCAACCTCAACGTTCAAGGTTTTTCCAGCAACCAAGTTAACTCGCTGGCCAAGCTGACCCGGGCCTTGCAGAGCAAACTAAGCATTCCTGTATCGCGTGTGGTATTTCAGTGGCAGATCACGGGCCATCAAACGCCGGCCCAAGCCGCCTTTACCCGGCGATTCCAGCAGATGTTGGGCCGTTAGGCTTAACTCTTTGTCGTTGGCTGCGATCCATTCGCCCTGTTCTTCCACCGCATGTTTATACCCATGAGGCCGTGGCTGCATTTGGATGGTGCAGAGCTTGCACGGGTGGGTGGCTTTGGTGCATTGGCAAGGCTTTCCGTGGAAATGGAAAAAGCGACTCGATGGATAGCGCCCCTGAATTTTCGGATTTTGAAGTGCTTTCGACGCTGGGCTACGGCGCTCGCAGCACCATCTATGCTGTTTGCGAAAAGCGAACCGGGCAACTCTATGCGCTTAAGCGGGTCCTCCGACGCAGCGCCGAGGACGACCGCTTCCTCGAACAGGCAACACAGGAGTACGAAATCAGCAGTCAGTTTGATCATCCGGTGCTGCGCAAAAGCCATCGCTTGATTCGTAAGCGCAAACTTCTAACGGTTACCGAGTTGCACCTGCTGATGGACCTTGTGGATGGAACTTCGATAGATTCTGACCGGCCGGGGTCGCTCCGCAGTTTGCTGGACGTCTCGTGCGCTGTGGCACGAGGGCTTTCCGCCATGCATAAGCTGGGATTTGTGCATGCCGACATTAAACCCAACAATATTTTAATTACCTCCGACAATGGCTGCAAAATCATTGACTTTGGCCAGAGTTGCGCAATCGGTACGGTTAAAACGCGCATTCAGGGAACGCCCGATTATATTGCGCCGGAACAGGTTGCCCTTGGTCCGCTTACTCCCGCGACTGACATCTTCAATTTTGGCGCTACACTTTACTGGTGCGTCACCGACCGGCATGTGCCGACAGTCATTCCGCGTCGGCGTCAGGGCGTTGCGGCTGTCGCATCGCAGGCACTGATAGCGCCCCACGAGTTAAATCCACGGATTCCACTGGCGCTTTCAAAACTGATTATTGAGTGTGTTGAAAATCGTCCGTCTAAGCGCCCAGCCAGCATGGACGACGTGCTGAGCCGACTTGAGTTCGTGCTTAGCCTCAATGCGGCTGTTCGCCTCGATGAGGCCATTGGCGTGAACACGGCCAAAGATGAGGCAACGGAAAACGCTGAGGCTGATACCGTAACCTGAAAGCCTTGGCACGAAGCAACGCGGGTTGGCGGACTCGCGCGGCGGCGCCTGAAACGGAAATCCGCTTGTCAGCTTCGAGATGGATTACGCAGCATGTCGGCAGGACACGCCATTGATATTTTTCAGCACGCAGCCGAGAACAATCGGTTTGATCCGATTCGCTCGGCTCAAATGCTGTACTTTCCATCGGTTGGGGAACTACTGGTAACGGGAGACTTGCATAATCATCGCCGCAACTTTGAACGCATCGTCAAGGCCGCGTCGCTGGATATGTTTCCGCGACGCCATGTTCTGCTGCAGGAGATCATTCATGGTGGGGCGCTTGGGGCTGATGGCGAAGACACCAGCCTGGACCTTTTATTGGACGCGGTGGAGTGGTCGCTTAAATTTCCGAGGCAGGTTCATTTTCTTCTGGCCAATCACGACTGGGCGCAAATTTTCGGCATGGCTATCCTGAAGGAAGGGTATGATCTCACCGAGCGGTTTTCGCGGGCGTTTACCTTGCGCTATGGCGGCCGGGCCGACGATGTTCGTGAAGCATTTCGGAAGTTTGTACTCAGTATGCCACTGGCGGGCATAACGGTTACCGGCATTTTTTTGAGTCATTCGTTGCCCACTTGGCGCGATCTCGGCGATTTTGACTCCACCATTTTGCGGCGCCCGCTTGTCGAAAGCGATTACCTGCGCAACGGCTCGGTATACAAATTGCTTTGGGGACGATCGCAAACGGAGAGTTCACTCGATAAGTTATCAAAAATGTGGTTTTCGGAATTGTTTATTTGTGGCCACCAGCAGCAGGATAAGGGCTGGGGCGTATTGGCCAAAAGAATGTTTATTGTGGATTCTTCGCACAATCATGGCGTCATGCTGCCGCTGGATTTGAGCCGCCAGCATACCATTGACGATTTCAAAAAGGCCATTATGCCGCTGGCCGCGATTGCCTGATGAGCCGGTGGCTTTGAATGAGCCTTGTTATGCTTGCGCCCTTTCAACCGGGCCAAGTACTTGCGTCTGCGAGCGACTGCGCATCCGATAGCGAATACCACGCCAGATAAGAATGCGGCCAAACCCGGCCTGCAGCAGCGCCGTCAGCATAAACAGCTGCGCCAGAGGAATTCCAAAAATAAACCAGCGAGCGGCGGGCCTGATGGCCAGCCAATGCATCGGCAGCAGTCGCCGTGCCGCCAGCAAAAGCATTATGCCACGCAGGATGCTTAGCGTGTAAAGGCAAATAAAAACCGCTATGCACCACGGCCACCAGGTCGTATGCGCAACCAGACCGGCGATGGCAAACGCCCAGCTTCCAAGCAGGGTGAACAAGTACAAAAGTGCTCCACACAGGGCCGCCAGCCATAGCCGCAGCGAGCATATTCGCGTGATGCGCAGTTGCCGCACCACAAACTCGCGCAGGCTTGCCGCGTTAAAGGACGCTCGAGATGCAACGAGGCACTGCGGCACAAAGTGAATCTTGCGACGGCTTGCCTTTTTTACCTGCCAGGTTAAAGCGAAGTCGTCGCTCAAAGCGCCTTGCCAGGCGTCATATACACCATAGTTGAAGAAGTCCTCTCGACGGATGGCCATCGAACCACCCCACGCCACCGCCCGACGATACGGGCCTAAAAAACTACCGACCATTGCGTTGAGCAGGCAAAGGATGTGATTGGCTCCAGTCGGTTGTGCCGGTACATAAAAGCGATAACCGGTGGTGGCTCCAATGTGGGGGCCATAGTGCAGTGGCTGCACCAGTGCGTGGAGCCAATTGGGATCGGGATGGGCGTCAGCGTCCATAAAAGCCAGAATGCCGTCGGCCGAAGTTGTGGCGGCTACGCCCGCAAGTTGATTATGAACTTTCTGGCCGCGATGTTTTGCGTTGCCTGCCACCACAACCATGACGCGCTGCGGCTGCTTACACACCAAAATATCCAAGAGTTGACATACAGGATCGTCTGCGGATTGTACTACGAAAATCAACCGGTAGTTTGCATAATTTTGTTGCAGCAGCGCCTCAAGGTTGCCCTGCGTATCTGCATCTGATCCTTTAATGGGTACAATGACGCCAACCGCGGCGGTGGCCGGCTCAAGTGGGCGAGCCGTTACCTGTGGCATGCGGTAGCTGAAAAACTGCGCCACGCGCAGCGTCCATACCGCAATCGCAAGTCCAAACAGCCACAGCAACCAAATGGTTAAGACGATCCACAACACGCTGAAGGCAACTCCCCAACACGCAAAGTCTCCGATGGCCCCAACAGATGCTGTCAACATCGCCGGAGAATCGAAATTACAACAAGAGGATGATAACCAAACTCTTGCACTTTGCGCCTGTTTGCAGGTAGGTGCGTGAGTTTGTCGTCCGAGGCTCATTCAGATGGCTGGGCGTATGCCCTGCGGGACGCCGTAGCCCTATTGCAATCAGTTGTTGTATGAGGCCGCCTTATACCATGGTAAAGGGTTCCGCATGAGCCGTTGAAACGCGTATCTCAAGCGAGCTAAATCGCTCGGTCAGGCGTTCTCTTAGCCGGTGCAGCACGGGCAACTCGCTGGAGCCATGGCCAAGGCAGATGGTCGCGATGCCGGCCGCTTTATATGCGAGCATATCATGATGTTTAAGCTCTCCGGTAATCAGGCAATCAGGCTGTGGATGGTCGCCGCCATCGAGCGCCAGGCGGCCGGCGCTGCCGGCAATAAGGGCCACCGTTTCAATATGTCTTGACGGTTCGCCAACAACCTGTACCTGTAAAAGGCCGAGGCGTGTTTTGCATTGCTGCGCCAACTCCTGCAGGGCGAGTTTGACGTGAGCAATTTTGCCTGTTCCTGTCGCATCGGGCGGGGTATACATAACGAGCAAATCAAAGGCCGGTTCTTCGTAAGGGTGGCTGGTTCGCAGGGCTGCTACGACCGCGTCGGCCAACCGGACAGGCAGCACCGTTTCAAAACGCACTTCGCGCACAAACTCCATGCGCCCCGCTTCGCCAACGGTTGGATGCGTGGATTCCTCACCAAAAAAAGTCCCGGTGCCGGGGGTACGAAAGCTGCAGTGGTGATAGCGGCTGTTTTGGCCAACGCGGCCGGCACCAGCGAGAAATACAGCATCGGCTACCTTTTCTACTTCGTTTTCAGGGATAAAAGTCACGAGTTTGAGGTGTGGCTCGCCCGCATGACTGGGGCGCATGTTGCCTGTAACGTTCAGGTTAAGCGCGGCAGCCAGCGCATCATTCGTACCGCCGCTGGCGGTATCGAGAGCAGTATGTGGGCTGTATATCCAAATGCCCGCCGCGTGCGCCAAAAGTGCGTTGCCGCACGGAGCATTTGGCTGCGGCACAAGTGTTTTGATCGGCTGAAAAATCGGCGGGTGATAACACACCAATAAATCGGCATTCCAGGCCATCGCCTCATGGAGTACTGTCGCAGTAAGGTCAAGCGCTACAAGCACTCGGGCAACCGACGCTCCGGGGCATGCACTAAGAAGTCCGGCGTTATCCCACGGCTCGGCGAGGGCCGGTGGTGAAAGCTCATCTAAAAATTCGGCTACTGTCTCAAGCGGGTACGGGCCGGCTTGACCGGTGTACCAGAGATTGGCCGGCCGCCGCTCGCCAGCGGCGGTACTTGCCGCTGGGCTGACCTGATATGGAACTGCTTCTGGGCCAGCGACGGTGGTTGCGTTCGTACGCTTCATAATGAATGCTCCGACATCAGGGGGCTACCGATAGTTTGTCGAGATGTGCGAGATAGGCTTGCCGCAGTTGCTGTGTGACAGCACCGGGCTTTTCATCACCTACGCCATGACGTTCGATTCGCACAACGGGCATAATTCCCATGATTGCATTGGTCACAAAAACCTCTTTAGCAGCCAATAGGTCATTGATGGTGAGCAGCTTTTCATGCACGATAAGTGCAGATTCTACGGCGAGCTGGCACACCAGCGAGCGTGTAATGCCGGGCAGCACCATGCGATGACCGGTTTGTTCCGGATGCTCGATCGGGCAGGTGGCGATTTCTTCGGCCGCGGTAACGATAAAGACATTGCTGATGCAACCCTCGGCTAGATATTTCTCGCCAACAGTAAACCAGAACGCTTCGCCTGCGCCAGACTGTTGAGCCTCGCGAAGAGCCAGCAGTCGATCAAGATAGCTGGTTGATTTGTGCCCGCACAGCGGGGAAAAGGGGTTCTGTTGATACCGGGAGACTATCGCCGTCATGCCTTTTTCGTAGAGCACTTCGGGGTAGGGCTTAAACTCACTTGCGGAAACCAGGGTTGTGGTGGGGAGATCGGGAGTTGCCGCATCAATGTTACTTAAGTCGCCGCGCGTAACAGTCAGCCGGAGGCGTGCGTCGCTTAGGTCATTGGCCTGAAGGACTTCCGATATTAACTCTGCAAGAACCGATTGTTCGAGATGTACCGGCATAGCCAGGGCAGTAGCGCTGGCGGTGAGTCTTGCAAGATGGTCGTCAAATGCGATGATCCGGCCGCCGATCACACGCATTGTTTCAAACAGGCCGGCACCGTGCAATACTCCGGCATCGAAGGGTGCGATGCGGGCATTTTCATATGGGATGATCTGTCCATTGATCGCAACAAAATCCGTCATGACAATCTCGCAAATGGGTCTCGTGATTGGCCCGGCCGTCCATTGGCCTGCAGCCGCCGCAGCCCTGCTGGAGAAGAAGTTATCATTTAGCGATGATTTGTGAAAGCCTGAGAAAGTCGCCGGGCGTAAGGGTAGCCGGACGGCTTACCGGATTTATATTGGCCGCGTTCAGGGCCGACACGATGGTCGCCATATCAGGTGGCTTTAAACCATGCCTGATAGCATTGACCAGATTTTGTCTCCGATGAGCAAAAACGCCGCGCAGCACGGCGCTGAGCTGCTCAATGTTGCTGATCGCGCCAAAGCGAGCGGGTTGCACTATGACTTCAACCAGCGCGGACCGCACCTTGGGCGGCGGCCAAAACGCGCCAGGCTCAATGCTGCGGACGATGCGTACATCTGCGAGCAGCTGCATGAGTATGCCAAGAGAGCCGTAATCAGCGCAATCCGGTGGGGCGGCCATGCGCTGGGCTACTTCCCACTGCACGGTAAAAATCAGGCGTTCAAAAATCAGGCGTGGAGCGGCCCGAGTGGAGGGTGTTTGAAAAGCGTCGCGTCTTTGTTCGTGCCAGCATAGAGTAAGCAGTTCTGCAATAAGAGGGCTGGCTGCATTATATGGGAGGTTGGCGATGAGTTTGAGCGATCCGGTCGCCGTTGCGTGGAGTGAGCGAAGTTCGCTGAGCATCTCAGGGGCAAGCTTGTGCTTGCTGGCAAGTGCGTCGGCATGTAGCCAACGAATGTTGGTCAGGTGACGCCAATGGTTTGCGGCGGCGTGCATCAGCGGCTCATCAATGTCTACCGCCAGTATGTGGCCGGCCCTGGCCGCCATAAGACTGGTAAGGTTGCCAGCGCCCGGCCCAACTTCAAGTACCGTGTCGCCGGAGCTTAATTGGCCTGCCTCAACAATAGCAGAGAGCGCCCGCTGGTCCATCATGAAGTTCTGGCCGAAGCGATGCTGTGGTCTTGCGCCGGCCGCAGCGAGCACCTGCATAATTTGATGCCTGTCCATACCGTGGTCATGCCTTGCATTTAAGGAGCTGAAAACTCAATCACCAGCCGTGCGGGTATGCTTTGTCCCAGCTGGTCCTCGTGCGAGGCTTCGACGCTTAAGCGTCGAAGGATCATCTGGCGATGATTAAAGTCCAATGCCAGCGGAAAGGACCTGCTGTCAAGCGCGGCTTCAATCATGCTGACAATCTGTGGCGTGATGCGGCGGGCGTAGCGTGCGCCCCCGTAAAGGTCCAAGGTGTGCTCGATGGACGGCGCGAGCCGTGGGATGAGTGATTGAAGCTCGGCAATAAGCAAAAAACGAGGGATAGGCAGTTCCCCGCTGTGGAGCGAGAGGATTTGAATGTGTCCTTGTGGTGCCGCACCAGGCGTCAACGCCGGGGCTGTGCGCACGCCAATGGTTATGCTGGCCACGGAGGACGCGAAGAGTCCATGAAGGCGTGCCGCAAGTGTTATGCGGCCATTGCTGAAGCGAACAAAAGGCTGTTGGACCATAGCTGCGCGGCCCTTATGCTCGCTGGCGGAACTTTCATCATAAACGAGCGAGAGCAGGCTGTTGACCTGATTTTGGGTGATGATCCATTTAACATAACGAATGTGAGGATTCTGAACTTGATTTCGCAGGTTCAGCACCAGCGACTGCGCTTCACGAGCCTGCTCTTGGACGATGGGGCTGGTGGCGCTGAGAGGTTGGTACCATCTTGGCGTCCAGAGCGTGAGGCACCACGACAGCAGCATTAGAATCAGCGCGATGACAAGCAATCGCCATAACCACCCCAAGGCATGTTTGGGCCGGGTAAAAAAAGTTCGCAGCCCCGCGCGCCACCAAGGTTGCGGTTTGCCACCAATTAAAAAAGCGTTGCCGGGTTTGCTCATGACTGTTCCAGAGGTTTCGACTTCAATTATTGACGTGTCAAACGCTTAG
>JABEVB010000128.1 GCA_013044165.1 Phycisphaerales bacterium
CCGCCGCTATTATCCGTTACCACCAATGGCGAAATCGAGCCGCCATCATGTCACGAAAACGACATGAACGTAAAGTAGAGTAGCGCTGTAGTACTAAGGATGCGTGCCCTCACGCGCGAGCAGCTTGGCATCGTGCTGACGCTCGGCCTGAATCAATTGAAGGTAGTGCTGCAGAGCCGCCAGACGGGCTTTAAGCCGGCCCTCGGCGGTTTGCAGCATATTCAAACGGTCTTGCAGAAGCATAGCGGACGGATGCTTGCCCAAATGGCCGGAGGCCGCCTGCATTTGTTCCTGCTGGGCCATCACCAGTCGGGCCAGCGGCTGCAGCGACGTCGGCAGCGAGGCGATTTTACCGCGGCGAAGCGGATATCCACGGCCGTTAACAGTCATCTGGCAGTGCAATACGCCATGCGAATCGGTCCAGTGGGTAATCGTCACCACCGTGCCCTGCGGAGCCACCCACTGCTGCGACGGAACAACCGCCCCCGCATTTAATGCGGTCACCTTCATGGGCAGCACCACGCCAGGCCCGATAGCCGCGGGGCCAGCCCCGGCCAGAGCCTGCGAACGCCCCTGAACACTCCATGGGTTTTGCAGAGCCGCCGGCACCGCTAACGTCGGCAGGCGACCAGGGCGCCGCGACGGTTGCACCGAAAAAGTCATAGCCTTGCCCGCACGAATCACCCCGAGCCGACAGGTGTTCTGGGCCTGTGTAAAGTTGATGTCCGCAATAAGCTCCAGACGCCGCACCAGCGGCTTGCCATCCAGCGACACCAGTAAATCGCCTGGCTTGAGGCCGCTGCGAGCCGCAGGACTGTGGGCAACCACCGCCACCACCAGCAGCCCCTGATGTTTCTGCAGGCCCAGCAACCGGCTTACGGTGCCAGGGACATTTTCAACGGCGACGCCAATCCATTTGGGTGAAACGCGAGCATTAACCGGCGCTTTTGCAGCAGGCTGCCGGGCATCGCCGCCGCTCGTTGCACTTAACGGTTGCGACCCATTTGCTCCAAGCGATACCGGAGCGCTGTTGATGAGTGCCGCCACAGCAGCCGCAAGCACCCAAGCAGCCATGGCGCTCTTGCGCCGCGGCGCAGCCCAGGGCGCCGGCCGTTTGGCCAGGGTAACGGAGCTTGCACTATCAATATTATCTTTCATGTTTTATCGCAACCGCAACAGCAACCAAACTATAGTCGCCGCAGCAAACAGATGTTTTTAATACACCGGCGTCACTTTGGCGGCCGTATCGCGAATAACCGGGTACGCCACCGTGCGGTTGGCGCCATCCGGCACAATCAGCAGGTGCTGCAGGCCTGCATTATCGCTTCCGCCGAGCAACTCGGGCGGCAGCGGCCCTGGCAGAAATTCAATGGGGGTGCTCGCAGGCTGGGCCTTTGGCCCCAAAGCGGTTTGGCCACCGCCGGGCGCCCCGGCACGGATGGCCGTTTGCGTCGGCACCTGGCGATGCAGCCCCCAAACCGCACCGATGATGCCAAACAGGCCGGCGGTAAGCACCATAGCCGCCGCCATACGAAGCCACGACATACTGCTGCGCTGCGAGCTTGGCGCTTTGCCAACATGCCCCGAACCCACGGCCGCCTGCGCCAGCATCATGCGCGCGGCGCGGCGCTCAACCTGGCGTTCAAGAAATCGCAGCCCCAGCGGCCGCCAGTTGGCCAGGCTCTGATCTATACGGCGCAGCAGCGACGTGCGGCGGTCTTCAGGCAATTCGTCATCCACCAGCAGGTCTAACTGAGCTTCAAACTCAGCGTCAGGCGAAAGCGGTTCATAGTGCTCGGCGGTGCTTTTTTTCATATTCAAATCTCCAATGCTCGCAGGCGTGCGTTTATGTTTTAGTCAGGGCGTGGCTTTGGCCGTAAGCATTGCACGCAACTTCTGGCGAATTCTAAAGAGCCGCATTTCCACAACGGCCGAAGTAACACCCAACCGCTCGGCTATTTCGCGATACGAGCAGTCATCCACATGCTTCATCATAAGCAGCTCGGCATCTCGGGCCGGAAGCCTGGCCATGGCCTGCCGCAGTTGTTCGCTGCGTTCAGACGCCAATAGCGCATCGAGCGGGTTGGCAAACGCGCCCGCCCCGCGGCTGGCTCCGCGAGCGCGCGTTAAGTCGGCGGCCTCCTGCACGCGCCGCCGCGCCCTGCCCAAGCTGCGCCGGTGCATCAGTGCGGCGCGGACGGTCAGCTTGTAAAGCCAGGGGCGGGCACTGTGAATGCTTTGCAGGGTTGACCAGTTCCGCATGGCGGCGGCGGCAACATCCTGCATGACATCGTCGGCCCCATCGGTGGTCTTGAGCCGGGCAATAGCCACCGCTCGCAGCCAAGGCCCATGCATACGCAGAGCCTCAAAGGCGTTTTTGGGTGGCGCGGGCATTGCAATTGCCTCACCACCAGAACCATATTGTCCAGCGTTGCTGGTGAGCACTGTTTCACCCGCTCCTGTCTACACCTATACGTTGCCGCCGAGGAAATGGGTTTTCAGCTTTTGGCGGCCGGGTCGCACCGGGCCTGGCCGCTTTTTTAGCCATTTATTACCGCTTTTTACCCCTGGCGGCACTCAAGGTCCGGCATAAATAACCAAATCGTCGCGATGAACCACTTCATCATAGTAATTCTCGGACGCCAGCAGTGCGGCAAAATCGCGGCTCTTATGGCCCTTAATTTTTTCCACATCTTCGCGGCTGTAGTTGCTTAGCCCGCGGGCCACGGTCTGCCCCGCTTCATCCACAATAACAACAGGGTCGCCAGGCTCAAAATCGCCGCCGACACGAATAATGCCGCTCGCCAACAGCGATTTGTTATCGCGCAGCGCCGCAACGCAGCCGCCATCTACAACAATGCTCCCCCGCTCGCGGGCGGTAAGCCCGATCCAGCGGCTTCGCGACGAAAGCCGCTTGGCCGGTGGCACAATCAGCGTGCCCACCGGCTCGCCGGCAAGCACACGCCGCAAAATGCCCGGCGACTTGCCATTGGCAATAATGACCGGCTCACCGGCGGTTTTAACGGTGCCGGCGGCTATGAGTTTGCCGCTCATGCCGCCGGAACCCCGGGCGCTTTTTTCAGGCCGCACCAGTTGCATCACCTGCGCGTCCATTTCGTTAACCACGTCGCGCACCATGCCCCGCTCGTCGAGCAGGCCGTCCACCACCGACAGCAGCACAAGCAGGTCGGCCCGAATGAGGTTGGTGACATGAGCCGCAATCAGGTCGTTGTCGCCAAACCTGACTTCATCCACCGAGACCGCGTCGTTTTCATTGATAATGGGCACCGCGTTACATGCCTGCAGGGCATGAATGCAATTGCGCAGATTAAGGTAGCGCAGGCGATTTTCAAAATCTTCGCGGGTCACGAGTATCTGGCCCGCATGCAGGTTGTGCGGTCCAAACGCCGCCGCAAACAGGTTCATCAGCAGGCTTTGGCCGACGGCTGCGGTGGCCTGCAGCATGGGCAGATCGCGCGGGCGCCTGGGCAGATTCATCTTGGCCACACCGGCGCCGATGGCTCCACTCGACACCAGCGCCACTTTTATGCCACGCTCACGCTGCAGCGATGCAATATCAGCCGCGATGCCCTCAATAATGCCGGTGTCGAGCCGACCCGCCGCATCACACAGCGCCTGCGTGCCGATCTTTACCACCACGCTCGATACGTTTGCGAGCAGTTGTTGCCGGTCTTGAGCCATGATTGTTCAAACCCGAATGTACTCTACGCCCGCGACCTTACCGCGGGCCGCCTGATATTGGAACATAAACCCGCCGCAACAGCCAGCGCCGGGGCACTGCCATCCATCGCTTATTTGTGCCGTGCGCAAGCTTAAAACGCACCCCAAGCGGTAAGATTGTTTAAGGCAACCCCAACTACCTCTAACAAGAGCCGATAGAGGCGTCGGTGACACCAAGCCCCAACAGTTCGCGGAGATTTTCACCATAACAGCCCAAAGAATCGGTTTAAGACGTTGTTTGATAAATTGTAATAGACTCAAGACGGCAAGCCGAACGATAGCGCTGCCGTGGCATGTGCAGGGAACTTAAGTTAGCAACGAGGTCGCAACGCCCTTTAACGAGACTTGGTCAAATTCGTCACTCATCAAGCCATGAAAAATATCTTGGCGACCTGGTGGCCTCGCGGCAGTTCGGTATTTGGAAGTATCAAGAGTTTCTACGAGCCATTTGCCGCGGCATGAAATGGATAATCAAACGGTATGCGCCCGCGCGCTTTGACCTCGCCTGCGGCATTGAACGCAAATATCTCGTTGGGCCTGATGGTAAATGACGCCGACGTGCCAGAGGATATTGCCCCCAACGCTACAAATATCGCAATTTTTATACCCGCACGATGTTAACTTGCTTGGAGCCGCCGCATTAAAACATAGCCCCGCGAATAATGCCAGGGACAGGGGCCGAACTTTCGACGAAGAGAGCCGAAAAGCTGCCGGTTTCAAAGTCGAGCGCAGCAACATCCGCAGCAGGTGGGAAAAACGCCGATTTGGCCCTGGTCAACGAGCGTTGGCTGTTGCTGCCGGAACATATAAGGTTGGCCGTTCTGGCGCTGGCCAGGAGCGGTGGGTAGTGCCGGAACATGCAGGGCCATGGCGGCGGAACAAAACCAGTGCTTGTGAGGCGGTGGCAAGTGGCTGAGTTACTGGTTGTCCGCTTTCCGTCCGGTCGCGTCGCGTTCGAAGGCGTGGGCTACGGTGTGGTAAACGTGCTGATTGGGCGTGTAGAGTTGCCAGAATCGCCCGGGATCAAGTCCTAGGGCATCGCTGATCGCGGCGGCCACAGCGGGGCTGCGCGACATGCCCTGCTCACAATGAACAACGATAGCCCCCACAGTGGTTTTGTGGCGATGGACAAAATCGCAAATCTCATCCGCCTGAGCGGGCGTGATGAGTTTAATTTCTGCCGGCAAATTAAAACCTATGGTTGGTTCGGCATCGTGAAACGTCAGAAAAATCTGGTCCCGCAGGCCGGCCTGCTTTTTGATCTTCGCCCGCGGCCGGCCCGGATCGCGAATGGAGATGACCGCATAAGCGCAGCGGATGAGAATGCCCTCTTCAATTTCGGCGCGGCCAAAAACATGCACCTCCATAGCAGTCAACTTCAAAACTTACCTATTAGCCCTTAAACCCTGCGGCGACTATTTCCGCCCTTCAGCGCGGAATTCATCGCAGAGGACGCAACGTATCGCCGAGTTTATAAATGATTGACCATTCGTTAAATACCATCCTTCATACGCAGAGCATTGAAATTAAAAC
>JABEVB010000129.1 GCA_013044165.1 Phycisphaerales bacterium
CGTGTTGCTGCCCGCAGTGCCTGAGCCGGTGGCCAGAATGGTACCACCGGTATTATTGAAAGCTCCGCCGCCGTTGCCGGTCAGCACCAGGTTGCCACCTTTAGTCGCTTCCATAAGGCCGGCATTGACCATCCCCTTGTCGGCAGATGGGTCAACCCAAAGCTGTTGGCCGACGGTGTTGGCATCAATAGTGCCGCTGGCCTGGTTAACGATGTCAAGATTGTTACTGCCCAGTGTATAACTGATGTTGTTATACCCTTGAATGGTGTTGTTGATGTTGGTAAATACCGAAACCGTATTATTGCTGCCGATGGCGTTGTTGGTGTTGGCTGCGGGCTGCACGCCCAAATTGATGGTGCCACCGCCCTTGAGGGTGACGCCGGCAGAGTCGATGATCAATCTGGTGCCGTTGCCGGCATCGTTTACGTTGATGGTGCCGGTGTTGTTAATCGTGCCGATGAGCGTTACGGTAGCACTGTTATCGATATTAAAGGTTGCCGCATTGGTAAGGTTGGCTAGCGAACCGGAATCGGCATAGAACGCCCCGCCGCCGGAGCTGCTCAGCGTGCCGTTGGAGAGGGCGGCGCCGCCGGTCAGTGTTACCGTTGAACCCGTTCCGACCGCCGAGATCGTGCCGCTGTTGGTGCCATCAGTATTGACGAAGGCTCCGCCACCATTGCCGTCAAGCACCAGGTTGCCGCCGTTGGTGGCTTCCATAAGCCCCGTGTTGACCACGCCGGAGGCAGAATTCGGGTCAACCCAAAGACTTTGGCCTGAAGTATTGGCAATGATTTTGCCGCCAGTCTGGTTGACGATGCCGATGGAGTTGCCGCCCAAAGTCCAACCGTAGTTGTTGTAGCCTTGGATGATGTTGTTTACGTTGGTAAGTGTGCCGCTGCCGCTCATGCCGTTGTTGGTATTACTGACGGAGCTGGTTTGGCCGAGGTTGATGGTGCCATCGCCGTTGAGAGTTACAGCGCCGCTGATATTTAATTGCGTGCCGTTGCCGGCATCGTCAATGGTGATTACACCGCTGTTGGCGAGGGTACCGGTGGTGCCATTACCGATGGTTGAATGTGTGCCATTGTCGATCACCAGGCCACTGCCGCTGTTAAGGGTCAGCGAAAGCACGGTGACGCTGACGTTGTCCTGTACCGGGCTGGCGATGGTGGCGGGGCTACCGATAGTAACGGTAGCGGTGGCACTGTTGGGAACAGTATTGGTGCTCCAGTTGGTGGCGGTGCCCCAATTGTTGTCGAGACTGACATTGGTCCAAGTTTGTGCACCAACGCTGGCGGCTCCGGTCGCGACAAAGAGGCCCACCACGCAGGCGGTGCAGAGTTGCTTGCCGGTGAGATTGTGGCGTTTGGAAAGGCCGGTTTTGACGGCCGCCCCGTTTTTGGTTTTTAACAAGGTATCAACTCCCAGTACGACTTTGCCATTTTGAATCGTGCTCACAAACAACTCCTTCTACAAAAAGAACCTGACCCATAAAAGTCAAAACAAACATTCACAAAGACGGAAGCATCCGCCCTAAACGATCAAAAAAACAAATATTGATGAACCAGCCTAGAAGAGAGGTTTCGACCTCCGCAGCTCCCCCCGGGAGCCTCTTTCACCTTCCCATTCGCAATCCAACCCATTCCCCTTGGCATATCCCATGAGACCGACGATCCCATGTTTGCCACGGTTTCTTATCGCGTTCCATCGAATTTTTCCGATGGGGTTGATGTTCTATGGCACATTGCACATTAACCGTCTAATAGTAGGCGCGGCGCGGGGCTCGAGTCTATACGCAATTATGCGTATCGGGCGGTTTTTCTTCGATGAACCAAACGCATAAATGCCAAATAATTTGCATATTCCGTCCGAATTGCACCCCAAAATTTCAGGATAAATTGCGACGAAAATATGTTGTTTTATTGGTGTTTATGCGTGGGTTTGCCTTTGCAATTTATAAAATGACGCACGATATTTGACGCCGCACCCCCAATACTGCCAAGACGATGTCGCGGGATTGTACTTTTGACGATCGCTTGTGGCGGCGGCGTAGCGCTATCGGGCTTGTCGCAGGCGTTTTATCAACTTTTGAGCATCCCACCGAGGATGTGGGGGCAAACGATCGGCCACACGGCCTTGCGCCGTTAACCAGAGACACGGTTGAAGCGGACAAAGCGTGTGCTCCTTTGCCTGTTAGTAAATTTGTAGCAGTGACGCGGCTGTGCGCAATGTAAAGGCTGTGTCCTCGATTAGACGTTTTCCGCTTGACATATTGTTGAGCAGGGCGGTTACAATACGTCACCCTGTGGCTGCGTTCGTCAGTTTTGTGACAATGGGAGTAAAGTACCTGTGGAATTTCTAACCAACGAGGACTATCGGCAAATGCTGGAGGTGATTGGCTCGGTGGGCGTCGCTACCACTCCCGACGAGCTGCAGCAAAAAATGGTGCTGCTTCTGGCCCGGCTTGTGCCTGCGGATATCATTTCGTATACGGAGGTTAACCCGGCGACAGGACGTGTGAGCGGCATTATACATCCGGATGAGTTTGACCTTTCGCACCTGACGACCGCCTTGCAGCGATATATGCACGAGCACCCGGTCATTATGCACATGCAGCAAACGGGTTCCCATCATGCATTTCGGATCAGCGATTTTATGTCTCAGAGCCAGCTTCATGACACCGGATTGTACATGGAGCTTTACCGCGGGCTTGGGGTGGAGTTTCAAATAGCGATAACGGTGCCTACCCGCAAGCCGGTGATTGGAGCGTTGGTGCTCAATCGCCGCAGCCGCGATTTTTCCGAGCGCGATCGAACGGTGCTTAATATGCTGCGGCCGCATTTGGCTAACGCGTTTGAGATGGCCCAAATTACAGCGAGGCTGCAAAGCCAACTGAGCCGCCACAAAGGAGTGCTGGATCATCTGCCCGACGGGGTGGTGTTGCTTCAGGGCGTCACGCGGGTAGGTATGTGGACGCACAAGGCCCGGATTTGGCTTGACAAATACTTTCCAGGGGACGGTCGCAAGGCTGGCTCGTTGCCGACGGAAATCTGCGATTGGCTTCGCCGCCTGCAGTCCGCGAGGCAAGTGGTCGCCGGTGAGCCAATTGAAACGTTGTTACTCAAGAATAATAACCGTGATCAATTGTCTATTCACTTTGTTCAGCGTGATGGCGCACCGGCGATGCTGGTGCTCGAGGAGCAGCAGAGTCCAACATCTGCGCGGCCCCTGGAAGGGCTGGGGCTTTCGAGCCGGCAAGCCGAAGTGCTTATGGGTGTGGCTCAAGGCATGGCGGATAAGCAGATTGCAGGTGTTTTACGGATCAGCACTCGAACAGTGCAGAAACATTGTCAGGCCATTTTTAAGGTGCTTAAGGTAGGCGGTCGCACGGAGGCAGCTTCGGTCGCCTGGCAGCGTCTCCGCGGCAGCGGGCCGAAGGTGCTTGGGATGTTGATTGGCCTGGCTTTCGCGGCCGCCAACATGACGTAGGTAAAGTTCATGTAAATTCCATTGTTACCCTCCGACAGAGTGAGACAAAGCCGCATATTATAGAGATAGCTCGCATAGTAAATCATGTGGCAGGCGGGCCTGTGACAGTTTCTGCAACCGGATAAGTGTGGGTAAGATAGAAAGGAACCAGACCACAGGACGTGGTTTGGGAGTTGTTTAAACTGTTCAAGGAGGAGCAATCATGGCGGCGACAAGCACCCGTAAAGAGGCTCTGGAGAGGATTAGTAAGACATTTCGCGATGCCTTGGAGCGAATGATTCCAGCGGATGAGAATCAGCGGTTACAGGGCAATACCTTTCGGGATTTCGAGTTGCAGGCGCAGGCGTTCAAGGCGGCGTTGATACCAACACTGTTGGAGGAGCGTGCCCGGCTGACC
>JABEVB010000130.1 GCA_013044165.1 Phycisphaerales bacterium
CGCCATATTTTCGAATATGCCTCGGAGCTGCGGCCTTGCATCCGGCCACCTTGGGCCGCAATCCGACCGCACCAGCCTTTTCAAACAGGCTCTTAGGGTGCTTTGGCATCTGGAGATGTTGTCGGAGCGGCAGGGGAGGAGGTGGACGTGAGTCCTTTTACATCATGGACGGCCGCATTTTTATCGGCGCGCATTTTGGCTTGATTTACGGTAAGCGTAGCGTGTGAGTTATCCGTGGAATGTGCGCCTGAAACACGAAACCAGCCACGATAAAACCCAGTGGCCACAATCACTATGACCAGCAGCACAAACAAAACAGACATAGTACGCATAAACATCTCCTAATGTGTTGGTGTCCTTCGGCATTATGCCGCGGACGTTATCTATAATGCAGAGCAAACGGGATGCCATCATAGCGAGTAATTAAAAATTATATATAAATCCAATTCATACCACGCGGGACGCTGCGTTGAGGTTTGTTTTTGCCGGTTGTGGCGGTCATGGCTGTCTTTTGAGACACAATGGCCGGATGGTTCTTTGTGGCTGAAGGCAACTTGGGATATTGGAGAAATAACGAAGAAGTGACCCGCGGCACGTCAATTGCTGTACAATAAAGGAGAGAAAACGGTGCTTGAGCATGGCGCCGTAGCTGCTGCCCGCAATATTGGCCCTATGTGCCATTTGTGCTGCGGGCTTCGGGGTTATAGCCCTTTTAAGTTCAAGCTTCCATCGGCTCGTTCTCCCAGATGCCCAGCCTTAAATTGCTGCTCAAGAGTTGTCGGCATAGCTGATGAGTCTTGCGTGGTAAGGGAGTTCATGTCGTGGTCAACAAAAATAAAACACTTGTTATGTTGGTGGTCTCACCACTGGGAATTCGTACGTTGGCGTCGCAGGTTCCCATCGAGCTGGATTCGGCCTCAAAATTTGCCGTGCTTGGCGGCACGGGTGTTGCCAGTACGGGCGATACAGCCGTGCATGGTGGCGATGTGGGTACCAGCCATGGTGAGGCGATTACCGGCTTTCCGCCGGGAATGGTGATTCCGCCATTTGAATCGCGGGTTGGGGATGCTGCCACCAAGCAGGCGCATGTGGATCTGGTCGCGGCCTACAACGCGGCCACACGCATGAAACCGACCCATGACTTAAGCGGGCAGAACCTCGGTGGGTTAACGTTGCTGCCTGGGGTCTATTATTTTTCCGCGGCTGCCGAGCTGACTGGCACGCTCACGCTCAACGGTCAGAATGATCCAAAAGCCCAGTTCGTATTTCAAGTGGGCACCACGCTTGCCACGGCCGAGGCATCGGCGGTAATTTCGATTAACGGCGCGTCGAGTTCGGGAGCGGGCAGTTCGATATTCTGGTTGGTTGCCGAGTCCGCCGTGCTCGGAGCAGACAGTGCGTTTGAAGGCAATATTCTCGTGCAAAAGGATATTACGATTAATACCGACGCTTCAATCAGGGATGGCTGCGTGCTGGCTTGTGCGGGAGCGGTTAATCTCAACTCCAACAAAATCACCAAACGATTTAATGCGGTTTGAATAGCAAACCGCAGCGCGGTTGAACCTCCCTGGACTCTGGGCACGCGGCGAAATGTAACCCGATCATCGTGGGCTTTTGGCGCGCAATGCATCGCATTGGAAAACTCCTTACCATTGATGGCGGCTTGGTTTTCACGACGACTCCCTCGGCGTCGTAAAAACCATAGGGGAAACTGTTTTTTAACCGGGCTAACCACGTTGGAAGGCTCAGCTCGCCTGTCATATTCATCCGGATTAAGCTGCACGGCTAATTCGTTCTTGTGAGGCGCGCCGATCAAGAGGTCTTTGGTTTCGCGCATGCTGATGCTTGAACCATTGTCATCACAAATTATTGTGGCCGTCCACAGGATGAGGAACGACTGGAGTATGACCAGCAAAGCCAATATGGCCAGATAGCTCCATTGCCTGCATTGCCTGTGGAGCCTTCTGCTCACGAATACGCTGCCGGTGAGGCCGGCAAGCGCGGTTAAAAAGCAACCCTCCCAAAACATGGTTACGTTCCTATGATTTAGCAGAAGCACATGATCCTATTTTCCACATGCCAATGCAGGAATTCATATCAGGCGGCGGTTTATGCCCTTAAAGGTATGCTTTGAGTGAAATCGCCAATTCCATTGGGCGCTCACTCATAAACCGGTTGCCCTGGTTTGTAGCCGATGGCATTGAGCTTGTGCATTCTCCATGCCCGGGTGGCCGTTAGCGGCCCAAGGGGCCGCGATCCACCCTCTCAGCGTGTCCCGCCACCCCACATACTCGGCAGGCGGGACACGTCGTGAGAAATAGTGCCAAACAAAAAAATGTCGGCAGCAGGCTTCATTGCAAAGCGTATGCCAAGGCGGCCCCAGCGTGCGTAAATAATTCCACGGTGAAGGCCGCAAGACCGCCAGGACGCTGGACTGTAAGGCCGAAGGTGATTGGATGGATGCATAAAAAAGATCCCGGTGCTATTGGGAGGAAGCCGCCTCGACCTTTTATCTGGTATTTTTATGCCGACAAATCGTCCCGATCAGGACAATCTGGCCGAGCACTCATTAACCGCAGTTGGTGCAATGTCGTTTTGTGGGCGTGAAGTGACTACTTACTTGACGAGCTGGATGGTTGTTCACGGGCGGTCGTACGCAGTTGCTGGTAATGCCGCCGGTGGTGGCATGGCCAGTGAGTTTTTAGTTAACAATTGAGGTTGCAGTTAACACATAAAAAGGGGCATGATCGGATAGTTATGCAGTTTTGTAGATTGGCGGTGCGTGCTCCTGCGGCTAAAATTTCCGTCTTGGCGACGATGCCGCCAGCTAAGTTGTTTATTTCGACGGAGCTTTGCCTTGCAACGATTTTATCTGAATTGGGCTTTGCTTGCGACACTGTCGGCCGTTCTTCTCGCGGCTGGTTATTTTTGTGAGCCACCGCATACAGCACATGCGGCCGTTGTGGCGACTGCTGCCGCCACGGCGTCTGCTTCGGCCAAAACCTCGTCGGCTCCGGTACCAGCGTGGCTGGTTGGCCACAGCCGGAAGAAGGGTATTTGCATGGGCAAAGGCCAAGGGGCCCGCACATGGGACCAGATGCTCGAACTGTTGCATGTCGGGTGGGTTTACAACTGGATGCTGCGCCCGCGCGGACGCACTCCAACAGCGGTGAGCTTTATCCCCATGGATTGGGGGCATCGTTGGGAGCTTGCCCGTGACATCCCATGGCTCACCGCGCAGCACCTTAGCCACCATTACAAGTATGTCTTAACTTTTAACGAACCCGATAACCGCAAGCAGGCGAATATACCAGTGCAACAAGCGCTGGACATGTGGCCAAAACTGGAATCTACCGGCATGGTGTTAGGCAGCCCGGCCTGCGTGCACCCCAATGGGCCATGGATGAGGCGGTTTATGCGTGGAGCAGCGGCCAAGCATTACCGGGTGGAATTTGTTTGTGTTCACTGGTATGGCGCGCCGAATGCCAAAGCATTTCTGCGAATGCTTCATCAGACATACACGCACTATCACCGGCCGATATGGATTACCGAGTTTGCCGTTGCCGACTGGCACGCAAGTCGGGAGCACCCTAACGCCTACTCGCAAGCGACGGTGGAGCGATTCATGAAGGCGGTTTTGCCGGTTCTTAACAGGCTACATTATGTGCAGCGCTATGCCTGGTTCCCGTATGGCGGAACATCGCGCTACAAACCTCTCGGTTGCTCCGGCCTGTTTGATAAACAAGGCAACCTGACGCCTCTTGGCCAGGTTTACGCCTCGTATTAACGGCCAGGCCTTGAAAGGTGAACGCTTACCGTTCGACGATATTTATTTTGCTTCTGGCCCCCGCCATTTGGGCGATTCTGGTGGGTCAATCGCGGCACAATGGCGATTTTTCGGCATATGTGCTACATTTCTCGCTTTGCAACCAGTTGCGGCGACGTCTGCCGCGGGCTGCAATGTTTGTTGAAACTGACATCTTGGGAGTTACACATGAACCTTGGCATTCAAAGCGTACACGCACGGGAAATTCTTGATTCACGCGGCAACCCCACCGTCGAGGTGGATGTGCTATTAAACGATGGCACTTTGGGCCGGGCGGCAGTGCCGAGCGGTGCATCTACCGGCGAAAACGAAGCGGTGGAATTGCGCGACGGCGATGCCAAACGCTATATGGGCAAGGGCACCTGCAAGGCGGTTGCTAATGTTAACACCAAAATCGCGCCGGAACTTATAGAACTGGACCCGCGCGATCAGGAACATATTGATCGCCTGATGATTGAACTGGATGGCTCGCCCAACAAGGGCAAGCTTGGAGCCAATGCCATTTTGGGAGTTTCGATGGCTGTTGCCAAAGCGGCTGCGGCCGCGAGCGGGCTGCCTTTGTACCGCTACCTCGGCGGGACCTCCGCCAAGGTTCTGCCGGTGCCGATGATGAACATCCTTAACGGCGGCAAACATGCCGACAACAATGTGGATTTTCAGGAGTTTATGATCCAGCCATGGGGAGCCAAAAACTTTGCCCACGCGCTGCGGATGGGTGCGGAGGTTTATCATACGCTTAAAAAAGTGCTGCATAAAAAGGGTATGAGCACTTCGGTGGGTGATGAAGGCGGTTTTGCACCCAATCTCAAGAGCAATGATGAAGCGCTTGAAGTGATCAGCGAAGCGGTCAAACTGGCCGGCTACAAAATGGGTAAAGATATTTTTGTCGCGATCGACCCGGCCGCCAGTGAATTGTGGGATCACGACAAAAAGAAATACAAACTCTTTAAGAGCAACCCCGACAAGCTGCTCACTTCGGAAGACATGATCTCCATTTGGGCCGGCTGGGTTGAAAAATACCCCATTCGCTCGCTTGAAGATGGCCTTGCCGAAGGCGACTGGGACGGCTGGAAAAAGCTTACCGACCGTTTGGGCCGTCAAATTCAGCTTGTGGGCGACGACCTGTTTGTCACCAACACGCAATACCTGCAGAAGGGCATTTCGACCGGCACGGCCAACAGCATACTGGTGAAGGTGAACCAGATAGGTACCCTGACTGAGACCTTCGAGGCGGTGCAACTTGCCATGCGCAACGGTTACTCGGCGGTGCTAAGCCACCGCAGCGGCGAAACCGAAGATGCGACGATTGCCGACATTGCCGTGGCCACCAACTGCGGGCAGATTAAAACCGGCGCA
>JABEVB010000131.1 GCA_013044165.1 Phycisphaerales bacterium
GTCAAAAAATGAAAGCTCGCGCGCCAGCTTGCGCTGGGTTTTCGCGTCTAGTCCTCGAACCATCTTGGCGACCACGCTTGTGCGTCGCCAATGCCATGTGCGAATGAGCCAGATGGACATACCTGCCGCCAGAAAGAGCACCATGCCCGCTATAAAAATCCGGTAATGGCCGCTCTTCGGGTTCATCATCCAGTGTCGTACTGCCGAAACAATTGCTCTAAGCCAGATGACCGTTGCCTCAAAACCGTGCTTTACGGCTAAAACGCTGGCGTGGATAATGCTCTTACGCATGGCGGCATTAAAGGCCACAATATTCTGCAGCCATTGCAAACGCACCCACTGAAAAAAATCAGTTATTTTTGAATACCAGGTTCGCGGAGTTTCGACCGTTGTCAGCGACGCCGTCGGCGAGGGGTCAAAGCGGGTCCATCCGACGTGTGGAATATATGTTTGGACCCACGCGTGGGCAAATTTCTGGCGCACAACGTAGTAGCCACCAACCGAATTAAAGTCTCCGCCGTGATATCCCACAACCATTCTGGCCGGAATGCCCGCCGCCCGGCAGAACATCACCATGGCTGAGGCAAAATATTCGCAGTAGCCGCCGATTTTTTGTTTGTGCAGCAGAAAGTCTTCGGTCGGATCTATGTTGGGGTCCACCGGCGTCATGGTAAATGAATAGTTGTAGTGTGATTGCAGATACGTCTCAAACCGCATGCAAAGTAATTTTGCGGCCTGTGTGGAATCAGGATGTTTAGCCAATCGCGAAAAAAGGGGGCCACCCACGCGCACGGCCATGGCGGCCACGGCCTTCGGGATTGGAGCTGAAGCAACTTCAATCAGGCCGCTGGGACTAAACGGTTGATACATTGAAAACGACGGAAAAAGCGAAGGATGCTTCGGCCCCAGCAAGGATGGCGCAAGCGCCGGCGAACTCCAAACTTTGTAGTCTATTTCGCCGGAGCGCGACGCGCCGCTTATGACCGAACCGTCGGGAAGCTGCATCACACTGGTGGTGCTGCTGCTTTGAATTTTAATAGCCGGCAGCATCACGAATAAATTGTTGTCTGACCCAAGCCGGTTCAAATGCACAATCTGCTCAATCTCATCTTTTTTGCGTTGTGTCGCTGTCAGGTGATGCAACGTGGCGGTATGGTTATTGCCCGCATCAAGTAACAATGTTTTAGGCGACGGCACGCCACCGGACGATCGCATCCATTCGTGCGATCGCCGGCTGTAAACATCGAGGGTGGACCCGGCAAAGTAGGGCTGATAACCCTCATTGCCGATGTTTTTCCCGTTTCTTAGCAGTGTGATTTCGGCGACGACCGCATTGCTCTGATGAAGTTCGCCCATTTGGCCCAGCGCCACGCGGTTGGAAAAGCCTGTTTGTGAGCCAGTGCCGTGAAGTCGCCAGTTGGCGAGCATGCCAGGCACGCCGCCGCGTGGAAAAAGAACAAATACCAGAGCCGCGAACACAAACAGCACCACGGCCGAGCCCCAGAATATGCGTCGAATGCTGGCGCCAATGACCAAGTCGTTGCCGGTCATCAGCATGCCGCGGTCGGCTGCGGCCCGTTGAGCCATGGCACGCTGCGTCTCGACTCGCAGATGAAAAACCAGGCTTAAATAGAGGCCTAAGGCCAGATAGGCTACAAGGAGCATCGCAAAAATGGCCGAGGTTGTAAGGATCGCCGACGAGAGAATTAAAAGCAGGCTTAAGACCAGTATCTGGCCCCAGTCGCGATTGCTTTTGGTTTCAAAAAGCTTGCATAAGATTAAACCGGTTATGAAATGGCCCAGCGCCAAAATCAGATTGCTCTGGCGTTGAATAACCAGTTCCCAAAATAAAATGAGAGAAACAAACAGAACCGCCGAATTGATAACCCAGCGAGGAACCGGCGGGCCGCTGCCATTTTCTATGAAAAACCAGCTTAATCCGGCAAGCAGTACCGCGACGCCGAGCAAGGTGAAGTTTTGGCATGCGTACGCAAAGCCGATCAGGCTCAGCAGTACCAGCAGATATGCCAGCAGCGGAAATCGGCGGAGAAATGCCATCTGGCGGGTTACCTCTCAACCTTATACGGGGGCTTCGGCGTGCTGTCGCTCCAGTTTGCGCAGTGATACCGGAAGTTCAAAATGCATGTCCTCTTCTGTGACATGGCGCGACTCCACCGTGGCGCCATAGCGCGATTGAAGCTGTGTAATAATGTCCTGCACAAGATCTTCCGGAGCGGAGGCACCCGCTGTGATCAGCACCGTGCTCACCCCTTGGAACCAGTCGTAGTTAATGTGAGAAACATCATCAATCAAATAGCCTTTGGTGCCACGGTTTTCGGCCATCTCGACGAGTCGCTTTGAGTTTGAACTGTTTTGGCTGCCGACCACCAGCACCAAGTCGCACTCCGGTGCAAGCTTCTGGACGGCGGTCTGCCGGTTGGTAGTGGCGTAACAGATGTCTTCTTTGGGAGGGCTTTGAATGCGAGGGTACTTCTTTCGCAGAGCCGCAATAATAGCCGAGGCGTCGTCGAGGCTAAGAGTGGTTTGGGTGAGGTAAGCAATACGATGATCAGACGGAATATCAAGTTGATCTACATCGTCCACGTCTTCCACAATTTTGATGGCATCGGGCGCTTCGCCGAGCGTGCCGATGACTTCATCGTGATCTTCATGGCCGATGAGCACGATCGTGAATTTCTGTCGAGCATAGCGAATAGCTTCGTTATGTACTTTGGTGACGAGGGGGCACGTTGCATCCACCTGAATAAGCTTGCGCTCATTGGATTTTTGCCGCACCTCGGGCGATACACCGTGAGCGCTGTAGACTACGGTAGACCCCTGAGGCACTTCATCAATGGAGTTGACGAAGATTACACCCTGATGAACGAATCGCTCCACAACGTGGCGGTTATGCACAATTTCGTGATACACGTACACGGGAGCGCCTTTAAGTTGCAGTACGCGCTCGACACATTCGATGGCCATGTTAACGCCAGCACAAAAACCGCGTGGGTTGGCCAGTAAAACCTTCATAAGAGCCACTCCTTCGTGTGTTAATAAGTTATCGGCATTTGTGGTCATGCACCTTTGGGTTGCCTGGTCATGTCGCGGACAACTGTGACGGCACTTGGCGGATTAATGCGACAAACCTGATTCGCTCGCCTCCATCCATCAGGAACGGGCGTCACGGCCATAGCTATAGGCCGTCAGGCTACTGCTGGCCTGACGCGCCCAAACCGCCTTATTAGACTATCATAACCCGGCTGGGGACTGTAGCAAAATGGTCCCGGCGAGATGGATGCGTTTACCCACAACGGTGTACTGGCCGATAACGGCTTTTTGCCCGGCAAGCGGCCTGAGACGCGAAGGTTGGATATGGTAATAAAAGACAGTTCCGTGCAACTGGTGAATCTACCCGAAGGCGTGCCCCCGACCGTGCGGGCTGCGTTTGCCCCGGCAGATGATGAGGCCTCCGCTCAGGCGTACACCCGTAAACTCGCGCACAGCCACTACGAAAACTTCAGCGTGGTTTCGCGGCTCCTACCGCGCTACCTGAGGCAGGACTTCTGCAACGTATACAGCTTCTGCCGAATTGCCGACGATCTTGGTGACGAAGTCCATAACCCCTCATTGTCGCTGGAACTGCTGGCTGATTTTCGGCGTCAGACGCTTGCATGCTATGCAGGCGAGAGCCAAACGGCGGTATTCACGGCGCTTAGTCGCACGATTAAACGATGGGATATTCCGGCCAAGCCATTTCTGGATTTAATAGATGCTTTTGAGCAGGACCAGCGTGTGACCCGCTACGCCACCTTTGAGCAGGTACTGGACTATTGCCGCCGTAGTGCTGATCCGGTGGGGCGATTGGTGCTCTACATGGGCGGCTATCGTGATGAGCAACGACAGCGTTTGTCGGATCAGACATGCTCGGCCTTACAACTCGTAAACTTCTGGCAAGATGTGCGTCGCGATATTACGGATCGTGACCGCGTATATCTGCCGCAGGATTCGATGGACCGCTTTGGCGTGACGGTTGAACAATTGCGTATGGGGCGCTTTGATAATCATTACCGCGACCTGCTGGAGTTTGAATGCCGGCGCTGCAGCGCTATGTTCGCCAAGGGGCGCCAACTGCTGCCGCTGATTCGTCCATTGCTGCGACCGCAGATATCACTATTTTCACTCGGAGGCGAAGCGGTTCTGCGGGCAATTCGGCGGCGGGGTTACGACACGCTTACCGCACGGCCGAGCTTGTCAAAGGCTACGAAAGCGCGGCTGATGCTTCAGGCGATTTGGGGGATGGCGGTTGTTGCCATAGCTCCCGGGCGTTCTGCTGCTGTGCCGCAGGGAGGCTCTACATGACTTTGCCCGTACCTCACGGTGCGCCGGAATTGCGGCGTTCTCATGATTACTGCGCCCGTGTCACCCGGCGGCAAGCCCGCAACTTTTATTATGGACTTCGTCTGTTGCCTGAGCCTAAGCGTTCGGCCATGTTTGCGCTTTACGCATGGATGCGGCGGGCCGACGACCTGGTGGATAGTTCACCGACAAGCTCGCCCGAGCAGCGAAAAAAAACCTGGAGCAGTTCCGGCTGCTTACCCATGCATATACGCGACCGGGTGCCGGGCCGGTGACCTCCGACGGTTGGCCAGGTTGGTCGGCATTTGCTGAATGCGTGGGGCATTTTAAAGTTCCACTGCAACTCCTGGATGATATGGTTGATGGCCAACAGCGCGACTTGTTGCCGGTGCAAATGAACAGTTTTGAGGAATTGCAGCACTATTGCTATCAGGTGGCGGGTGTAGTGGGTGTGGCGAGCATTTACATTTGGGGTTTCAGCGGCGAGTCCAAAGCGCAGGCTATGGCCATAGACCGGGGCTTGGCGTTTCAGCTAACCAACATACTGCGTGACCTTTACGAAGACCTCAAGCAAAACCGCATGTATCTGCCACAACGCGAGTTTGATTATTTTCATGTGCGACCGGCGGATGTGCTCGATCGCAGACGCAGTACACAGTTTAAAGACTTTATTCTGTGGCAGGTGCAGCGTGCAGACGAATATTATCGCCGTTCGGCCGGGCTGGACCAGCTCATCAGCGAGGACAGCCGCGCCGCATTGGACGCTATGACGGCGATATATCAAGGCATTTTGCGTAAAATAGAGCGTGACCCGTTTCGCGTGCTGCGTGGACGGGTGCGATTAGGGGCACTTAGCAAGGCCCGCATTGCCTGGCGGGCGCTGGGTATGAGTCGCCGGAGCACGGCTCGCTGACACGAGGTTATTAAAGAAAGAAAGTCACCCTATGCCGGGCGAGGGGGGCTTGACTCAAAAACCTGACGAGGACAGCCGCACCAAGGCGGCTGTGGCATCCTTTAAACAATAAAACAAATGTGGCATATATGGCTAACAACACGAGCAATGTTATCACCATGAAACGCGAACACGCAGCGGCAAACCGTACTTTGCGTGTGGTTGTGGTCGGCGGCGGTCTTGCCGGTATGGCGGCTGCGGTTGCGCTGGAATCGCGGGGGGTGGCCGTTACTCTGCTCGAGGCCCGTCGAGCCTTGGGTGGACGGGCTAGTTCGTTTGAGGATGGCGAGACGGGCGAACTATTGGACAACTGCCAGCATGTACTGTTGGGTTGCTGTACCAACCTGCTTGATCTATACCGGCGGATGGGCGCTGGCGATAGCATCCGTTTTGAACGGGTGGTGCAGTTTCTCGATGAGTGCGGCGTGCGCCATAGCCTTGCCGGTACAGGCCGGCTGCCTGCGCCGGTACACCTTGCTCCGGCCATGCTGGGATTCGGAGCGCTTAGTCTGCGGCATCGCTTTGCAATTAACCGAGCCATGTTGGCGATGCTGCGGCTCGGCAAGTCCGGACGAGAACAACTTGAGAATGTAGCCTTCGGCGAGTGGCTGCGGGAACACAAACAGCCTCAGCGCGTCGTGCAGCGATTTTACGATCCGGTGCTGGTGGGAGCGCTAAATGAGCAAACAAACGATGCCAGCGCCAAATATGCCATTCAGGTTTTTCAGGATGCGATGCTCTTCAACCGGAACGGTTACATTGTAGGGTTGCCCGCCTGTCCGCTGGAGGAGTTGTATAAGCACATACCCTGCAAGGATGTACGCTGCGCCACCCGCGTGGCGGAGATTATTTTTAATTCTGGCCTCGTGCAGGGCGTAAAATTAACGGATGGATCAATGATCGCCGCGGATGCTGTTGTCTTGGCAGCCAATCATCATGCGGTGCAGCGTTGGGTGTCCGATGAGATTAAGGCGCGTGACCATCGCTTTGCAGGCCTTGCCGCGTTGGAGAGTGTGCCGATTTTAGGCGTGCACTTGTGGTTTGACCGGCCGGTGATGAAACTCAGCCACGCGGCGCTTTTGGAGGGACCGTTGCAATGGTTGTTTCGCAAAGATGCCATCGGCTCGATGCTGCATGGAGTTATAAGTGCATCGCGCGATTGGGTGGATGTGCCAAAACCTGTTGCGATGGAGCGATTTGAGCGGCAAGTTCGAGGGCTTTTTCCCGTGGCGCGGGATGCGAAACTGTTGCGCGGCGTCATTGTCATCGAAAAACGCGCAACTTTTTCACCCAAGCCCGGAGCCGATGCGCTACGACCACAGCAAGGGCCGCCCGCAGGCGGTGTCGCAAATATGTTTTTGGCCGGCGACTATACGCGCACTGGTTGGCCCGCGACGATGGAAGGCGCTGTTCGCAGTGGCTACCTTGCGGCTGAAGCTCTCTGCAGGAAGTTCAATCTCGCGGTTGATGAGCGCATTGTGCAGAGCGATCTACCGGTTGAATGGCCCGCCCGTCTGCTGGCGCGGCGGCGCAGCAATAATTTCCACTGATGGCCAAGATTATTCAGATTGCGCAAACCTGAATGATGAATCGCTCCATGCAAGGCTGCATTTCGCCCAGACCGGTTTTGGGCGCCAGATCTGCCTGCAACAATAACTGACTGGCGCGGCGAGCGCCGCTGAATTGCCAGCGGCGAGCTAACTGGAGAACGTTGGCCGCTCGCTGCTGAGGCCAGAGCTTTAACTCGCTGCTGATTTCAGCATCGCTCATGCGTTTTTCGAGCAATTCGATAGCTCGCATAACCTGATTAAGCCAATAGAAAACGGCACCTACAATGGTAAAGCCGATTTTTTTATCTGCCTGCCACAGTGCTTCATGGAGTTGCAGAGCGGATTTTGCGTCGCCGGCGCCCAGGGCGGCAATCATGTCCCAAATCTGCTGTTCATGAGAAAAGCCGGTGAGTGTTTCCACGGCTGCAGCGCTGATGGCAGGCTCATTAAGACAGTAGAGAGCGAGTTTGGCCAATTCGCTGTCGAGGCGGCTGCGATCAGGCCCGACAAGCTCGATCAGACGGTTGGCAACCTGTAAGGGAAGTTCCTTGGAGTATTCAGCCTTGGCACGGCGCACCAGCCAGGCGCTGGCGCTTGCCGGCGTCAGGCCCTCCAAAAATTCAACACATTTGCTGGCGGCGAGTCGTTTGTGAAGACGGGTTGATTTATTCCAGGTCTGGCAGGCCAGCACCAGCAGCGCCGTTGCACAGGGGGCATCAAGATAGCGCTCCAACAGATTGCGATTAAGACCGGCCCCACCAGCCTCCCCGGAAGCCTCGTCTTGCTCATGTTCTTCTGACTCGTCGCCGCGCGTGGCAAATAGTGCGTCAGCGGGGTCCACCAGCACAAGCTTGCGCGGCGAAAACATTCCGATGGTGCGGCATTCGTCGAGAATGTCTCGCATGGCAACATTGGCGCCAAGCGACACAAAGCCGATGGAGTCCTGATCGTCACCCAAAAAGTCCGCCCGAAGCTTTGCGAGCTTTTCGCGGCGCAATATCAGGTCTTCGCCTACCAGTACATACACAGGTGCTGCGACGTCTTGAGTCTTGGCTGTGGCTTTACCCATGTGATATGCCCCCGGTGTACCTTGCGGCAGTTACGGCTGCCTGCGTGTATTTATACTCCACGCAATGCTTATTGGCATATATGCCTTGTGGGCAAGCTCAAGCATTGGATTCATGAGTATTATCGCTTGTATAGGCGAATTCCCTTCGACCCGGTGCTTTGGTTTCTTAAGGGAAATGCCAACGGACGGCGAGCTTATTATCAATGGCTGTAACGCGATATTCATTCTGTTGCGAGGCCGGCCATACGGGGGTTAAGAGCCTGTTTGAAAACTCCGGCGGGATCGTCTTGCGGCCCAGGGCGGCCGTCTGCTGCGTTCTCGCTCCTCGCCGTATTTTCGAATATGCCTCGGA
>JABEVB010000132.1 GCA_013044165.1 Phycisphaerales bacterium
GCCGCTGCCAATCATCCATTGGCTGGTCATGTCGGCAAGTGACGGATCATCCGGAAACTCCATAAACATGGGCCGCATGATGGGCGTGCCCGTGTCGTAGGCGCGGTGGGCCAGGCTGTACAGCATGGGCACCAGCCGATAGCGCAGGTCCAGCGCTTTACGCATGGCGGTTTCAGCATCCGGCCCAAACCGCCACGGAAAGTGAGGCGTGTTGGTAAGGTTGGAGTGGCTGCGCATAATCGGGAAGAAAACGCCCGCCTCCAAAAAGCGGGTCATAAGCGTAGACGATGGATTGCCGCTAAACCCGCCAAGGTCGCAGCAACCCCACGGCATGCCGGCCAGCGAGTAATTTAGAATGTGTGAGGGCTGTTGGCGCAAGGTTTTGTAGTCGGCGGAAGTGTCGCCCGTCCATACGGCTGCGCCAAGGCGGGCTACGCCGGGGCAGAACGCCCGGTTAATGCTGAACTGCCGCATGCTGGGCCGCAAATCGCGCAGGCCATCGTATTCCGCAAGATTCCAGTAGTAGTACAGAGTGTAGGTGGCTTCGCCTTCGTCATTCCACCAGCCCGCCATGCCAGCGCGAATGAACTTGGCGTTGTGGCTGAACCACCAGCGACGTACCGCGGGCAGGGCATAGTTAAGATCGCGGGCACTTACCGGATCAGTACTACCGGGCACGAGCATCCAACCGCGGGCGCGGGCCATCGCCAGATTCCTGCTGCTGCCAAGGCGGGGCTTGCGAATACCGATCCAGTGAATTTTATTTTTTTCGAAGTACCGCACTTGCCGCGGCACATTGCCCCATAACAGCGGATTAAACTGAAAATCGTGATAGTCAGGCAAACCGTTCACCGGCAAAGTGTAGTCGGGGGTTGGGGTGTACCATTCAAAATCAAAAATAAATGCATGCACCGGCAGCTTGTCGCGCCGAAAGTGTGCCAGCGTTTTACGAACATAGGCGGCATTCTTCCAGCCCCAGCGGCTTTGTAAGTAGCCAAACGCCCATTCCGGCGGAACCAGCGGGCGACCCGTCAGACGGGTATATGCACGCAGCGCGGCAGCCATAGTCTTGGCCGGCATCAGGTAAACATCCACCGATTTACCGGGAAAATGATCCCACACGACCTGACCGGAGCCGGGACTTGCGTGACGGTTGGGTTGCTGCAAATCGTTGCTGCCTACAACCATTACGGCATAACCGGCGGTGGACCAATAAAACGGAATGTATGCGTCGCCATTGCCAACATACGTATTGACGTTTTGTGGATCCAGCGACAATTGAGACTGGTTGCTTCCGCTGCCATAGAGCCGCTCGTTTGATTTCATGCCAAGCGTTAGCTTGATACCATTGTCGTTAACCAGCGCAATAGGGTTCACCAACACCTTGCCGGCAGCATTGAGCAGAGCAGCCTCGCCGGTAGTCTTGCTTACCATCAGCTCGCCAAAGGATGTTTTAATGCCGATTGCCGCGCCATCACGAACGGCGGTCCACCGCATGGCCGCCGTGCGGCGCTGCGGGGCTAAAAAAATTGTCTTTCGCTGATCAGCCGAGCCAGTGGCGGCCAAGCCCAGCCGAAAACAATCGGGTGCGGCAACTCCAAGCTGCACATGATTACCACCCGCCTTAAGGTGCAGGTCCGCCCGAACCGATGCAGGGCAAATGAGCAGCAGGGCGCTGAGAATGGCAAACAGCCATACCCAAAGCGATTCCGGGCGCCTTTGGCCAAATACGATACCGCCAAACAATGACCTACCGTTGGTAAATGCACTCATGTTAGACCTCGAACGAAGATAAAGCGGCCCCAAGGCAGCATGGCCTCACGCTGATCAACCATCGCACAATCAACACAATTGCCCATGGCTAAAGAAAAGTCAACGTAAGATCAACACTCCATGAATGGCCGGGGAATGGGTGAGATGCCCCAAGCGAACCATGATGCCGGGACAAAAGGTATGCGGACTTTGTTCCAATTGCAAGGCGCTGATGATAGCATTTTCCGCGCGAGGCAATTTTCGCATCGCTATCAGCCAATCGCTACTTCGCCGCCGCGATGCATCGCGGCGATTCGTTCACCTAGTGAATCTGCGAACGAATAAGTTCCGAAGCCTGATTGCTCGGCACATTCAAGGCACCCAGGGCGGTAGCGGCGGCACTGCGAACCGCAAGGTCTGGCTCGCTGGCGGCAACGTGAATAAGCCTGTCAATCGAGCCGGAACTCAGGTGATCACCAACGTTACGGGCCGAAGCGGCAAGGCTCAGGAACAGCGCCTCACGCGTTGCCGCCGGCGCAGACGAATCCATCAAAGCAGCCTTGGCCAACGCAAGCTGCGCCTCGGGGTTGCGAACCTGTCCCAGCACTCCGGCAGACGCTATTACTACGCTGGCATCGCTGTTGCCGATGCCCTGCACCAAGGCGGGAATTGCAGTATTAATGTCGTAAATGCTGCCACGGTTGACGGCAATGCTCTTAAGCAGCGAACAGGCCTCAAGCGAAAACGCCTTGGCTTGATCCGCTGAAACTGGACTGATACCCAGGCGATTCATAATTTTGCCCAGCGCCGTGTCAAAGTCACCGGCGTTGCCGGTTTTGGCAACCGGCGCAAACTCCACCTGCCCTACATAGCGAAGGGCAAGTTTGGATAAATCTACCGCGTCGCCGGTTACCAGCACCGGTGCGTAAGCCAGACGAAAATCGGTGGACGCGAGCTGAATCAGATGATCAGCCGACATTCCACCAGGCACCACAACCAACCCTACATACGGCGCTCGCCGGGCCAATGCCACGGCTGAAGACAAATGTGCCGCATCGTAAACCGTGTAATGATCGCGTAAAAACGCCTTGATGCGGTTCCGGTTCTGCGGATTTGGATCCACCAAAATAGCTGCGGGTTTGGCCGTTTGGGCCACCGCCTCACCAAGCACCGGCGTAACGCGGTACGCCCCGTCAAACTTCATTTCAGGATTGGCCATCGCCAACGCACTGGCTGCGGCAAAGCGAACCTGGGTGTCTGGGTAGGCCAACGCAGCCATCAGCGGCGTTTGACCTTCGCCCTTGCCGACCAAGCCGGCAACTCCGCCGGTGGCCTGCAGGGCGGCAATGGTTTTAAGAATAAGAGGGCTGTCGTGCTGGGCCAGGGCAATTTGCAATACCGGGTTGAGATAAACCGGACCGGCGGCAACCGCATAATAATGTGCGTCAGGCGTGCCTGCCGGGTGCGTCGGATCGCTGGCTCCCGCAGGCAAATCAACCTCGCGACGCAGGTCCGCGGCAAGCCACAGGCTGATCGCCCGGGCATTGGTATGATCCAATTGCAAGGCCGCTTCGCAGGCCCGCATGGTCATCACGTCAGACCAGATAGCGGTGGGAACGGGCACGCCAACCACATTATGCAGGCCGCTGTCGTAGTACCACACCGGATTCGTGGCTTCCGCCGGATGATTGGCCGCCACCGATGGAGCATTGGTGAAATACTCCCACGCCAACTGCACAAACAGTTTCGACGCGGGCATCTTGATTTCAGAAGGACCGGCGATTTTGGCCATGGCCATCTCCGCCGCAGAGCGAAGTTGCGCATCGTGGCCGGCGCTTTCGGCAATTTGCTTAAGGTAAGGCAGCGCCTGGCGATAGCCGATGTTACCCAAAACGTTAATAAGCTGTATGCGCTGTGCCTCGTTAGGCGTGTTGATCGCCTGAACCATGGGATTGAGCAGCGGCTTACCGAGGTTGTTCATCATTTGAATGATGGTTGGGTACAGCGCGCTATCCGAAGGATTATTCAAGTCTTCCATGAAAAAGGGCATGGCGAATTCGCCGGCGGCAGCCAGGCGATGCCGCGACACCACATACGCCCGCGGACTGTCACCCATGTGGGCAATCGCTGTGCGAATGCGATCAGGGTTGCGGGCCAGAATAATATGCCCCTTCTCCAGAAGCTTGGCAATTTTGAGCGATACCGCCCGCAGCGAATGATTCTGCTCGTTGCGCAGCAGTATTTCACCTATGTTGCGCCCATTGGCGGCGCTTTCAAACGCATGCAGCGCCTGTACCGGCGTCGGGCTGGCGTTAAGAATTGCCAGACCAAAATCGCCGGCGAGCTTTTGATCGCCCATCAGCGAATAGTGCATAAACAAATCAGCCTTGTCGGCCAATTGCTGCGCCGGTGTTTCCGGCGGGGCGCCGGTTTGCAGTGCCGGAACAGAATTGCTGGTGGCCACTTGGGCCTGCAATGCCAGTGGAAGTACCGCCGTGCCGGCAAGTACGCCAACCGTAGCCGCCCAGAGCGCCCGACGATGCCACTGCCGTTGTTGAGAACCGTGCCGCATTGCCTGCATACAAGCCTCCAGCAAGAGAGTAAAGGATATGGGGTTTACGGCAAGGATAGAATGATTCTGTCCGCCGCCCCCGACCAGCACCAACCGCCTTTTTTGCTCCTGTGGCTTGGAGCGCCGTTGGTGGCCCACAATGTCGCTCCGCCCTCGCGCCATCCACCACCCAAGCGGATAACGCAACTTCCCTCTTAGCAAGCGTGGATTATAGACCAGCCCATGCGCCTGTCAAAAGAAAATTACCCGCTTTGGCCACCTGCCGCCCCCTACAACCGCTCCGCCAGCCATTCGAGCCTGATTGTGCACTCAGCCCACAACACAGTCCTGTAAGAGCACAACGGGCGGAAAAGCCCAACGGACGACCCGGTCGAATACCACCTCAGCCATGCACGAGCTTTAGCATCCAGTAGGCGACCGGAGCCGCCAGCAGAGGCGAATCTATCAAGTCTAAAATGCCGCCAAAGCCGGGCATCTGACCCGAATCTTTAACGCCTGCATCGCGTTTGAGCAGGCTCTCGAGCAGGTCGCCCAGTTGCCCAACCGCGCCGAGCACGACGCCTGCCAGCGCACCCTGCCACCAGCAGAACTCCGACGAATAATGCGTAAGCACCCCACCCACCCCCGCCGCCAGCAGCAGTCCCCCAAAAAAACCCTCCACTGTTTTACCGGGTGAAAGCCAGGCAATAAGCTTATGGCGACCTATCAGCCGCCCCACCGCATAGGCTCCAATATCGGCGCTTTTTACCATCAACAGCACCGATACCACCATGCCGGCGGAATGCGTTAAGCGGATCGGCAAAAAAAAGCTTGGCAACACCCCCAAATACACAATTGCCAACAGCGACCCGCCAGCCGAGGCCATCGCTCCCTCTATTTTTTCATCGCGACTGTGCATGGCAAATGCGCCAAACATGGCGCCGGCGAGAACCGTCGGCACCAGATAGTGCGGCTTAACCGTATGAAACCAGCTTGCGATGGTGATGGCCAGCGGATTAACGCCCCGGGAGTGCGTCAGGAGCATTTCAGATAATATCTCAAGCCAGGGCCACAACATGCACAGCAGAGAACCCGCGATGCACACCCGCATCGAAATGCGAACATGCTCGCGCCCCAGCAGTTGCTGCATCTCTCTTACGGCAAAGGGAATAAACAGCGACAACGTAATGGCCATCAGCATGCCGGGCGGAAACGACCACGTTCGCGCCGGCCAGCCGCGGCTCAGCGACTGATCAAAATAGAACATTACCAAAAGCGCGATGCCGAAGGTAACGCCTAGCATCAGCCGATATTTTAACATGAGACGTTCCACTCTTAGTCGCTACGCGCAACAAAACGCCGGTATGTTAAACGGCAGGCCGAGGAGAGTCTACGCGGCAAAGGTCCTTGCGACCGGTGGCTACGTACCATCTGCATTGGCGAGCCACGAGGTTACATGATTACCAACCGCTTGCAGAGTTGACCATTTGGTTGCAGAGTCGCCCAGTGGCCCGCCTGCAAGAACCAACGGCTAACGGTTATAACGAAGGTGAATTTAGCCTGATGCCCGATCTAGATGGCGGGCGAGAACAGTTTTTATTCAAACCGATTGGTACGCAAGCGTTTGGTTTCGCCACGGTGTTTTTTGCCCGCAAGGCGACGTTCCTTGGCGGCGCGCGTGGGCTTGGAGCGTCGGCGTATTTTTGGCACCACCAGCGCCTCGCCTATAAGCGTTTTGAGCCGCTTAAGGCATTCCGCCCGATTGGCTTCCTGCGTGCGAGCCAGCTCGCTGACAATCAATATTTCGCCCGCGCTGTTAATCCGCCGCCCCGCAATCACCCGCAACCGCTGCCGCGCCGCATCCGAAAGGCCATGAATCACCTCAGGCCGAATGCGCAGCTCCGTCTTCGAATTGACTTTGTTTACATTTTGGCCACCCGGGCCGCTCGAGCGCGAAAAAGCAAATCGCAACTCTGCCCGGTCGGTCCATATATCCCCCGACAACCTGATGCCGGGAACCCATGATTCAGTTTGCGCCATTTGTTTATTATACACCATAGCAGCCTTAAATTCACGGTTTTGACCTGGGCACACTTTTTGGGGGCGGCCTGCGACAGTTTCTGCCAAAAGCCAAGGGGCCGTCAAGAAGTAACATGTCCAAATATGGCGCAGGCATTTTCGCCACTGTCCAACAACAACCCGCTCTCGTGGTACAGCCCCTTGCGTTGTGTGCGCAGCGCTCGCAATATGTTCTACTTTGCTGCTTTTAACCTGTTGAGGTACGCAAGCCGAAATCTCGATATGGCACGATGCCCACGATGCCCACGATCGGGAATCTCATCCGCCCCCACCCCGTTTAGCCGCGCGAGCCCACACCGCGGCGCCCCCAATACGCCGGCCCTGGGAGCGTCCCGATGTATCGGGATCCCCAGCCACTTTTACTGCCTGCAAGGCATGTTGCCACCTTGAATTTATGCCCCTACGAACGATTTTGCTCGCCGCCCGGAGAAATCGCCACGCCGCTCCTTGTCAGTCTCGCCCCATCACGGTTAAACTTCCCATCATGTCATCCGATATCACTTTCATCACCAACGAACCCGGCAAAACCCTGCGGGACCGCTTTGCTAAACTGCTCGTTACCGATACCCGCCAATTCGATTGCCTTGTCGGCTATTTCTATATCAGCGGTTTCCACAAGCTCTATCCATCGCTTGAAAAGGTCGAGAAAGTTCGCATCCTCGTCGGTTTGCGCACCGATCGCGACGTTTGGGATCGTATACAAGAAGCACATTCCCAATCAAGTTTGTCGCTCTTTTCCCATGCCGTGGCGCAGGAACGTCTGCCGGCCGAAATGCTCACCGAACTTCAAAATGCTCCTTACAAGGTCGAGGTCGAGGATAGCGCCAATAAATTTGTCGAATGGATCAAATCCGATAAGCTCGAAATTAAAGCCCACCCCTCCGAAGACCTTCATGCCAAAGTCTATATTATGACATTCCATGATGGCGATCGTGATATGGGCCGTGTCATTACCGGTTCCAGCAATCTAACGCAATCCGGCCTTCAAGATAATCTCGAATTCAACGTCGAACTCAAAAACCGCTCCGACTATGATTTTGCCTATGGTAAATTTAACGAACTCTGGGCCGGCGCCGTTGACGTATCCAAGCCTTGCCAAGATGCCATCCTCCAGAAATCGCCCTATGCGCATTTCACCCCCTACGAACTCTATCTGAAGTTTCTCTATGAATACTTCCAAGGCGAACTCAGCCGCCCAGCGCAGTTGGATGATTTTTATGTCCCGGATGGTTTCAAAAAACTCAAATATCAGGAAGAAGCCGTCCTCACTGCCAAAAGAATTCTTGAAGAATACGGTGGCGTATTTCTCTCTGATGTTGTCGGCCTCGGCAAAACCTATATGGCCGCCATGCTCGCCCGGCAGCTCAGCGGCCCGTCTTTGGTACTTGCACCGCCGCACCTCATAGATGCCGACAATTCAGGTTCATGGCGCAACGTCTTCCGGCAGTTCAGTGTGCCTCACCATACCGATTTTGAATCTATTGGAACGCTCGAAGCTCTCGTACAGCGCGGCGTCTCGAGCTACAAAAACGTGTTCATTGATGAATCGCACCGCTTCCGCAACGAAGACAACCAGACTTATGCCAATCTTGCACAAATTTGTCGTTACAAACGCATCATCTTGGTCTCGGCCACACCGTTGAATAATTCGCCCGCCGATATCCTCAGCCAGATCAAGCTATTCCAGAACGGCGCCAACAGCACCATCCCCAATGTCCGCAACCTGGCGGCGTTTTTTGCCAAACTCCAGAAAAATCTCCGCGGCCTCGATCGCCGCATCCATCGCGAACAATACTTCCGTGTTGTCCAGGCCAATGCCAAAGCCATACGCGAAAACGTTTTGAAATACCTGATGATCCGCCGCACCCGCACCGAAGTGATAAAGTATTATGGCGATGATCTCCGGGCGCAGGGCCTCACCTTCCCTGAGGTAGTTGACCCCAAACCGTTATTTTACACACTTAACCCGGAAGAAAGCCGCGTTCTCACCTCGACCATACGCACGCTGACCCGCAATTTCAAGTATGCCCGCTACAAGCAGCTGACTTACTACCAAGGTCCCAGCGCCGCCCAGCAATCACAGGGGCAGGTGAATCTCGCAAGTTTCATGAAAATTCTTATGGTGAAGCGCCTGGAGAGCAGCTTCCACGCATTTCACCTTACGCTCGACCGCTTTATTAAAACCTACGAGCGCGTCATCGCCGAATTCCATAAGGGCAATGTATTTATAAGCAAAGAGTACACCGGTAAGATTTTCGACCTGCTCGATATAGGCGATCAAGATTCCATCCAGAAATTGCTCGATGATGAAAAAGCCGAAAGGCTCGACGCTCGCGATTTTGGCCCAGGTTTCATCACCGACCTCGAAGGCGATCTTGAAATTCTAAATTCCGTTCGCACCCAATGGCGCGCCATCAAACGCGACCCCAAATGGGATTCGTTTCGTGAAATCCTCCTTACTGAAAAGCAGCTTAAACAAGGCAAACTCATTATCTTCACCGAATCGAGAGAAACGGCCGAATACCTCGGCGGCAGAATCGCCGCCGAAGTTGAGAAAAATGTTCTCGTATCCAGCAGCGACTCCGACGAAGCCGTCTATCGGCAGGTCACGGCCAATTTCGACGCCCGCGCCTTTCATCCCAGGGACGATTACCGCATCCTCGTTGCGACCGAGGTACTTTCCGAAGGCGTCAATCTGCACCGCTCTAACGTTGTTATCAATTACGACATTCCCTGGAACCCGACCCGCCTAATCCAGCGCGTAGGCCGCGTCAACCGCGTGGGAACCAAATTTAAATCCATCCATACCTATAACTTTTTTCCCACCGATGAGGGCAACGACCTGATTAAGCTAAAGGAGGCAGCCGAAGCCAAAATCCACGCCTTTATCGAAATGCTCGGCACCGATGCCCGCCTGCTCACGGATGGTGAAGAAATTAAATCCCATGACCTCTTCGATCGGCTCAATTCCAAGGTCACCATCACCGGCGAGGCCGAAGAGGAAGAGACCGAGCTTAAATACCTTACCGAAATCCGCGAGGTTCGCGATAAACAGCCGGACCTCTTTGCCCGCATAAAGCAGCTGCCCAAAAAGGCACGTTCAACGCGGCTTATCAGCCAAGGCGTTCATCCGGTTGTGCCGGGCCTGCCTGCGCTTCTGACCTACCTTCGTCAGGGCCGGCTTGATAAGTTCTATATCTGCACCCACGGCAGTTCGCCCGCCGCTGAGCTTGATTTCATGGCTGCAGCGCGCGTGCTCAAGCCGGCCGACACGGCAGAGCCACTGCAGCCGATCACCGGCAATTTCTACGACTTGCTTGATAAAAATATGGCGGCCTTTAGAGAAGCGACTGACGACGGCACTGCCGCCCAATCCACCAAGCCCGGTGGTGGCAACAATGCTGCATACATTCTCAAGCGGCTTACCGCTCGGGATATTCGCGATTTTCAGGGTTACACCGATGATGATGAAGCTTTCATCAAACAGGTCATTCAATTGCTGGATGATGGAGCGCTGCCGAAAATCATCGCAAAGCAACTGGTTGAATTGCTTAAAAAGGTCTCGGAGCCTCTGATGGTGTTAAGCGTTCTGCGCACCGGCCTACCCGCCAGTCTTTTGCAGCCCGCCCGTGCCCAGGAATCATCCAAAAAGCCCAAACTTCGCGAGGTGATTCTTTCCTCATTCTTGCCGGAGGCCCCATGAACCAAGATCAGGCTCGCACTCCCGATAGATCGGGATCACGGAAGCCTTCATGCGAAAATTCGGCGCCATCCGATTTCTGTAGTTTATCGGCCATCTGCTTAAAACGATGGAACAATCCATGGCATTGGTTTACAACAGCCAATACGTCAATGGAGTATTATCCGCCGCACGCTTCTCGACGGGGCGGACCGGCGGTGAAATCCGTTGTACCGCAGGCATCTTGCCTGCTCGGAAACACAATGGAAGCATGCGAGTTCCCGGTGTGCCGGGACGGTACGGGAATGTGTACGGCCTTCACAACGAGGTATCATCAATGGCCGAATGCAATATAGCCTTGCCGGTAAAGGGCGTGGAAGGGGATGCGTCTTGATCAAAAAGCGCGGCCAGTTAGCCAAATTGCAATCCAATATTGTCGGCTATGACTCGATCCTGGCTGAGGTTGTCAACCTGCTTGAATCAGCCCGGCGTGGTGCCGCGCGGGCCGTTAATTCCTTTATTACGGCAACGTACTGGGAAATTGGCCGCCGAATTGTGCAATGGGAGCAGGGTGGTGAATCGCGGGCCGATTATGGCGAATACCTCATGGATCGGCTTTCCGTGGATCTTTCTGCGCGTTACGGTCGAGGCTTCTCCCGGCGAGCGGTCTATCAGATGCGGGCGTTCTACTTGGCATACCCGGCAATTGTGCAGACACCGTCTGCACAATTGTCAGTAAAGGCGGAATTGTCCTCCGCACCCGGTACCCCAATTGTGCAATCACCGATTGCACAATTTCAATCGCCACGGTTCCCACTTGCTTGGACCCATTATGTCCGGCTACTGGCGGTCAAAAATGAATCGGCTCGAAAATTCTATGAGACTCAGGCCCTCCGGGGCGGATGGTCTATCCGCCAGCTCGACCGGCAAATAGATTCTCTTTATTACGAACGTGCCGCCCTTTCAAAAAACAAGGCCGCCATGCTTACCAAAGGCCATAAGCCAACCGCCGGTGACACAGTCACACCGGAAGAGGAAATCAAAGACCCTTTTGTTCTCGAATTCCTTCACCTCAAGGACGAATATTCCGAAACCCAATTGGAAGAGGCCCTCATCCTCCACCTGGAATCGTTTCTCCTGGAACTCGGCGATGATTTTGCTTTCCTTGGTCGGCAGCGGCGAATACGGATCGGCGACCAATGGTTTCGCGTGGATCTGCTGTTCTTCCACCGTCGCCTCAAATGCCTGGTCGTCATTGATCTCAAGACGGGAAAATTTACGCATGCCGATGCTGGCCAGATGCACCTGTATCTTAATTACGCCGCCGAATACTGGACCAAACCCGGCGAGAATCCACCGGTCGGGCTGATCCTCTGTGCGCAGAAAGATGCCGCCGTCGTCCATTACGCCCTGGAGAACCTGCCCAACAAAGTTATCGCAGCCGAATACAAAATGAAATTGCCCGATGAAGCCACCCTGGCCAATGAAATGGATCGCACCCGAAGGGCGTTGGAAGTCAGATCAGTTGTCGCACGCGGGGGCGGGAGGAAATGAGCACAATCTCAACGGGTACACTCGACTTTGTAATCGCCGGTGCCGCCAGCACCCCCAGCCCATATAAGGTTATTCTTTCTTCCATTATCTTGGAGTCATCATGAACCAAGACCAAGCCCGCAAGCTCGTCAAAGATACCTTCACCCAGGCGTTTGATAAGAACCAGTTTCTTTTCTTCATCCGAAATCTCCTCAACCATCTTGATGAGTCCGATACGACTTCCTGCAATGTGCGGCGCATTAAAGACGCCTACAAACCCCATGTCGATCTGTCGCAACGGCTCGCTACTTATTATTCCCCAGATGGTAGTAGAGTTGATATCCTCTTTGTTCGGCTCACAAACCAATCTAAGCTAAGTCGCACGCGAACAGCAATCCGTAACTTCGTGGCCGATTATCTTGCCGCCGATCGCAAGAATGCTGCCCTGGTCGCTTTTGTGTCCCCTTCCGAAAATAACGCCTGGCGCTTCTCCTACGTCAAAATGGAATATGCCGCCGCCGAAAGCCCCTCAGGCAATATCGCAATTGAAGAGCGCCTTACCCCCGCCCGGCGGTTTTCTTATATTGTCGGCCCCGGCGAAAGCTGCCACACCGCTCAAGCCCGGTTCCTCGATCTTCTGCAAAACACCCAATCTGATCCATCGCTATCGGCCATTGAAGATGCCTTCAGCGTAGAGGCCGTGACTAAAGAGTTTTTTGAGCGTTACAAAGAGCTTTTTCTTGAAGTCAAGGAAGCACTGGACGACTTGGCTAAAAAGGATAGTACTCTTAGTGCTGAATTCACCGCCCGCAAAGTCAATACCGCCGACTTTGCAAAAAAGCTCATGGGCCAAATTGTATTTCTCTACTTCCTCCAGAAAAAGGGCTGGCTCGGCGTCGCCAAAGGGCAACCATGGGGCACCGGCCCGCACGATTTTCTTCGCAAACTTGCCAATGGCGACTACGGCCGGCGCAACAACTTTTTTAACGACACGCTTGAGCCACTCTTTTATGACACCCTCGCCACCGATCGTGGTCACGAGGCGTTTTGCCAGCACTTTGGCTGTCGCATCCCATTCCTCAATGGCGGGCTCTTTGAGCCGCTCAACAACTACAATTGGCGTAAAACTGAAATCTCTTTGCCCAACCGCCTGTTTTCCAACAGCGATCCGGTAGAAGAAGGCGTCACCGGCACCGGCATCTTAGATGTGTTCGACCGTTACAATTTCACCGTCAATGAAGCCGAACCACTCGAAAAAGAAGTCGCCATTGATCCCGAAATGCTCGGCAAAGTTTTTGAGAATTTACTCGGGGTCGCCGAACGCAAATCCAAAGGCTCGTTTTACACCCCACGCGAAATCGTCCACTACATGTGCCAGGAAAGCCTGATCAATTACCTCGATACCGCCGCAAATACCGAAAACCCCATAATCCCCCGTGCCGACATCGAGGAATTCATCCACCACGGAGACCGCATCGCGGACTACGATACAGTCACCGCCAATCATGGCATTGAAATGCCCGCAGCCATCAAGGACAACGCCCGGCTGCTGGACGAAAAACTCGCCGCCATCACCGTCTGCGACCCCGCCATTGGCTCAGGCGCTTTCCCGGTCGGTATGATGCACGAAATCGTTCGCGCTCGGTCCGCTCTGACACCGTATATCAAGGATGCCCGTGAACGGTCCGTCTACCAATTCAAGCGCCATGCCATCCAAAGCTGCCTTTATGGTGTAGATATTGATCCCGGTGCGGTGGAAATCGCCAAATTGCGACTATGGCTTTCGCTGGTAGTGGACGAAGAAGATGTAAAGCAGATTAAGCCGCTACCCAACCTTGATTACAGGGTAGTCACCGGAAATTCTCTGTTGGGCCTGGACCACATGGATCGCCTCTTCAACGCCAACCGACTGGACGAGCTCGAGGAACTGCGGTCAGTGGTGTTCGATGAGGCTGACCACGGTCGCAGGGCGGAATTAAGAGAAAAGATCGAACGACTTATCAACGATATCACGCAAAAAGGCAAAGTCTTCGATCTCGGTATCGCCTTCTCAGAGGTATTCCGCACCCGGCACGGTTTCGACGTGGTGATCGGTAACCCGCCCTATGGTTTTCGAACTGTTCTGGCCGCAGACGAAAAGAGTTATTTTAGAAAGGTCCGGGGCATCCAATTCCCCACCGGTGACGTTGCGGAGCTCTTCATAATCCTTTCAACCGCCGAGCTTGTCCGGCCCGATGGGATCCTGACCTTTATCATCCCGAAAAAATCGCTGTATGGTGAGTCATGGGGCAATGTTCGGAAGCTCTGGTTGAAACACTCGCTCGGGTTCCTGATGGACGCAAGCAAGGCGTTTGAGAATGTATTGCTAGAGCAGGCATCATTCTCGATTCGGAAATCCGCCGCGGGGCCAACTAATAAGATTGCGGTCGGCCGGCTCAACAGCGATAGTGCCGTCGTCCAGGTATTCGGTACCTTCGACCAGGCAGATATTTTTACGCAGGATCTCCGGAATGCTCAGATATACAGGGGCTTATATCCTAAGTCGCTGCTTCAAAAAATCGCTAAAGGCGCTCTTGCTGATGCGCCAGCCACGATCCGTGGGGAGATTGGCTTGTCGAACCTGACTGAGCATCTGACGTTCGAGGTCAAGGACGGCTATCCATGCGTCAAGGGTATTGATATTTTCCGCTATGGCCTTAAACCGGTAGGTCGCTATATTCCCTCCCACCTCGCAAGCAAACATTTACCTGGCGTCGCGGCTGAAAAGCTCATAGCTCAGGAAATTGTCGCCCACGTTCAGAACCCGCAGCCCCATATCGTAATGGCAATGTTTCTTGACAGAGAAAGGCGGCTGTTGAACGACACATGCGTGCAGATAATTATTTCGGACCAAAGGCTCGATGCGAGGTTTGTTATGGCCTATTTTCATTCCACGTTTGCCAATTGGTATGCCTACAACTTCGTTTATAACCGTGCTATAAGAACGATGCATTTGATCGACTATTACATTCGGCAGATCGTGCTGCCAAGAGCCGCGCTTGACGAGCCTGCCACCCAGAAGCCGATTATCGCACGGGCTGACCGGATCATGGCGGCAAAGGCTGAAAATCCGGATGCCGACACCCGCGTGTTGGAGCGCGAAAATGACCAACTCGTATACCAATTGTATGCCCTGACGCAAGAAGAAATCGCCATCGTGGAGGGCACAACGACGCCAACGGGCAATGCCACCAAAACGCAGGAGATTATTTCATGAATATCTCGCGCATTCGCATCACAAATTTTCGTCGCCTCAAAGATGTCCAGATCGAGTTCGACCCGGAGGCAACGACATTCGTTGGTCCAAATAACAGTGGAAAGACATCCGCCATTGAGATTTTCGGGATATTCCTTGGATCAGGGCGATTCTCGCTTTATGACTTCAGCGCGGACTGCCTGCGGTTATTCGACGACGTCGGTCGCGGCACGCGATTGCCAGCAGAGCTACCCGTAATCGGCCTGGACGTGTGGTTCAGCGTGCAGGAGAACGATCTCTACCGCGCGATCAAAATTCTGCCCGGTCTGGATTGGAAGGACTCGCCGCTTGGGCTTCGCGTCGAATTCCGGCCGAAAGCAGCGGAGGAACTCCTTGAACGATTCCGTGAAGCCCAGAAAATGAGGCCGCAGGCACCAGCGGGCAATACGGGTGAAACCCAAATGGTGTACCGCGCGTGGCCGGAGAAATTTACCGATTACCTCGAAAGGCGCCTGCATACGGAATACGATACGTCTTACTACGTGCTCGACCACAGCAGATTCGACAAGAATTACAAGCCAGCCACAGATTATGTGCCGTCGCCGCTTGGTGATTCCACAGAATCAGGAAAACGCATTCTCAACTCTCTCGTCAAAGTGGATTTCATCAGTGCCCAACGGCACCTTTCTGACACCAGTGCCCAAGAATTGTCCAAACAGCTAAATGAATTTTACCGGCGCAACGCCGCAAAACCTATTATCGACATTCAATCGCTCCAGGCGTTATGGAATTCCGAAGCGGAACTCGACAAGCATCTTGCGGCGGTTTTTGCCCCAACGCTCAAGAGGCTTGATAGCCTTGGCTACCCTGGATTTGCCGAGCCCAATCTTGTGGTGAAATCTCTCTTCGACCCGGAAAACATCCTTGTCGGCAAGGCAAGTGTGCACTATTCCCTTCGCGATCCTGGCAGAACTGCACCGCAAGACCCATGGCCGACTTTGCCGGAAAAATACAATGGATTGGGGTTCAAAAATCTAATCTATATGGTCATCGAGATATTGGGCTTCCATGCAAAATGGACCGACGAAGAGCAAGATCGCCCGCCCCTTCACCTCGTCATGATTGAGGAGCCAGAGGCCCATCTGCACGTGCAACTGCAACAGGTTTTCATTCGGAAAATCATGGACCTCCTGCGTGATGCGGACACACAGTTCCAAACCCAACTGGTGGTCACGACTCATTCACCCCCTGTCGTCCACGAAAGCGGATTCCGTCCTGTCCGCTATTTCCGTCGCGTGAGCCGGGGACTGCCAACTAACTACTCTGACGTACTTAATCTTTCAAAAATGGACAATGAAGATGAGACAGGAACCCATAGGTTCCTGCAACAGTACATGAAGCTGACCCACTGCGATCTGTTTTTCGCAGACGCGGCTATTTTGGTGGAAGGAAATTCGGAACGGCTGGTCATGCCACTACTGATTGAGAAAATGGGGAATGATGAAATGAGGAGATTGAAGGGGAGCTACTTGACTATCCTCGAGGTGGGTGGAGCGTTTGCCCACAAATTTCGCGACCTGATTAATTTCTTGGGTATTACGACGCTCATTGTCACCGATCTGGACAGCATCTGTCCACCGAATGACGGCGCCGGCGAGCATGCTGATACGGGAAAATGCCCGGCTGATACGCCAAATGCCGTTACCTCAAACGAAACTCTTCGCCAATGGCTTCCGAGAAAAACGCTAATTGCCGAACTTCTCTCGGCTAGCGAAGGTGATAAGGCTCCGCCGCCGACGGAAACCGAACCCGCGAAAGTCCGTGTGGCCTACCAGACGGCCAGGACCGCGACTTGGAACCGCGAAAGCAAAGCACTAACCGCCCGAACGTTCGAGGAAGCTTTTGCGTACGACAATTTGGCCTGGTGCCAAGAGGCGGCACAACGAGAGCTGGGGCTTCGCATCAGCGACAATGGTGCCGCTCCATCACTTGATAACCTGGCCAAGCAGATTTACACCCGAGTAAACCACGGTGGCCTTGATAAAACAAAATTTGCGCTCGGTCTGATGGCGGCGAAACCGAGCGAATGGACCGTACCGCACTATATTGAAGAAGGCTTGCGTTGGCTTGCGGAATCACTTACGGCGGTGCCATTGGAGGCCGCAGTTTCGCCGACGGAGGCTCAACCGGAGCATAAGTGATGGTACGACGAATCGACAGCCCAGATACGGATGCCGACCGGGAATTGCGGAATAGCCTGGATTCGCGGCGGTGCTTTGTTATGGTAGCCGGCGCCGGATCGGGGAAGACAACTTCTCTGATCAAAGCCCTCGATTACATCGGGAAGCGCTACGGTGCTGAGATGCAGCACCGGAAGCAAAGAGTCGCCTGCATCACCTACACTGAAATCGCAGTTGGCGAAATATTCGGCGACGTAGGCCACAATCCGCTTTTCCACGTTTCCACGATTCATAGTTTCCTATGGGCACTAGCTAAACCGTTCCAAGCCGATATTGCTGCGTGGGTGCGCCGCCGCATTGATGAAAAGCTCGCCGAGCTTAAACAGGCAGCGCAAGATTTCGGCCCCCGAGTACAGCAGAAAACCCGTGACAAGAGCGCAAGCGACACCGCCCACTTCGAGAAGCAGTTGAATGCAGTAACCACTGTGCCATACTTCCGGTACGAGACTGGCAGTAATTATTCGGAGGGAATTCTGGGGCATGACGACATCATTAAGATGGTTCCTCAACTGATCCAAACAAAGCCTCTCCTCAGGTCGCTAGTGGCGCAGCAGTACCCGTTCTTCCTCGTGGATGAAAGCCAAGACACATTCGAAGAGGTTGTAAAAGCACTTAAAGCCGTTGCTGGAGAACACGCGGGCACATTCTGCCTGGGATTTTTTGGCGATTCCATGCAGCAAATTTACATGACGGGTATTGGCCGGATTCCCGCTGAAGCTGGCTGGAAGGAGGTCACCAAGCCGGAAAACTTTCGTTGTTCCCAAAGAGTGCTCTCCGTGATCAACAGTATCCGCCAGCCCGTTGACGGCCTAAATCAGATCTTCGGCCGGACGGGGAAAAACGACGCGGGCACCGCAAAGCTATTCGTCCTTCCCGCCGACGAACATAGATCAGAAAACCTTAATAATGTTCGCACCTGGATGGCAAAGACCTGTTCCGATAGCTGCTGGACCGCTGAATCGAAGGCCAGCGATATGCGTATTCTCGTAATCGTGCACCGCATGGCGGCGAAGAGGCTTGGATTTCCTGACTTGTACGCCGCCTTCAATGACGGCGCGCCTGACTCCCTCAAGACCGGCTTTTCTGAAATGTCGGCGTGGCCGTTAACACCTTTTGTGGAGTATCTTTTGCCGCTTGCTACTGCATTCAAAGCAGGACGCCGATTCGATGTCATCGATCCTTTAAGACGGCACTGTCCCCGGCTCGATGAGGCACAGCTACGAGGCGCAACAGCAATTGGGCCACTGCTGGAAGATTTGAAGTCGTCCGTCGCCAAGTTGGCCAGGGCTTTCTCCAACGACGGTGGCGATTCTGTCAAAGACGTTCTACAACTTGCGGACCGGGGGCAGCTAATCCGACTGGATGACCGTTTGCGCCGGTATGTGAACGACGGTACGCCCGCTGGGATGCAAGTTCCCGCAGTGCAACCGCTTACCAATGCACCCGATGGGCCTGAGGAAGAGGAGGAGAGAGTGTTGCAGGCGTTTCTAAAATGCCCAGCAGGACAAATCCGTGGCTATTGCACCTATATAAATGGTGAGTCTCCATATTCTACTCAGCAGGGCATCAAAGGGGCAGAATTCGAGCGAGTGCTTGTTGTGGTGGATGATGAGGAAGGAAAACATCCCCAATTTTCCTACGATAAGCTTCTCGGACTCAAGCCGCCATCAAAAACCGACGTTGAAAATCAGCAAAAGAATAGGGAAACAGTTCATGACCGCACCCGCAGGCTATTCTACGTCTGCTGCTCCCGGGCGAAGAATGATCTCGCTGTGGTCCTTTACGCATCAGATGTGCAGGCGGTCGCATCACATTTTAGATCAGACGCACAAATCTTCGATGCAGCAGACGTCCACACTCTTAGCGATATGCTGTAATCCATCCGTCGTAAAGGAAGCAGACACACAGCGTGCCTCTGGCGGGTCAAAACCAGCCAAGTATGGCTGCTCCTATATACCCCACCAGCCAGCCTCCGGGCAAGTCGTTTTTTTCTGAAACGATTCTTTTCCCACCCTCTTCTTAAGCCAACCGCTCCGCTCACTGACACCGGCACACATTGTTATAGACAATACAACCCGCGAAATCCGCGCAACCTGCGAACAACCAACGCCTTTCCCGACAGCCAGAAAAATAAACCACGATCGAGACCGTGTCTTCGTGCCCTCGGCGGCAAAATCGTCGCGAAGCCCCAAAAGAACAAAACCCCTGCGTTACCCTGCGTCCCCTGCGGTAAATCCATCGCGCAGCGCCCAAAAATCTTAGTGCCTTTGCGCCCTTTGTGTTAAACCATCGTCCATCGTCTCTGCGTAACTCTGCGGCTCTGCGCGCCAACCCGCCGCTGCGTGGCTCTACTCTCAACTCACTACAAGCTCTTATCTGAACGATGCCCAGCCTACAATGCCCCTGGTGACAAATTGTTTGTTGCTGATGGCTGCAAGCTGCCCGCTGATCGCTCGGCACAGCCGCGGCCCGCTCTTTGACAAGTAAATACGAACCATCTCAAAAAAGCTCCGCGCCCAATCTGCGCGCTCTACTTTCTAATGTTGAGCTATGGAGGGCGAAATCCCGATGTGGCACGGAGCCACTTATCGGGACTCTCGGCGGCGCAGCCACAAATGCTCTACTGATCACCTGCTCAATTTTCTCCTGTTCTGCGGAACACCCCCCCCCTATCTTGGCCATCTTGGCCACCTTGCCCAAAACACCCCAAAAACCCCAACAAAAGCATCGTTTTTCAAGGTGGCCAACCCTTTCGATAACTTGGCCACCTTGCCTCCTAACTTGGCCACCTTGCCCCCTAACTTGGCCACCTTGCCCCCTGACTTGGCCACCTTGGCCGCTCCCGATGTCAATAACCCAAGAGCCGTCATCGGCACACCCGCGGCGCAGCCGCCAATGTTCTACTCATCGCCTGCTCAACTTTCACTTGTTGAGGCATGGATGCCGAAATCCCGATGTGGCAGGGAGCCAAAGATCGGGGCTCTCGCGGCGGAGCCGCGCGGCCAAGGTAAAAAGCCTGCAGAATCTGCCACAGGCCCCTTCGTCGCCCTGCGTTGGTAAGGCCCTTGCATCAAGCCAGTGGCGGCGTATATCCGATAACAACAGGGCCGGCTTATCCGGCAAGACAAGCACCCATGACACGATTATAGTGGTGCCTGCGACAGCAGGGGTGCTGTCGGCTCATTTGCGGAGATCATTCATGAGTCAAATCGAATCGCGCCGGGCACTCATTACCGGCATCACCGGGCAGGATGGCTCGTACCTCGCAGAACTGCTGCTCGCCAAAGGTTACGAAGTCCATGGAATTATCCGGCGGTCCAGCAGCTTTAACACCGAACGGCTCGATCATATTTACCAGGACCCACACGAAAGCAATGCCCGCCTGCACCTGCACTACGGTGATTTAACCGACGCCTCGTGCCTGCGCGACGTGCTGACCAAAAGCAAACCACACGAAATTTACAATCTTGGCGCCCAGTCGCATGTGCGTGTAAGCTTTGATCAGCCCGTGTACACCGTGCAGACCGACGCGCTGGGCACCCTTATGATGTTGGAGGCCATTCGAGATGTGGGCCTGCCCATACGGTTTTATCAGGCCTCCAGCAGCGAAATGTTTGGTAAAGTTGTTGAAACCCCTCAGAAAGAAACCACACCCTTCCATCCACGCAGTCCCTATGCCTGCGCCAAGGTTTACTCGTACTGGCAGGTGGTAAATTACCGCGAATCGTATGGCATGTTTGCCTGCAACGGCATTTTGTTTAATCACGAATCGCCACGCCGCGGCGAAACGTTCGTAACACGCAAAGTTACCCGCGCCGCCACACGCATCAAACTCGGCCTGCAGCAGCATTTATACATGGGCAACCTCGACGCCAAACGCGACTGGGGCTTTGCCGGCGATTATGTTGAGGCTATGTGGCTTATGCTCCAGCAGCAGCAGCCCGACGACTACGTCGTAGCCACCGGCGAGACCTACTCGGTGCGCCAATGGATCGAAACCTGCTTCGGCCTGCTGGGGCTTGATTGGCAAAAGCATGTAAAGATTGACCCCAAATATTTCCGCCCCGCCGAAGTAGACCTGTTGCTGGGCGACGCGTCCAAGGCTCGCGCCAAACTCAACTGGACGCCTAAAACCAACATGCAGAGCCTGGCCAAGATGATGGTGGAGCACGACCTTAAACTCGCCGAGCGCGAAAAACTCATTCATACACACCTTGGCACAAAAGCCTGAAGTCTCTTTTGTGGGAACGCACCTCATGAAATATCTCATCACCGGCGGTGCCGGGTTTTTAGGCGGGTTTGTCATTGAGGGCCTCAAACGAAGCGGCGTTGGAGCCGCCGACATCATCGCGCCACGCAGCAAAGATTGTGACTTTACCCGTCAGCAGCAAACCGAAGATTACATTGCCGCCCACAAGCCCGATGTCATTGTTCACCTCGCGGCCCGCGTCGGTGGAATCGGCGCCAACCGCGACAACCCCGGCTATTACTTTTACGCCAATGCCGCCATGGGCCTGCATCTCATGGAGGCCGCCCGGCTTAACCGCGTTAAAAAATTTGTGCAGGTGGGCACCATTTGCGCTTATCCCAAGTTTACGCCCGTGCCATTTAAGGAAGATGACCTCTGGCAGGGCTACCCCGAAGAAACCAACGCACCCTACGGCATAGCCAAAAAGGCTCTGCTGGTAATGTGCCAAGCCTATCGGCAGCAGTACGACCTGAACGCCATTTACCTTCTGCCCGTTAATTTATATGGCCCACGCGACAATTTTGACCTGCACAGTTCACATGTTATTCCCGCCCTGGTTCGCAAATGCCTGGAGGCCGCCGCCAACAAGGCCGGGCACATCAGCGCCTGGGGCACCGGCAAGGCGTCGCGCGAGTTTTTATATGTTGAAGATGCGGCCGAAGGCATCGTCAAAGCCACGCTCAACTACAACGAACCGGAGCCGGTAAACCTTGGGGCCGGCTTTGAAATCACGATCCGCGATTTAACGGAGCTTATCGCTCGTTTGTGCGACTTTAAGGGCCGCATTGAATGGGACGCCACGAAGCCCGACGGCCAACCGCGCCGCTGTCTCGACACCAGCCGTGCCAAAGCCAAGTTTGGCTTTGTGGCTCAAACCTCACTGGAAGACGGCCTGAAAACAACCATCGCGTGGTACCGTGCCAATGTGCTGGGCCGGTAAAGGCCGCACAGGCCCGCTCGCCACGATCCCAAAATGGCCTTACTCCGCGCTGGGCGTCGTTTTGGTTTCCAGCGCCCGTTCGATTCGGCGGTCAGGTATAAACCATATCATCGCCACCAGTATGTAAATACCGATGGAAATCCATGGGCATACAAACGCAGCCGCAATGGCCACAACATAGGCCACCATGGAAAATTTACCCTTGCGGTCGCGGCCGATGGCTCCGGCCAGAAATGAAGCGTTACCCTGCCGGCGGATAATCGTCCATTGCAAGATGACGTAAGCGATGGCGCACAACACCATCACCATTCCATAGGTTGCGGTGGGCACGGGGGCAAAATGATTTTCGCCCATCCAGCCGGTGACAAACGGTATCAGCGACAGCCAGAACAGCAGGTGCAGGTTGGCCCACATAATACCGCCGCTGACTTCCTCCACGGCATGAATCAAATGATGATGGTTGTTCCAATAAACTCCCACAAACACAAAACTCAGGGCGTAGTTGAATAAAATCGGTATTTCCGGCTGAAGCGCCGCGAGACTTGTACCGCGCGGAATATGCAGGTTCAGCACCATAATGGTGATGATGATAGCTATAACGCCATCGCTGAATGCCTCGAGCCGGTTCTTTTTCACAAGCTTTTTCCCAGCGAAAAGTGCCCATGGCCCGCAAACAGCACCGCCGTACGATAGCAGCAGCAACAAACATAAGCGTACCGCAGCCTGTGCCTCGCCTCAACCAGCAGACAGGTGGCAAATCCTCGACCGCCAATGCTCCGGCCAACGGGCATAACACAAGTCAGCATGCCTCGCGGGCGACGGCGGCTGCAAGAGCCGTGCGCACAAGACCCTACGGTTATATGGGGGTGGCAGGAGCAATCCATGAGGCCGGTGTGTGCCACAGAGGCCGGCGTGTGCGGCAGCTTGGCTGTCGAGCGTCGGGTGAGCACGCGTTTGCTCATCGCAACGTCGAACGCCGCCAGCCGATTTGGTGGCGGCTTGCGGCCTTACCCCTGCACAAACTTTGCGATGCGGTCAATGCCTTTGTTGATGTTGTCCATGCTGGTGGCATAGCTGAGGCGAACGTGGTCGTTAAAGCCGAAATCGTTGCCCGGCACGACCGCCACATGCGCTTCGTTAAGCAGTTCAGAAGCAAATTCCACCGCATCGCGGCAGACTTTTTGCTTTGGGCCAATGGGCTTGTTGAGCAGCGCCGCGATGCCGGCAAATACGTAAAACGCGCCGGTGGGCCGTACACAGGTAATGCCTTTAATAGCCGTCAGCCGTCGCCAGGTGTGCTCGGAGCGCTGCTCAAAGGCCTGACGCATGGCTTGGACTTCATGCTCGACGGCGGGGTTTTGATAAGCCTCGACAATGGCCGGCATGACAAAGCTGGTAATGTTGCTGGTCATCTGGCTTTGCAGTTTGTTCATGGCGTCCACAAGCTTTTGAGGGCCGGCCGTATAGCCGATGCGCCAGCCGGTCATCGCGTAGGTTTTGCTCAAGCAGTTGCAGGTAATGGTGCGGTCCTTCCAAACAGGCCAGTCAATCGCAGCCCATGAACATGTTTGCTGGCCGCCAAAAATCAGGCGCTCATAAATTTCATCACTGCAAACCCAAATATGCTCATGCGGCACTATGACCGCGGCCAAAGCCGCGAGTTCCGAGGGATGGTAGGTATGGCCACCGGGGTTGCTGGGCGAGTTGATAATAACCATGCGGGTCCGCGGCGTGATGGCGACGGCAAGCTGGGCCGGGGTTATTTTAAAATCATTGGCGGGATCGCCCCGCACAACCACCGGCACGCCACCGGCGAGTTTAACCATTTCCGGATAGCTCACCCAATACGGCGCTGGAATAATGACTTCATCGCCGGGGTTAACAACGGCCATGAACGCAACATAAAGTGAATGTTTGCCACCAACAGAAATGATGATTTGGCCCGGCTGATAATCAAGCTTGTTATGCTGGCGCAACTTTTGGGCGATGGCGGTGCGAGCTTCAAGCGTGCCGGCAGTAGGTTCATATTTGGTTTTTCCGGCCAGCAGGGCATCTATGGCGGCTTTTTTGATGGGGGCCGGCGTGTCGAAATCGGGTTCGCCGGCGCCAAAGCTTACCACGTCCACGCCCTGTTTTTTAAGCGCGTTGGCCCGCGCGGTCACCGCCAGGGTTATGGATTCAGCAACAACATCGAGGCGCTGGGCAAGTTGCATAAACTGCAATCCTCCATCAAAAAATAGTACAAACAAACATTACGACCAACCAAGGCCGCCCGCAAGCGATCTATTGAAATAGGCGACCATTCACACCGTTTGTTACATCGTGGCGGCGCGTGTGCGGGCCATAAGCTTAGGCGCAGACTTGGGCGTGATGACGACGGCGGAATGCGCGGCAGGTTTAGGCATCTGCGCGCTGGCTGTGGGCAGTATGTTGCTTGCCGAATCGCCGCTGCGGTTAATCAGCAGCGTTGGCGCTATGCCAAAAAAGATAACCAGCGCGGCACAAATGGCGCCGGCAAACTGCAGCGCCGGCGATTTGCGAACCACAAATGGCGTCCAGCTTTCGCGAATGTACATAGCCGCCACGATGCGGAGATAATACGCCGCCGCAATGGCTGCGTTAATCACCACAATGACCGCCAATACCTCGTGGCCACTGACAAAATCGGCCTGAACTATAAATAGCTTACCCAAAAAGCCCACCGTTCCCGGCATACCAATAAGGCTGAACAGACAAATGGCCATGCAGGCGGCCGCAAGGCGATGCTCCGAGGCAATGCCGGCAATATCATCAAGGTCTTCTGCGGCGTCGGTTTTGCCCTGCAGGTAGGTAAGCACGGCAAACACACCAATGGTCATGATGCCGTAGGCGGCCAAATAAAACACAGCCGCAGTGATGCCATCACCGGTAATAACATGGGTGTGAATTAAATCAGGTCCGGCGACCAGTGCCGCGAGAATATATCCGCTATGAGCGACCGAACTGTAGGCAAGCATCCGCTTGATGTTGCGCTGCAGCAGCGCAAAAACGTTACCGATGGTCATGGTAAGCACGGCCATCACGGCCAGCAGCGCTGGAACGGCATTGGCCGCTCCGCGTGAGAGATTCCAGCCCGTAAGATTCAGCACAACAATAATCGCCACAAAGCCAGCCGCCTTGGGCACAAACGACAAAAACGACGTCACCGGCGTTGCCGCGCCCTGGTAAACATCGGGGGCGTAATAGTGTAGCGGCACGGCCGCAATCTTATACGAGACTCCCAGTATCACCATCAGCAGGCCAATGACGGCCACAAAAGGCAGGCCACTGGTGCCCTGTGCCACCAAAAACGCCCGGTGAATGGCGACAAAGTTCGTGCTGCCCGCAAAACCATACAGGTAGCTGAAGCCAAATAAAAATATAGCCACCGACAACGCGCCCAAGAAAAAGTACTTTACGCCCGCCTCCTGGCTGGCAATTTGCCCTCGGCCCGCTGCCACGAGCACATAGGTCGGAATAGAAACCAGTTCCAACGCCAAAAACAGCCAGATTAAATTGTCTACCTTGGCCATCATGCTCAGGCCGGCAAGCGAGACGAGCATCATAGCAAATGTTTCGCCGCGAAAGTGCGAGTCGCACTGGGCAGGGTCGTTGCCAAAAGGCATGCCCCAGGCATTCAGCACCAGCAAAATGCCGCTGGCGCAGGTAAGCAGAGTCATGTACTTAGCCAACGGTGAAATGTGGCCCATAGCATCTGCCGGAACACCCACGCCCAGTCCGGCCGCCAAGGCTGCCGCCAAACCGATAAGCGAAACCCACTGTACCAGCCGCCGCACCGAGTCGCGGGCCGCAAGGCCCAGCAGCAGTGCTGCCACGGCGGTTATCAGCAAGATGATCTCAGGAATAAGTTCTATGGCCATTGTCTTTATCCAAACTTCCTTTAAGTCTTTGCAGCGGGCTGCTACCCAAGCCTGCCGCCGCTATTTTTGGCTCCGGGCCAGCAAGACCAAGCTCGATTTGGCCGCTACCGGCATTGCCGAAGCCATCGCCTTGGCTGGGGCATTGGGTACCGCATTTTCGTTGGCAAGGACGTTCTGTTTTATGTTGTTCATCGCCGGCTCAAGCGAACGCAGCACCGGGCCGGGGTACAAGCCCAGAAAGAGCGTTGCCGCCGCCAGCGGCACCAAGGCGGTCCACTCCGCCATGGTGAGGTCCTTGGGCGGCATCGGTGTGCCGCTTTCATCGTCCATGGCCGGCTCTTGCAGCGGTCCAAAAAACACTTTGCCGATCCAGTAAAGCATATACAACGCACCCACGACCATGCCCAGAGCCGCCGGGATGGCATAGGCAGGACCCAGCGAACCGCCATGGCTCGGCGAACCACTCACATACGTTCCCACCAATGAGAGTATTTCGCTGATAAAGCCATTGAGGCCGGGCACAGCCACGGTGGCAATCACAAAAAACCCGGCAAAGAACCCAAGTGCCGGCAGCCGACGGGCAAGGCCCGATACATCCATTAAATTACGGGTTGCATAGCGCTGGGTAATCATACCCATAACCAGCAGCAGTGCGCCGGCGGCAAGCCCCTGGTTAATCATCACCATAATGCTGCCGGTAAGGCCGCTGGTGGTCAGAGCAAACATGGCCAGCACGCACAAGCCCAGGTGGCTGATCACCGCATAAGCCATGAGGCACTTCATATCGCGCTGCACCCAACTGATGAGCGCGCCATAAAGGATGCTGATGATAGCCAACACCGCAACCACCGGCGTAAAGTGAACCACCGCCAGCGGCAGCATGGGCAGGGCAAATCGCAACAGTCCGTAGGCGCCAATCTTAAACGACGCGATGATGACCGAGCCGGGCGATGGGGCCTCGGTAATGGCCAGCGGCATCCATGTGTGCAGCGGAAACAGAGGCACCTTTACCGCAAAGCCAATCAGAAGACCCGCAAACACAAAACACTGCGCCTCAAGCGGAAGCGATTGGCCGGTGTGATAGAGAGCCTTTAAACCAAACGACAGCGATCCTGCCTGCTCGTAATGTGCCCAAGCCAGGTACAGCAGGCTGGCGAGAATAAAAATTGAGCCGGCAAATGCGTACAAAAAGAACTTGGCGGCGGCCTTTCGCCGGTTGGAATAGCCCCAAATGCCAATGATAAAAAACGTCGGGATGAGCGAAAACTCAAAAAACAAATAGAACAGCATGACATTCTGGGCGACAAAAATGCCCAGCATGGCGAAGTAACCCAGCAGCATCCACGCATAAAACTCATTATGCCGATGCTTAATTTTGCTCATGGCATCCAGCATGGTTACAGGCGTTATCAGCACCGTAAGGGCCACGAGCCAGAGGCTCATTGCATCTACGCCAACCGTAAAGTGAATGCCAAGCTGCCCGATCCAGTTGTAGCGGAACATTTCCTGCCAGGCTTGCCCCTCGGCCATGTTAAAGCGGCTGATAAGCAACACCGTTATGAGCGTTGGAATCAGCGAAAACACAAACGCCAACTTGCCGCCTAGGTTCGCCGCCGCCTGACGGGGCAATATAAACAGCACCAAGGCACCCACCAGCGGGGCCAGGAGCATGACGGGAATAAGCCAGTTGCTATGCATGCGTTCTATCCGTTTCTAATTGAGCCGGCCTAGGGTAATCAGGCCATATTCACGGCCCCGGCCCCGCTGCCTGCGGGCAGGCAAGCTCACCAGAGCCATTGCACTTTTAGTGCATCAGGTACAACACCCCAAGCACCACCACGGCGACTCCGGCCACCATGCCGATGCCATAGTATCGCAGCCGCCCGCTTTCGGTTGGCTTGATCGAAAAACCGGCCAGTTGTGGCACAAAGCTCACCACAAAAACCA
>JABEVB010000133.1 GCA_013044165.1 Phycisphaerales bacterium
CCACCGCAGCGGCGAAACCGAAGATGCGACGATTGCCGACATTGCCGTGGCCACCAACTGCGGGCAGATTAAAACCGGCGCACCGGCCCGGTCGGACCGCGTTGCCAAATACAACCAGTTGCTTCGCATAGAAGAAGAGCTTGGCGAACAGGCGGTATACGGAGCGCAGTTCTGGAACCGCGCCTGACGCGATCCGAAGCCCGCCAGATGTGTGAACCATGCGAGGAGTGCAGATTGTGACAGTCGCACCCTCCCGATGTGCGGGCGGCTCATGAGCGATGGCCTGCGGCCGCCGAGGCTTGCGATTACTTTTTGGACGCATAAACCGCTTTGGTGTCCACGAGAGGCTCTGCGATGATTTTGAGCGACTCTGGCCCGCTCATGGCGAGCACGCTGCGGTAAAAGCACGAACGTCGGCCGGTGTGGCAGGCCACGCCCTTTTGCCGCACTTTAAGCAGCACGCAGTCCTGGTCGCAGTCAATCAAGATGTCCTGAACTTCCTGCACGTGGCCGGATTCTTCGCCTTTTACCCAGAACTTGCTGCGCGAGCGGCTCCAATAGGTTGCCTTGCGCGTTTGGAGCGTGCGTTCAAGCGCTTCGCGGTTCATAAATGCCACCATCAGCACTTCGCCGTTGTCGGCATCTACCGCGACGGCGGTTATCAGGCCGTTGGCGTCAAACTTTAAATCCAGTACGGTGCCGTTTTCGCGAGCAACTGTTGTCATGTGTACGCCCCTGCGTGAAAGTCGAGTAATGGTTGGGCGGCCCGGCGCCGCGTGGCAACCATAAAGGCTTCCCTGTGTAAACCAAAATGGATTGTAACGATTTACCGCCGCCGCTGCAGCATCACACGGCCGGTGATTGGGTTGGGGGGATTTTGGACTTGGCCGTCATCCTCGGCGGCCAGCGGTGGCCGTAAACGTCATGCGTATTAAACCTTTGGGATGCCCATAACATCGAATGGGTTGAGCGGTTCAATCTCGGTGAACGATCGGAAGTCGGCATCAATGCAGGTGAGTAGTTTGGAGACGCGGTGCTGAATCATAAGGGCAACGAGGCGCACATCGTGGGCACGTTTAGCGACGACGAGGTGCTGAGCAATGAGGCCTTCCCACGCCGGATAAACCTGGGGCGTTTCGGGGAGGACTTCAAACAAAGCGCGAGTGGCGGCGACTTCGGCACAAGCCTGCTGGCTGGTCATGCCAAAACCATTGCCGTCCACCGGTCGGGTGCAGACGACCTACATCTCGTAAAGGCTTTGGGGCGCAATTGCAAATTGCTCCTGATCGCGCAGGGTAAGCAGTTGCAGCGCGTCAAGAGCGACCTGCCGGTGCGGATGATTTATCTGGGCAACGCGCAGTGGAATATTGGTGTCAACGAGTATCATCAGCCGTCCCTGAGTAAATACTCTCGCGGCTGTCGTCTACCTTGTGCCCCAGCGGCTTGTGGCTGTCGGCCCATGCGAGCAGGCTCCTGAGCCAGGGATCCTCAGTGCGCTGCGGGTCCAGCACGATGACGCGGACCATATGGCCGTGCAGATTATGGTTCTTGACCAGGTCGTCCCACTTACCTTGGATCATTTCGGACGTTGGTCACCTCAAAGGCCGACTCCATAACGATGTATCATATTATATCTCGCACTGCGTGCGGCATATTGGGCGGCCAGCGGGCGAATGAACCTAAACACGGTCTTCTGATCGTGGGCCGACAAACCGTCCCGCCCTTGTGTGCGACTACGATGATTTAGGGCTTCGTAGAAGCACGGGACATTATGGTAGAAAAATTTGTAGTGGTTTTCAATCATGTAGATGGCTCGCAAATATGTTGAGAGCTTAGGCCAGCTTATGCAGTTCATTCTAGTGGGTTGGCCGAAACGTAAGCGAGTTGGTTGGGCCGGAGGCGTTTCCGCCGGGTAAGCTGGTTTATTTGCCTTCCGTCATGCGTGAAGGGGCTCTACTCCCGGTAATAGTGCTTATAGCCCGCATCATGATTCCCTCCTTGACACCTCGCTATTACTGCCGAGATCCGGCCTGTGGCCCGACTCCTTGCCATGGTGACCCATCCCAGGCCGTTGGCGGAAATCGTCGCAGGTAATGGCGCGCCGGCCTGTGCGGTGGCTTGTCATACATGGCCAGCGAGCGATATAACCTGTCTGCAGGTTCCCGCGCGGTCGGGATCGCGAAGGCGGCGAAACGCCGGGTTTTCAGGCAGCAGGACGAAACTATTATGGCAGGCAGTTATCAGTTTGATCTGGCGATTATTGGAGCGGGACCGGGCGGCTACATTGCGGCCATTCGCGCTGCACAGCTTGGTATGCGCGTCGCATGTATTGAAAAAGAACCCAAGCTCGGCGGTACCTGCCTGCGCGTGGGCTGCATTCCGAGCAAAACTTTGCTGGAGGCCAGCGAAAAGTTTACGACCGCACGCCATCACTTCGGCAGCATCGGCATCAAATGTCCGCAGGTCGAACTTGACCTGCCCACCATGATGAGCCGCAAAGATAAGGTGGTTGACACGCTCTCGAGCGGCATCGCGGGCCTGTTCAAAAAGAACAAAATTGAACGCATCAGCGGTACCGCTTCGTTTAAGTCGCCGCACGAGTTGACCATCGCCGCCGGCGGCCAGAGCAGCACCATCACCTGTGGCAAGGCTCTTATTGCCACCGGCAGCGTGCCGATTGAGCTGCCATCGCTCAAGTTCAACGGAAAGACCATTATCAGTTCTGACCAGGCTATTGCGCTGGCGAGTGTGCCCGCGCATTTGGTGGTGGTAGGGGCGGGCGCGATTGGCTTGGAACTCGGCTCGGTTTGGGCCCGTTTGGGTTCTAAGGTAACAGTGCTGGAATTACTGCCCAACGTACTGCCCGGCATGGATGAAGAAATGTCGCGTCAAATGGAGCGGGCACTTAAGTCGCAGGGACTGGAGTTTCATTTGGGCGTGCAGGCCGGCGGTGTAGTTGAAAAGGCGGGCAAAGTTGAAATTAGTTTTACACCCAAGGCCGACCCCAAGGCTCAGACGCAACTACCCTGCGATGTTGTGTTGGTGGCCGTGGGCCGCAAGCCGTTCACGGGGGGACTGGGGCTTGATAAAATCGGTCTTACGCCCGATCCGCGCGGCTTTATTGCCGTCAATGCCCATTGGCAAACCAGCGTGCCCGATGTGTACGCCATTGGCGATGTCACGCCAGGCCCGATGCTGGCTCACAAAGCGGAGGATGAAGGCGTCGCCGTCGCCGAACATATTGCCGGCAAGGCGGGGCACGTCAACTACAACACCATTCCATCGGTGGTGTATACACACCCCGAACTTGCCGCAGTGGGTAAAACGGAAGAGCAGCTCAAGGCGCAAGGCGTTCATTACAAAGCGGGTAAGTTCAGGTTTGCGGCCAATTCGCGTGCGATGTGCATGGACGACACCACCGGCCTGGTAAAGGTGCTTGCGGACGCCAAAACCGACCGCGTGCTGGGGGTGCATATTTTTGGCCCGCAGGCGTCGAGTCTTATTGCCGAGGCGGTGATTGCGATGGAACTAGGCGCCAGCAGCGAAGACATTGCCCGCACGTGCCATGCGCACCCAACGCTGCCGGAGGCCATTCGCGAAGCGGCCTTGGCGGTGGATGGTCGCACGCTTAACTCGTAGAGCCCTTGGCGGCTGCCAATAGCTGGCAGGGCTTATTGAGGTGGCTTGGCCCGCGGACTTGTGGCGATTGCAGCAATGTCGGCGTTTGTGGTGGCAATCGCGGCCGCATGTCGCCGCTCCCATACTTCCTGGGCTTCGGGTGGGCGAATGTAGATGGGTGTTAACTCGGCCGGCAGGGCATATTGGCCGCGCTGGGCCAGCGGCCAACCCAGAGCATGCACGGCTGCGGCGCTTCCGGGCCACATAGAGCGGTCAAACTCTACAACATCCATTGCCAGCAGCGGGTTCATAGCAGGGCGGTGGTAATCTATGCCTTCGCCCAGCAGGCCCAGGGGCCGGGGGCTTTGGGCGATATATGCCGCCGGGTCGGCGAGTTCAGGGCCGCTGGTGCGTATGAGATTGCCAACAGCAACGCCGGCAGGAGTTTGATCGCCGCGGTTCAGCATCGCCGGCGCGTAACGTGCGGCATAAACCATGCCGCGCTTGGCGTCCAGCAGAACCATTACATGCAGGCCCCGCGTATGGGCGTTGTAGGCCAGCACATCTACCGTGGGCACCGCCACAATGCGGCAGCCGGTGGCCAGGTGCAGGGCCTTGGCTACGCTTACGGCTATGCGCAAGCCGGTAAAAGACCCCGGCCCAATGGATACATAAACCGCTTGTATATCGCGGCCAGTCCAGCCTTGCTGCTGGCACAAGTCGCTCATGGCCGGCATGAGTTCTGCGGCGTGGCCCATAGGCTCGCGAAAGACCCGCTCGGCCAGCAGCGTTGGGCCGCAGGCGACGGCGACTGAGCCAATGCGTCCGCTGGTTTCAATGGCGACAATTCGCGTTGTGGCCGGGGGGCCATCGGTAGCGGCGGGAGCATTGGGTGAGGTAGCCTGCGGGATCGTCATGCTGCAAGTGTAGAACAAACCCGGCAAGTTGAAAATGCCCCAGCCCTGCGCCCGGAGCAAACCAACGACGAGTCATTGGCTGGAGATTGTCTCGATTTATACGCAGGTGCGACCGGCATGTGATGCGGTGCAGGCCGTGCGACCGCTGAAGCGCCTATTTTCTTTCGTCCGCAACCTTTGGTAGTATTTCTTTGGCAGGACCTGTCGGTGCGAGGCCTCGGCTTTATGGATACGGTCGTCGTAGAGGGTGATCTTCTTGAACAAGATGTTGACGTCATAGTCAACGCGTGGAATCGGAATTTCATTCCATGGTGGTTGCTGCTGCCTCAGGGCGTGTCGAGAGCAATTAAGCGACGAGGTGGATGCGGCCCTTTTCGCGAACTAGCAAGTCGTGGCATCATACCGCTGGGCGGGGCTGTCTTAACAAGCCCCGGCCATTTGGGTTTCAAGGCCATTATCCATGTTGCGGGGATCAATCTGTTGTGGCGAAGTTCGGAGCGTTCCATACGGGACTCGGTTCGAAATGCGATGAATCTAGCGGCGTCACGTGGTTTTAAATCAGTTGCATTTCCTCTAATTGGTGCGGGAACCGGCGGTATAAAACCGGCGATCGTGTTGGAGTGGATGCTCGACGAGTTGCGAAAGCTCGATCTCCCGCTAAAGGTTCATATTGTGCGTTTTAAGCCAACCGGATATGCCAAGATTGCCGCGCCCGTTGCTCGCCGCACATAGCGGGTTAAAAAGGCATATCTTGACGGCTGCTGCTGTGCGGCTTACCGTGATGATGGCGTATGTCGGCAATGACCATGCGCCTGGTGCGACGTGTGCGGTAAGGCGAAGTGTGCAAATGGCGGCTCGCGTCAGACCGCGTCCGCGATCTCAAACTCCACAGTTGATCGCTCGAAAGAGTTAGGTGTCGTGCGCGCAGGCACAACAGTGAGGATGCTTCATATGCGAGTCGTTCGATTTCTTTTGGGCCGGCTTTCTTCTCTTAGAGCCTGTTTGAAAACTCCGGCGGGATCGTCTTGCGGCCCAGGGCGGCCGTCTGCTGCGTTCTCGCTCCTCGCCATATTTTCGAATATGCC
>JABEVB010000020.1 GCA_013044165.1 Phycisphaerales bacterium
GCCAACATAGAAACCCAGATTTGTGAAATCTTTTCCGGTCATAGCGTGCCGCAAGCCGTCAATGGCGCAGCGGGCGTGATCATCATGGGCGGCCCCATGAGCGTTTATGAACAGGACCGCTATCCGTTTTTAACGCACGAACTGAACCTTTTGCGAAGCGCGCTTGATGCCAACAAACCCATCCTGGGTGTATGTTTGGGGAGTCAGCTTTTGGCTGCGGCCTTAGGCTCGCGTGTATACCCCGGCCAACAAAAAGAGATTGGCTGGCATGAGGTTAAGCGCAGCGATGCGGCGAGAGCGGATAAACTATTTTCCAACGCACCCGACGCTTTTCAGGCATTTCATTGGCATGGCGACGTGTTTGATGTGCCGCACGGCGCGGTGCCACTGCTATCGTCCGAGTTAACTCCGTGCCAGGCTTTTAGCTTTGGCGCAGCGGCCTATGGGCTGCTTTGCCACCTCGAGGTTACGCAAACCACCGTGGCGGCCATGGCTGAAATGTTTGGCAATGAATTGGCCTCTGTCGGCGGCAGCGGCCGCGCCATTATTAAAAAGACCGCCCGCAATTTGCCGAGCCTGCAAACCATCAGCCGGCGGGTATTTGATGAATGGGCTGGACTGCTTTGATGTTCCACCGGCGATGGCTGCCGGGCTATCACCAGGGAAGATGTACCATGCAACAACCCCTCCTGCAGATATGCTGGCTGCCACACGGCAAGGGTCTTGACGCTCCGATCTATCAAACGCCCCATGCCGCCGGCATGGATGTGCAGGCCGCCGTAACCGAGCCATTTACGCTGGCGCCCATGCAGCGAGCGGCTATTCCCTGTGGTTTTATTATGGCGATACCACCGGGTTACGAGGTACAGATTCGGCCGCGATCAGGCCTGGCGCTTAAGCATGGCATCTCGGCGCCCAACGCCCCCGGCACCATAGATGCCGACTACCGGGGCGAACTTAAGATTCTGCTGATCAATCTGGGCAGCGAATCATTTGTAATAACGCGCGGCATGCGCATCGCACAAATGATTGTTGCTCCGGTGGCGCAGGCAACCTGGCAAGCAGTGGATCTACCCGAGCATCTTCCACCCACGGACCGTGGCACCGGAGGTTTTGGCAGTACCGGCCATTAAGCCAAGACCATTGGCCTTTGTTTTAAGCACCTGTTTAGCAGCAACCGGCGATGGGCTGCTTTATTTAAGGCCTTACATTTGCGAGGTGAGCTTAAACCGGCATGACCGAGCCCCAGTTGGGTTTTGGATTTGATTTTGGATTGGGTTTGGGGGGCGGGTGGATTTGATTTCGAAATTTCAGCCGCCATATGCGGTGAGTCAACGATGCGGTTGCTGATGCACACGGGTTGTACCCGCGATGGCTTTTGTTTAGCCCTTGGGCGTAAGGCGATACTCGCTGGGTGCAGCGTGATAGACGCGGCGAAACACGCGTGAAAAATAGAGCGGATCATCAAAGCCAACATCCGCGGCAATTTGCTTGAGTGGGCGAGCGGTGGTGTCGAGCAGCTCTGCGGCGCGGCGCATTTTAAGGCGAATAAAATAATCCAGCGGAGCATACCCGGTGGTCTGCTTAAAAAGCGCCATAAAATGCGATACCGATAAATTGCTCAGCCGAGCCAGTTCGCTCACGGCAATGCGCGTATGCTGGCGCTGCCGCATGTAGGCGATCACTGCTTCCATATCCTGATGCCGCCGACTGGTCAGTGGCGAGCGGGCGGAGTCAACCACTTGGGCCAGCAAATGCGCCAGCGTCATGGCGGCAAGCTGCAACTGCGCCATGCGGTAGCCTCGACCCAGCACATCGGTTATCTGCTCGAACAGCGGCACAAGGTCGAGGTAACCAGCAACATCAAACACCGGCAGAAAGTCGCGCCGTCGCAGATCGGCGACAAAGTGCCCAGCCGCCCTGCCCGCGGCATGACACCAGTAAATCGTCCATGCACACTTAGGACCTGAGCCATAGCAATGGGCTTCGTTCGGGCTTATGACGACCAGTTGCCCGGGCAATATATCGAAGTGCCGGCCCGTGATTTTGAGCCAACCCTGGCCGCTTACGCACAGAATAAAAATTGTCTGCGGCGAGCCGGACGGTCGGTCAACATAATGATTGGCCGCCTTGGGAAAGTACCCGACATCACTGGGAATCAGCGGCATTGGCAGGTGATGAGCCAAAGCCTGATTTACCAGAGGGCGCGGCAGCACAATCATACGTTGCTGCGGAAATCCATGGGGCACATGCGTGGACGATGAGATGTCTTTTTGAATAGGATCCATCAATCAACATTGTAACGCAGGGCCAGGTGGATGGAACGCCTGCAAAGCTCTCGCGTCGCGACCAACGCCAACATCGGCGCGTTCGAACCAGCATAACAGCCGGATAATACCATGGCTTACATGGACAATATTATGAGTACCAGCCTGGCGAACCTGCATTCCAAACGCCAAGATTCTCCAAGAATCCAGCCGTTTTACTGCAGGCGACAGCATACCTTGCCGGTGAAGCCCAGCGCATAACCGGGTTGACGACCCCGCAAACGGGGGTAAAGCTATCATAAAGGGCGTTTGCCCGACTCGACACATTTTTCGGAGCTATGTCATGATTATGCGGACGTCTCAGTTCCTGTCAGTGGTTTTGGTGGCCACCGCTTTGGCTCTGATGAGCCGTCTGACTGCAGCCAAACCGCCGACACCTCCCGAAGTTGCGCTGAACGTGTCGGGACAAAGTTCAGGTCGGGTATTTGAGGGCATTGGCGGCGAGAGCGCCGGGGCATCTACGCGTTTGCTTATTGACTACCCTAAAAAGCAGCGCGATCAGATTTTAGACTATCTTTTTAAACCCCATTTCGGAGCTTCGTTGCAGGCGCTTAAGTGTGAGCTTGGCGGCGATATGAACTCCACTGATGGCACCGAACCAGCGTACTTTCGCTCGCGCAGCGAGTACGAACATCCCAAGGCCCGCTATTTCAACCGCGGGTACGAAACGTGGCTCATGAAAGAGGCTCGCAAGCGAAACCCCAATATTCGCCTGGGCCTGCTGCAATGGGGTGCGCCAGGATGGATTGACGATCACGCAGCGCCACATAGCACGTTCTTCCAGAGATATTACTCACAGGACAACGCAAACTACATTGCCCGTGTGGTGCAGTGCCTTAAGCGGTTCGACGGCATAAAGATCAACTTTGTGGGCTGCTACAACGAACATAACCTCAACCTCAAGTGGGTTCTGTTGCTGCGAAAAGCGCTCGATGCCGCCGGCCTTACCGGGGTACATATTGAACTGGCCGACTCCTGGAACTGGAACCTCGCCGTACGCATTAAGGCCGACCCTGCGCTGTTTCATGCCATCAGCGCGTTGGGGCGGCACTACCCCAATTATGTTTCGTCGCCCGCAGCACAGGCCTCAAAGATTCCGCTGTGGTCGGGTGAAGACTGGAGCGGAGCCAAGCCGTTTACCGCGACCATGGCCAAACTACTTAACCGCAATTACATTCAGGGGCGTATGGTACGCACAATTTATTGGGCGCTTGAAACATCCTACTATGACAACCTGCCCGCCGACGAAAATGGCCCGCTTGTCGCCATTCAACCCTGGAGCGGTCATTACAAGGTGCTTGGCCCCATTTGGGCTATTGCACACACCACGCAGTTTGCCCAAGTCGGCTGGCGGTATATCAACACGGCCTGTCAACTCCTGCCGCAGGGCGGCAGCGTGGTGGCGCTGCAAAGCCCACATGGCCGAAATTACAGCGTTATCATTGAAACGCAGGATGCCACCCAACCGCAGAATCTGACACTGCATGTTTCTGGCGGGCTGCCGGTGGATCATGTGCTGCACGTATGGCGATCGCTTCCCGGCGATATGTTTGACCGACAACCTGATATAACCCCCCAGCACGGCAGCGCTACGATCACCCTGCTGCCACACGCCATTTATTCGCTCACCACAACAACGGGCCAGCACAAAGGTGCCGTGGGAGCTATTCCACCGGCGGCGCCATTTCCACTGCCGTACATGGGCGATTTTTCATCGGTGGCCATCGGCCAGTCGCCGCGCTATTTTGCCGATCAGAACGGCGCCTTTAACATCACCGAAGATCGCAAGACATCCGCCCGCGTGCTGGAACAAAAAATCACCGAGCCGCAGATTCCGTGGACCCACCAGCATCCGCCATTCACTGTTGTCGGCGATATGCACTGGCATAACTACAGCGTCGCCTGCGATGTGCGCCTCGCCGCCAAGGGCAGCGCCGGCATTATCGCCCGCGTGGCCTATGTGGCATGGGACTTCAGGCAATCCATCGGCTACCGGCTCATGCTCGATGCGTCCGGCGGCTGGACACTTACCACCCCCTCCAAGGTCATCGCCCAGGGACAGGTCAGTCCGCCCGGCTCGGACTGGCATCGGCTTAAGGTCGTTTGCGATGATGGCACGATAACTGCATCGCTCGACGGCAAGCGGCTCGTGAAGGTTCACAATACGGAGAGTATTGAGGGTATGGCCGGCCTTGCCACCGGCTGGAATCATGCCTGGTTCAGGCGGTTTGCCGTCAAGCCGCTGCCCGGTCTTTACTTCAAGGATTTGGCTTACGGCGCGCAAGTTTCAGCCTCGAGCGATGCCGGCGGGCGATCCTCCAGCGAAAATGCCGACGACGATAATCAACAAACCTACTGGAGCGCCGCCAAGGGTAATATCACCGGCGCCTGGCTGGCGCTGCGGCTGAGCCATCCGCAACAGGTTCAACATGCCTACATCGTTGCATTCAGGGGCAATATGGGAAAGTTTAAGCTCCAATATCACCGTGCGGGGCATTGGCTCGATATTGCCAGCGGTAACCTGACAGGCCGCAAAGCGCTATGGCTGACCTTTGCACCCGTGAAGGCGCAAAAGTTCAGGGTGCTTATTGAAAGCACGCCACGGCATACGCCGCCGGCTCTGCGCGAAATTGAACTGTTACCTTAATAAGCCCCGCCCTTACTAAAAGGCCACCGAAGCAGACCTGACAGGCCATTTGCCGCGCAGTCGCTCGTGGGTGCCACGCCTTACCACCGCCCCGCTCCTGCATCGCCGCAGGACTGCCCGGCGCTGATAACCATTTGACCTTGCCGTCCAATGCCCGAATAATGGCTGTTTTGGCCCGGCGGTCGGGTTCTAAATGGTTAAGAGAAACGCATGATTCCACTTGGCACCGATATCCCCCAACGGCGCACGCCTTGGATGAATTACTTTTTAATTGCGGTTTGCTTTGCTGTTTATTTCGCAAGCCACCATGTACCCACGCGGTCCGACCCCAACCTGCTCAATACAGGCTGGAACCGCTACATGCTTAACCCAGGCAACCTGCATTGGTACCAGTTCATCACCTATCAATTTCTGCATGCCAACATCGGACATATTCTCGGCAATATGCTGTTCCTGTGGGTTTTTGGCAATCCACTTAATGAAAAGATCGGCCACCCGGCCTATTTATGCTGGTTCTTGGCTGGTGGTGTGTTGGCGGGCTGCGGGCAGGTGCTTACGTCCCACGCCCCCACCCTGGGCGCTTCGGGCTCAATTGCTGCCGTAGCTGGTATGTTTTTGGCGCTGTTGCCGCTTACAAACATCCGCGTCTGGTTTTTTGTGGTCTTGTTTGACGTACCGAGTTTCTGGTTTGTAGGGTTTCAGATCGTATTTTACGATGTGGCCGGCGAATGGTTTGGAGCCAGCGATAATGTGGCTCACTTCGCCCACCTCACCGGCTACACCTCCGGCTTTATCACAGGAATGTTGCTGCTGGCCGTGGGCCTGCTGCCA
>JABEVB010000134.1 GCA_013044165.1 Phycisphaerales bacterium
CCACGGCGTTAACGCCGTGGAAAGCAACCGCAGGCACAAACTCAGCGATTACATAGACGAGCTTCAATGTGGCCACGGCGTTAACGCCGTGGAAAGGTAATCTGATGACATGGCAAACCAACGCACTGATCGGCTTCAATGTGGCCACGGCGTTAACGCCGTGGAAAGCCCGCCTCTGTAAGTTGTGGAAAAAAGCCGCTTTACAGAGACTTTTGCGAGCGGGTGGCTGCTTGCGGGGCACCTGTGGGCTGCCGATGGCCATGCGATCGTCATAAGTGTAGCTGACTCCAGCACTTAGAGTTTGCGAGCGACCCCCGGGGTTTCACGCATCACCGGGCCGCTCGAATATTTACTTGCCAAACAACGCCATAACCTATCCACCTATTATTACGCGCGGAGGTGGGCGGATGCAAGTTATTTTTTTCCTTTTACGGTTCATCACCTATATACGCCCGGCCGCCCCAAAATCACTCAAACTATTTATACCACCACGGCCGCCGTATCGGCTTTGGAAGGGGCGACCCCGAGGTAATCCACCAGTCGCTCCTCTTGATTGCTCATCGGGCCGAGATCAAACATCAGAATTTGGTCTTTGCGATGGTCCACAATTTCGGCGAGTTTGATCTTCATGCGAATGAGATCAACCTCCGGCATCTCGCAGCGGAATACTGAATACTGCAAATGTCGGCCAAAGCCTTTCATGGTTTTGAAGACGCGGGTGAGTCGCTTGGGATCGCGGATGTCGTACATCACCAAATAATCGCGAAGCATAATATGCTCCCATGTCTGGGCCTCCATGCATCAGGTTTATCGGCGCCGTTACCTCGTGGTAAACGAAGCGTAGCTGTCAACCTCGCCGGTGAGCACACGCGCCAGCAGCCGCGTCTGCACCTCAAACGTGCGCCGGTACGAAATGGCATAGCCAAAAATCGGGTGCGTAACCTCTGAAGCAAGGCGTCGCTCATATGTGGCAAGAAATCGTTTGCGTGGTTCGGGCTTGAGCGCAAATGACCCGCCGCGGCTGACAAAATCACCTATGCCAATCACGCCGGTGTTAATAAGCGTGACAACGACGGAATCGGCGATAATGGGGCGAAACTCTTCCATAAGGTCCAGGGCCAATGCCGGCTTGCCGAACTTAGGCTGATGATAAAACCCCATGAAGGGGTCAAGCCCGACGGTAAAGCACGTGACGGTAAAATCTTTGGTAAGCAAGGCGTACGCGTACGAAAGCATGGCATTGACCGGGTCCGCTGGCGGACGGCGGTTGCGGTTGGCAAACAATGGCAAATCTACGGGCCATTTGCCCAGTTCGGGCCGCGGCTTGAGCATGCCGTTAAAATGTTCGAAATAAATGCGAGCGGCATTGCCTTCGACGCCCAGCAGCGTTTCAAAGGTGTCTGCGTTGCGGGCGGCGTCGGCTGCGGCTGCAAGCTGTGCCAGCACCATGTCGGGTGGCTCTGGATGGTTGCGGCGCAGGAGGGTTCGCTGGTTCTCAATTTTGCCGGCGGTGAACGCGCGGGCGATCTTAATCGCAAAGCTGCGGTCGGCGGCGCGGGCAAACTGGGCGATACGCAGTTCGATGTTTTTGGAGGCCAGCGGCGTGGTCAGGCCGTAAAACCATCCGCCGTACGAAAAATAGGCGATTGGGATGTCGGCCTCGCACAGGGCGTGGAGCGTTTGGGTGGATATCTGCACATCGCCCAGCAGCACTACCTGCGAAATGGCCCGCATGGGCCGCTCGGCAAGCACGCGGCGTTCAGGTGCGGGGCTGCGAACCTGCAGCGCATCGCCAACCTTGCCGATGGCGGCACGGGGTTCTTGTACGTACAGGGGCACGCGGTCGTCGGAGGTGGGGATAATGGTGCGAATGACCGGGCGGCTGGGCGGCCGGGCAGGGACTTGGCTTTGTGTCAGCTGCACATGACGGGTTTCGTCGGGCAGGCAGATGCCCACCAGCGAGCAGCGCGGGCACTTGGGGCTGTCCACAAGAGGTGGGGGAATGTGGCCGACGGCAACCATAGCCTTGAGCTGGTTAATAAGCGTATGTGTGCGGATGAGCAGAGGCTCATCAAACGGCACGTCAATACGTGTTTTAGAAGCGATGTAATAAATAACACCACGGCGGCAGCGGTAGCCTTTTTCCTGCAGTATAAGCCCGGCGGCCGCAAGTTGAATTCGCTCCGGCTCATAAGAACGCTCATCGGTTGGGGGAATGCCACTGCGCTTGTATTCTACGGGCACGACCTCGGGCGGCTCGGAGCTTACGGCGGTAAGCGTTTCGATTTTATCTACTACGGCAATAAGGCCGATGCCCGGTGCTGACAGCATGACGGACGATGCAACATCGGAGTTGGCGGCATCGGTTGGCGTGCTGGTGTCGGTGGGCGAGTTGGTTGCATCGTCGGCGTTGGCAAACTCCATGGCATCAACAAAGTTGCCCTGTTGCAGAATGACCCACCGATGCTGCAACTCACCGTCAAGCGTGTCGGCGGACGGTGCGAATTCGGACTGGACCCATTCAAGGTAAGCGAGCCTTGGGCAGTAAGAAAATTCGTTGAGCATGCGTGCGGGGATCAAATCAGGCATGCCCGGCGGTGGGGCGGCCTCGGCAGCCCTGGCGGCAGGCGAAGTCGCTGGTGCCGGCTCCCCGGTGTTTTCGCCAGCCGGTTTTTCGGTTGTTGTGAGCCGCTGAATCATGGCAACACCTCCAAAACACGACCAATACCGCAGCCAGTTTCGGCTGCCGCCAGAAGGGGGCGAATCCGTTCGCATGCGATTATGTGCCGGGACGAGGGGTCCGCAGACCTGGCATTGAAGCCATGTCTGCGACTAGATGGCACACATATTGATATGCAGGATTATAGCAATGTCAAGAGCCTATAATATATGGCGCCGTGTGCGCCAGCCACAGGCATTACCGGACGCCGGAGGCTATTCGGCGGAACTTATTAAGGCCAGCGGTGCAAGGCATAATGCCCGGGCCGTTTTAGCGCGGGGATTTATCCCCGACGTGGCGGCGCGTTGATTGGCGGTGCGGATAAATCCGCAGCGCTAAGACGGTACACCACACCGACGTTACAATACCGTGCGTAAAAAACGTTTGGGGCGATCCGTCCTACGGGAGCAGTACATGCCATCACAGGATGAAAAGATTGTTGCATGGCATTTTATTTTGTGCACCTACGGATTCTGGCTGCCCAACGACCCGCGGGGATCATGGTCTCGTTTTGTCCGCTCGCCGCACATTTTCGCCGCCGGAGGCGCTGCCACCGGCGGTGGCAATATACGCCGGTCGGTTGCGGGCGCGAGGCATAACGTGGCGCTGCGCCATGCGGCCAAGGCGGCGCTGCTGTATCCTCCGGTACGGCTCGATGGCATTCAAGCCCGGGCGGTGGCGCGCGGCCTGGCGTTGGCCGTAGCTGAAAATAATTACTGTGTGCATGCCTGCGCGATTATGCCGGATCATGTGAATATTCTCATGGCCGTACAGTCGCGCCGAAGCAGCCACGTTGCGGCGCACCTGAAGGCTCGCGCCACACAGCGAATTAACATCGAGGGCGTCAATCCGCTGTCCGGGTATGCAACGTCTGCGGGGGTTGCGGCGTCCATGTGGGCGCGGCGGCATTGGTGTGTGTTCGTTCATCAATCCGAACTGGCCCGTGTGCGGCAATACATTCAACGCAACCCGGAGATGGGGGGTCTCAAGCGACAGCGGTGGAATTTCGTCGCATCGGTTGGCTGCGATCCGTAACTGATAAGTTCGGCAGTGTAAAACGGTCAATCGCGGGCAGCGGTGTGTAGCTCAATCAACAGCGGCGAAAAGGCCAAAGCCGCAGTGGCGACCGGGGCCAATGGCGATAGGGCTGGTTCGTCTATTGAAATTACAAAATCGGTATCGCCGGTGTGAAGTTAGGTGTCTTTCCGACAAGAATACGCATACTTCGAAAGGCAGCCGCGATTCCCATAGCCCGTAGGGAATCGTTATCACGATCTGTGATGGTTTCGTGCTGGATGGTTGGCGATGCGAGTAAGGATACCACGACATCGAGGTTCACCGGTTTTGACCAAAGCGGCCACGTCCATCGGGTATTATTACTTCGATTACCGCTGAATCCCCGTGTTGAAAGCTTGTCCTTAAAAGCGATGGATTGAAAGAGTGGGAATGCCTCTATAGCCAACCGATTTGCTCCGAGCATGCCGCCTCGTTCTTTTCGTGTCGGGTCGCCGCTTGGTTTAAACCATTGGTGAGCGTGCCTGCGATCTTCGGCCGGCTCAAGATGCAATGATTGATTTTCGAGCGGATCGCCATAATCCCACAGGGCGAATAACGTTCTTCGCAGGTGATCTCGTTCGGTCAAATTCATCACACTTTTAAGATTTCCCCAAAAATAATCTCGTCGGGCGGTCTGTAACTGGCTTGTGGCCTCCGGTGCCAGTTCCGAACACATTGCCGAAAACCAATCCAATCTTTCGCGATCTTGCTTTTGGGCACCGCCAGCCAGTTCATTAGCGTATCGCCGAATAGAACCTGGTTGGGCATCATTTGCCCGCCCCAAAAAAGCTATGGGGTGAGCGCTGATATCTCGCCCCAAATTATTAAAGATGATATTTATCAGGCCGGATTGATCAAGTGGCTCGAGTAAACGTAATACCGGGTTCCAAACCCCGTTGGCAATCGTCCATTCCATTTTCACGCCGTGGTCAGGCGAGGACCGGGTTAAAATGCGCAACGCCCCCAGCGCGGCCAGGAATGCCAGGGGATTGCTACCGTCGAGGCCGGTAAGGGCGACGTGATGGTTCATAGCCGATCCTTTGCATCAGAAGTTCCGCCCTTCGCAGCCACTTCGCTGGCCCTCCAATCGGCCAAACGCAACATTGATTCGATCCAAGGCATGCCCCACCAGCCAAAGCGGCGTGTGAACTTCCAAAATCGTTCGGCGACGCCGCTGTCAAGGCACTCAAGACCTGTACGGCTGGAGGTTTTCGATCTTTGGCCGTCAGGAAAGAGAAATTCAACATCCAAAGGATTTGGGTCGTCAACAATCGGTGCGAAGGGGCGGCACCAACCATGGTGGCTGGCGATCAGATGTAAGATAAGGTCGCGATCAGTGCCGTGGTTCCGAAATAAGTCATGGTCAAGCTCCGCGAGTCTTACCGAGAGCATCTCGTGGCGGCCGCCCTTTGGATAACCAGCCCGCAGTCTTGCTTGCTCGCGCTCTGTTCGTGAGAGCGCCGGCCCGATGGATTTAGCCAATGGCTGGGAGAAAAGGTCTGCTTTGCGGCCATTACCGCCGTGCAACCATGCCTGAAAACGTGGATCAGCTTTACCGGCGTCATGGTATTGGCCTGCCAACTCCAGAGCAGCTTTAAGCTTGGAAAGACCAGTTTGGGCGGCAAATTGGCCCGCAAGGTTTGCGACGTCCCGGCAATGTTCGCGGAGGGGGTAAGGGCGTTTTGACGACGACTCCCAAGATTCATCGCCTTCGATAAAGGTTGGATCAAACCTATGTAATCGGATTTTGCCAATGACAACAAAGCCGCCGAGCGGGTGGGGTTTAAGAACGCGATTGCGCGACCTCGCCAAGGACTTTACTGCCCGTTGGATCCAATCACGTGGGTCGCTCTTGAGCGGATCAATCGCTTCTGAAATCTTTTCGTCATTTATTTCATCACCATCTGCGGCCGATGCGACCAGCGCGGGCGCGTTTAATATGGTCGGAGTCAACCGCAGAATAGCAATATCGCGGGCTATTTGATATGCCTCATCCCCCTGATCATCCGGCAGGGCATCCGGAAAATCGCCCAACCACTGCAGATTCATGCCATTGAGGATAGGCACAATGTAAAGTCCGACAGGTTGGTTCCCAAGTTCTCGGATGACGCGTGTCTCGTCAGAGTCAGGTCCTTTCCACTTGAGTGCACGGCGGCGGGATTTTGTCTCCTCCTCGTCGTTGTTCGGTCTGTGTGCTTGCTCGCCTTCAAGGTCGCCGGACTCATCGGCCTCATCCTCGCCGCTGAGCCAGCGCTCGAATACATCAAGACGCACTGGGAGCACTTCGGACGACGATGGCGGACATAGCGAAACAATCTCGGCCCATTTTGAATCGTCCTCGCCCAAGTCGGCTCGGAATACCACTTGCACGTCGGGCACTCCTTTGGATGGGCCATGGAGAAATGCCGCCGGATCAGGGTCGGGTACCGGGGTTGGAGAGGTTTGGGCCCAGCAGTCCAGATGGGCGGGGAGCAGGACCGCAGCCTCGGGTGCCGGCGCGTTGAGATCTGCCAATTCATCGCTTTTCATATCCTTCGTAAGAGCTTCGACAGCGGCAACACCGAAATTGAAAACATTGCCCACCGCATTCTTTTTCAGCCAGTTCCATGTCTTTGCCAGGCTATTGCCATAGACCGTGTCTTGGCCGGCCTCATCGTCCGCCGGCTCAGTCTGATCGCCACGAACGACGATGACGGCCTTGGCGTCAGGCCTCGCGGCTACACGGTTGAGTCGGCCAAACCGTTGCCGCAGGGCGTCGAGGCTGGCGCACTCGGTCACGAGGGCATGAAAATCTAGGTCGGCTCCAACCTCAAGGCACTGGGTGGCGACAACATAGGTGGGCTTACCGAGAGTGCCGGATTTTCCTGAGAACAATGGTTCGAGTCTTTTCGCTATTTTGTTACGGTCAATCGGCCTCATGCGACCGGTAAGCAGGATAACATCTACGTCGTCGCTGCGGAGTGCGGCGGCGGTTTCTCTTGCCGTGGCTACGCGGTTGACAATGATCCCAACAGCGTCAATACCATCTTTCTTGAGGTTTTGTGCTTGCTTAGTCAACTCCTTCACCAGTTCGGGCCGCCACTTTCTCCCCGTCGCTTTCTCGGCGATAAACAATTGAGCCGGCTTGCTCGCCTTGATACGAGCGCCGAGCACCGGGTGAGCGTGGTCGTCCCCGCGGGCGCGTTCAATTTCAGCATCCGGCAGTTCGCTGGGGGGCGTGGCGGTCATAGAAACGAACTGAAAGGGCAATAGCAGAGGCTCATCCGCCCAACCGCGGTATTTGCCGACAGCGTTCATTGTTTGCGAAAACGGCTTGGCGCAATGGGCCTCATCCAGCAGTATAAGTGAATCGTTGCCCAATAATCCGGCATGTATGGGTTTTAGCGAATCCGACACACCGTAGCCGCGAAAGAGTAGGCGGCTGCCAACCTGATCAACCGTAGAGGTAATGATGGTTGCTTGAAGCGGGGAACGCACCCAAGCGCTCTCGCGGTACATGCCGCCGCGCATGGCGTAAATATCCAAGGGGCGGTTGTCATCTGCGTTGCCCCCGTTAAGCGAACGGAGGGTGGCGGCAACCCGTTTAAGCATCTCGGTTTCGGGTTTAATTAATGCAGCAGCTAAATGCCTGGCGTGTTCATAAGCCTGATCCACCACCATGCGGCGATCTACCACAAAAAATATGCGGCGCGGAGCGGTTCGTTTTTCAGGCGACAGGGTTGCTTGGCACGCCAAGGCAAATACTGCTATATCTAGACAAACGGTTTTACCAGCCGCCGTCGGCAGCGCAATGCAACGGGGCCAATGCCCGGCACACACACGCTGCGCCAGCCTGATTTGCCAAGGAAAAGGCTGCAGAGCTCTCCCACCCCTATCTCTGTGGACCTCTCCAAAAAAAGCAGAGAAATCGCATGGCCGTAATTCGATCATTGCTCAACCCCATTGCGTAGTGGACGACAGAGGCCATACCCGCGGTACCGGCCAGCCCCCAGCAGCACGGGGCCAATGATTGGCCTGTCGAATGTCAGGACCGCGTGGGAATGGTAACGAGGCTTTTGCTTCTTGTCGGTGAGGGGGGGGAAGCGGCTGGCATGCGGTACCCCAGAGAACGCAGGGCTCGAACAAATAACGACGCCGGTGGGTCGCGGCAGCGCGATCCTCTCGCAGGAAATGGCGATTGTCTCTTCGCCTTCGCCCGGGGATTTTGGATAGCGATCGAATACTATAGGTGTGACCGTTGCCCACTGCCCTGCGGCGGGCTCGGTGCTCGGCACGGTGCCCTCGTTAGTCCAAGTTGATGACTGGAGGCCAATCCGTAGATCGTCGGTATCGCATAGTTCAATTTCCCATGCGCCGACGCGGCCCATCAGTAGTCGCAATCGTCGCGGCTCGCCCTCTTCGCCCAAGAAGATACGGCCAAGGTGGCCCAATTCCCCCTGAGATGCTTCGCGTGGGACTGCGATCGCGACGCCCAAGAGATCGCCATCTGCATACCTTCGTCCCACATGCGCTAGGGGCAAGAACGCCAGATGCGGCAACCTAGAGGGCGAACCATCGGCCGCGTGACCGCTGACCCACGCTGGCGGCGGCTGCACCGGAAAGCTTTTCATCACGGTACTGCGCAGAGCCTGCATTATCTGCAGCGTGGTCTCCAGGGCTAGTCGCGGCCCCTCCACTCGACGGAATATGAGCAGGCTGGAGTCGAACACGGTGTGTGTCTGATGTGCAACCTTCCTGTTAGTCGCAACTTCCGCATAACCCTGCCAGCGCGATGAGGCCGGACGCAGACCTGCCCTGTACTTTAATTCCAAATGTTTAAGCCGGTCACCGCTGGTCACGCGAAGGCGATGCTTGCCCACCACATTCTCGACCGGAATCAGATTGGCCGGCGGCGGGGACGATTCGACCCAAACCTGCACCAAGGAAGCCGAATGCCCGATTGACACAACCTTCGTACACAACGAAACGAGCGATTGCCGATGGATCGGTGCGGGCACTCCGTTGTCCCATGTCAAATATACATGAGGTGTCGTCCGGTAGCTTCCCGTCGCGTTATCCATGGGCTGAGGTATTGCCACAGGAAACGGACGCGCCTGACGAGAACGATGCTCCGGCATCAGGGAAAGTCCTTTGCGTTTCGCCTCTTTTAACTCTGCAACGGAATTTAGGCCAGCTAAGCGTTTAGCCAGTACTTCAGAAGAATCATTCTTGGGACGGCTGATTTCCGTATCATTCACCGGCACATAACTTGTCACGATATCGCGATAATAGGCTTCTGTTGCCGCCAAGGCAGGGGCGGGCAGTGATTGGAGCCATTCCAGTGCGTGGCGCTCATCCTCGTCGCCCTCGGTTTCAAAGTGCGCAGCTGCCAGCGCCATAAACACGCGGTCGGGGTGCGGCGGCCATTCAGCCATTTCGCGGTTGGTTGGATGCGTCGCCATTGCCCAGCCGTTCAAGTATCTGATGCCCAGGGAGAACATCACTCGCCCCCTTCCTCAGCCCCGCTGTTGGCGGCGGATAATTCCTGGCTTTTCTTCACCAGTGCGACGAGTTCAGGCGATGGCTTGAGCACAAGCTCTTCTGCCATCCAAGGAAGTTTGGCTTTTTTGGCCTCTTCGACCGCCGCGGCCAAAAGCTTGGTTGAGTCTTCGCCATTCAATATAACCCGCTTGGGTTCCTCGCCGGGACGGCCAAGCAGCTCCCACTCGTACCTACTGATCGCGACAAGCTGGCACCGAGATCGCAGATCGCAACCCTGCTCGCGGGTTAAGGTGGCGGCACACAGAGCCAGTGCGGCCAGCGCGGTCTGCGCGGCATCATCCGCAGCCGGAGCGTATTTGCCGTTGAGTGGAAATCGCAGGCGGCGCAATGCGGGGAAAGAAATCACGGTCGTTTGAAGCGCCTTATCTATCGTGACGCCTCCGTCAACGATGGAGGGGGTTACATTGCCGTGATTAGCCTCAGATGGCTTGCCATCTTTGCCAAGTTTGATCGAGCCCTTTTTGTCCTTTGCTGCGAGCGACTCATTCAGCGTCCAGCCACCACCCTTCAACTGGAAAAGCGGTCCCGCTTTTAACATGATTTGCGCTGGATCAATCCTACTGCTTGTCTTAACGCCGGTGGTAACGCCGATGCCGACGATCTCCGATACCATCGCTCGCTGGAATTTGGCCCCTAAGCCTCCCTTGGGGCCGGTGGAGTCCCACAGGCCGAAAATTAACGATGTTGGGCATAGCTCAAATAGCGCGGTGGCATTGCGGTTGTCAACATCATCAAGCCGTTTTCCCAAATCTGATTTACGGAATGGCCTTCCATCGAGCAAGCTGTCTCGCAGCAGTGCATCGGCGATGCGATGCGGTGCTTCCAAGCTTGTGATGCGCAATACTTTTGGCATCTCATTGCCTGCGAAGTCCACAGTAACCACCGGCAATCTAATTTGCTTCCGCTCCCATGCATCCAACAGAGCTGCTTCCATCCGGTTTGCTTGCGATTGCACGGAATCGAGCAGTACGCAATCAACCGGGGTCTCTTCCCCGGGCATTCGACGCTTTTCAGTTGCGTACTTCCCCCCCTCGTAGGTAGGGGGAAATATTTTATCACCAGCACCGCCTGCGGGCTGGTATTCGGTCACGCACCGGAAGGCTGCCGCAGTTTTTACCGCTACCTGTAGATCCTCGAGAGTCAATGGTTTGGGTTCTTCGGACATCATGTGCTCCTTTAGAAAAAGAATCAGCTTTTAACGGTGGACGCATGGCAGCAAGCAGCCGCAAAAGATTTTTGCCGCCGCTGCCATGCAAACGGCTCATGGCCGGTAAGCGTCTTGAATATGCTTTCAAAATCGCGGTGCATGGGGCGTTTCCTGCGTTGGCCCGCATATTTGCGGGCTTTGGCGGTCATTATTTTAACAACTCGCTGTGCGAACGGAATGTCGGCGAATCGTCACTGCTCCGGCATTATGCCGCGCTGACGGAATAATGCAAGCGGCCGCGGCTGGGCGGAAAAGTTACTGACGTTAGGATGTGTATGCAGGGCTATTTAGGGTTGCCCTGGGGTGGATGATGGGCGCCGCCGGCACGGCTTCGCCTGCACCCAAGTAGAGTACTAACGCACGGCTTTGCGCTCGCAGTTTTTAAACGTCCCGCGTGACTGTTGCCAATAACTAACAAAATCTTGACGACTAACCGGGACTATACTATGGTTTTTACTTAGCCGCAGAGGGAGCCGAAGTCCACTTTTAGCTCGCGAGAGGCTTGGGGTTGCGGCTTGATAGATGCAGGCCACCGGCGCGTGGTGGCGTCTATGGTTAATTCAAATTCGCCTTCGCAGGCCGGCAGCGTTGCTGGCTCGGTGAGGATTAGCATATCGGGGCCAGCTTGAGAGACGGCCAATGAGCGACCTTCGATTATAAGTCGCATCGTTACCTTTGCGGAGTAGCCGCCGGTGGTCATTAGAGGTGCTTGCATGAGCATTCTTCCAGAACTTGCTGATCTCGCAGCACGAGCCAAGACGTATGCCGCTTCGCGCGGCTTGGCTGTTGACGGGAGCCTTGGCCGCGGCGTAAACGGCGCTATATTTTCCACCTTAGGGCGAACGGCGCTCAAGGTGTTCCGGCAAGAACAATCTTACCGCAGGGAGTTGGGATGCTACAAGCGACTTTCTGAGTTTGGGGTTAGGGGCGTGGCTGGGCACGAGGTGCAGGTTCTAATTGATGAGGACGATGCGCTCTTAGTGATCGAGATGACAATCGTGACGCCGCCTTACGTTCTTGATTTTGCTGCAGCGTATTTGGATGAGCCGCCAAGCTGGCCGCCCGAGGTTATTGATGAGTGGCGGGCCGAGCGGATGCAACTCTTCAGTCCGGAGCAGTGGGTAATTGTTGAGCAGATTATCAAAGAATTGGAGATTGACTATGGAATTCATTTAACTGATGTGCATCCAGGCAACATTGCCTTCTAATAGGAAAGGACAGACTCGCTACCCCTTGCTTCCACGCGGTGCGTGGCCTCATTGAAGTGTTATGTGGGGTAGTTCAACAACGCTCCAACAGAGCGTTTTCCACGCCGCTTGTCGGCGTGGCCTCATTGAAACAGCCTTGCCGTAGGGCTCCGACTTTTGCGTGTGCCGGCCTGCGGCACGGCCTTGCGCCCGTCGAGTCTGTTGGCTTTAGCGATGGATGGGCATTTCGCTTGTACGCCGGCGGTGAATGTATAAGATAGGGGCCTTAACAAGGGGCCTTACCGGAGTTGGCTTGCATGGTTGGAATATTTATTGCTCACCTGGTGTTTGCCGTGGTGGTGTTTCATGTGATTTTGGGGCTGATTGCGTATCTCATTTTGCTGGAACGCAAAACCGCCTCCTGGATTCAGGACCGCATCGGCCCTAATCGCGTCGGGCCGCAGGGGTTGCTGCAACCTATTGCCGACGGTGTAAAGTTCATCCTTAAAGAAGAGTTTATACCGGCCAATGCCGACCGCTGGCTGTTTATGCTGGCACCGATTGTCATCATTACTCCGGCGCTGTGCGGCTTTGCGGTTATACCGTGGGGCGGCTTTTTGGCCGCCGGCACCAAGCTGCCGGAGTGGATACCATTTATTGGCGGCTGGGCGTTTCCGCATAATATTGCGGTGATGGTGGCTAATCCAAATATTGGCGTGCTTTTTGTGCTGGCGGCGGCAAGCCTGGGCGTGTACGGCGTGGTGCTGGGCGGCTGGGCTTCGGGCAGTAAGTACAGTTTTCTGGGCGGCATGCGGGCCACGGCTCAAATGGTGAGCTACGAAATTCCATTGGCACTTTCGCTGATGTCGGTGGCGGTGGTGGCGGGCACGCTTAAACTCAGCAGCATTACGGGTGATCAGGCGAGCTATTTTTCGAGCCTGTCTTTTGTGCCGGCGTGGAACGTGTTTATGCAGCCGGTGGCGTTTTTTCTGTTTATCACCTGCATATTTGCGGAGGCGAATCGGCTGCCGTTCGATTTGGCCGAGTGCGAATCGGAACTGGTGGGTGGTTACCATACCGAATATTCTTCGATGAAGTTTGCGCTGTTCTTTTTGGCTGAGTATGCTTCGATGATTACCGGCTCGGCGGTGGCGGTGGCGCTGTTTTTGGGCGGGTGGCATCTGCCGTGGCTCGACAAGCTGATTTATCATGGCTCGCAGCCGGCGGTTGCGGGCTGGGGTGGCGTGCTGCTGAAGTTTGTGGTGTTCTGGGCGAAAGTCGTGGGCTTCCTGTTCTTTTACATGTGGATTCGCTGGACGCTGCCGCGGTTTCGGTTTGATCAGCTTATGAACCTTGCCTGGCGCGGCATGATACCGCTGTCGCTGGGGACGTTTTTGATGGCGGCGCTGTTTGTTGAGCTTAAGCAGCGCGGCATTATAGAACATCGCGGATGGCTGCTGCTGGGCAATGTGCTGTTGTTTGCGGGCGTGCTGCTCGTAGGCAAGCTGCGCAAGCAGGCTCCGGGCGACGTGAACAGGCGTATGGCCGTTATTGGCAGTCGCTACAATCCGCAGCCTAAACCTGTGGACGCCGCCGCAGCCGGGGCGTAGGGGCCATCTGCAATTTTAGATTTGAGGTTGCACCGCAACGCGCAGTGCTGACAAACACACTGATTTGAAAATACGGGTTTTGGCTTTTTACGCGGGTTGCGGCAGGCTTACCCAAAACAATAAACATCACACACTTTTGCTGCCCGCCGGCTGAGGAAGGAACATATTCATGGCCGATAAACCGGTCGTTACAAGCAAAATGGATAAGCTGGTGGCGCTATGCCGGCGGCGCGGATTTATATTTCAATCATCCGAAATTTATGGCGGCATCAATGGATTCTGGGACTACGGCCCACTAGGCGTAGAGCTGAAGCGCAACTTAAAAGATGCATGGTGGCAGGATATTGTTCGCTGCCCACCGGTTGGTCCCCATGGTCATCCGATTGACATGGTCGGGTTGGATTGCACCATTATTATGAACCGCCGCGTGTGGGAAGCCTCGGGCCATGCCACCGGCTTTAATGATCCCATGGTAGACGACCGCGAAACCAAACAGCGCTTCCGGGCGGATCAGCTTTTTGGTTTGTTTGTGCTGCCCGCCAACGAACCTGACGAGGCCAAGGCCGCTGCGGCGTTACAGCAGGCTATTGCCGACGGATTGGCGCCTGTGCTTACGGTGGTGGCCGCCTCCGCCGGAGAGGCAACGGAATACCTGCACAGCCAAGGTAAAAAACTGCTGAAAGAGGCCGGTGCGCCCTACAAGAATCCGGCGGAGTGGCAAACGCATTTGCGTATGACCGATGGCCGCAGCAATGAGGAACATTGGGCAACTATTGCGGCCGTGCCGGGGGCGCTGCTTAAGAGCAGTGCCGCTCTGGTGCCATCGCCATTCACGCAGAAAAAAGGCTCGCTCACCGAGCCGCGGCAGTTCAATCTCATGTTTCAAACGTTTGTGGGAGCCGTGCAGAACGACGATTCGATGGCGTATCTGCGGCCTGAAACCGCCCAGGGTATTTTTGCCAACTTTCGCAACGTTACCGATACGAGCCGCGTGAAGGTTCCATTTGGCATTGCGCAGATTGGCAAGGCGTTTCGCAACGAGGTTACACCGCGGAACTTTACGTTCAGGTCGCGCGAGTTCGAGCAAATGGAGATCGAGTTTTTTATTCACCCCAAAACCGCGGTGGAGTGGTACCAATTTTGGCGCGACACCCGCTTTAAGTGGTGGCAGAGTATTGGCCTTGCCGGCAGCAACCTGCAGCTTCGCGAGCACGATCGCGATGAACTCGCTCATTACGCAAAAGAAGGCGCGGGCACCAGCGATATTGAATACAAGTTTCCGTTTACGGATCCCGGGTTTGGCGAGCTCGAAGGGGTGGCTCATCGCACCGACTTTGACCTAAGGCAGCATGCACAGTTTTCGGGCCTAGGCGATAAACTTAAGTATTATGATCAGGAAGCCAACGAGCGTTACTTCCCGCATGTTATTGAGCCATCGGCCGGAGCTGATCGTGGCACGCTGGCGCTGCTGTGTGAGGCGTACACTGAAGATCCGGGCCGGCCGAGTGGGGTGGTCATGAAGTTTCATCCGCGGATGGCGCCCATTAAAGCCGGAATTTTCCCTCTCGTTGATAAAGAAGGCATGCCGGAAATCGCGACCAATCTGTATCACGATTTGCGAAAAACCTGGAACGTACAGCTCGATATTAAGCAGAACATCGGCAAACGCTATGCCCGTATGGATGAGGCGGGAACCCCATTTTGTTTTACGATAGATACCCAAACCCTCAGCGATCAGACGGTAACCGTGCGCTACCGCGATACACTGCAGCAAGAGCGGGTGGCGTTGGGACAGGTTCGCCATTTTTTATCAGAAAAGATGGCAATTTAACCTTGCCTTAACAAATTATTAGTCTATAATAAAACAGAAGGCCGATAATAGGCGGGGAACAAGCTAAAATATTAGGAAAGCAAAAATGTTGCAGAAATTTGAATCAATGGTACGATACATAAAGCGTAGGTTAGAATTGCATCAGTTCAAATGAACTGATTAGATGATCTTGCTCTCTCTCTCCCTCCCCAGGCTGGCGTTCCTTCGGGCCGCCAGCCTGGTTTTTTTTATGCCGTTAGCACCCCCCCCCCAGTGATTATTCCCGACAGGCACTTACCGGTATAAAACGTGTGGCATCGCGCTTAAAAATCTATAATTAATTCGACATACGAAACAGACATATACGGCTTATGCGTTTTGGGCAGTTGAAGAATAAGCGGCACGGCCTGCGGTGGCATTGCCACGTTGACGCGCCGCAATCGCCGCCGGCCTCAACGAGACAGCGATGCCGGCAGCGTGGTGCCGTGCACAACAAAGGGAGGTTTGTTGTGGGGCTTGGTTTGGGTTGTATCGGGCGCGGCGGTTTGGCCGTGCGCCTTGAACCATGCGGTTATTTTTTTGATTGCATCGTCTTCCTGCTTAAGCGTACTGGTAATCCATATGCCGCCATAAAGCGTGCCGATGTGCAGGTTGCTTTGTGCGGGCTTCCAGCCGGCCATGATGGTGAGCAGGTACAGCGGCTCGGTGCGGTTGCTCCAGTGCTGCGGCTTGTTGTTAAAAGAAAAGTTGACGTTCTGGTATGCATTTTGATGCGCGAGCCGCAAGAGGTAGGGCACGGCTTCCTTGGGCTTGTACAGCAAAAACAACTGCTGAAAACTGCGAGCCTGCAGATTAGATGGCGTTGCCAGTACGTTTGGCATGGCCTGGTTGAACCCCGGCGTTTCCATCGAGATTTTTTTGAGATAGCTCACCATGAGGGTCGCGAGCAATTTTGGATGCCAATGCACGAGTTCGCGAGCGGCCAGCGGGCCATCCTGTATTTGCATCCAGTAATTGACCATGGGTTGCAGGGTTATGCGCTGCCCGCGGAAGTTGACCACCGCCTTGGGGCCGGTGTTCATGGGCATGGGCGTTATGCCCAGCAGCACCGCGCGGCGCCAGAGCGTCGCTACCATTTGGGCGGTAGGTTTGCGGTCCCATAGCGCATCCATCGCGTTTAAGTACACTTGACGATGGGGGTCGGCAAGCAACTTTTGCAAAATCCAGTCGCTTGGCGCGCCGGGTATATTTGCCAGGGGATGGGTTGCCGCGGCGCGATCGGCAGGGCTGCTTGAAAATGCCCGGCCAACCCAGCGGAGCACGTTGGGCTGCAGTCCCCATTGGAGCATGGCCTGCTGCTGGCTCGGCGGCATCTGCATGATTGCCTTGGCCCAGCGCGAAAGATAGATATTGAAGTCAAGTAGTTTGCGGATGCGGGCCTGACGCTCCGGCCCGGCGGCATTGAGCATCTGCTGCATCTGCTTTGCCAATGCCTTTTCAACAGCTTGGCTCGCGGCCTGCCGCTGGGCATAGCGTTGCGATGCAAGGTCGTCTAACGCCTGCGGCAGCGATAGGGATGAATCATTTTGGACTTGCGCGTTGGCGCTGGTTGCGGCGAAGCCGGGGGCCATTGTCCCGAAAGCAGTCGTGATCGCCGCGATTAAGAAAAGCGATCCGCGTAATGCTGTCGGCGGTATTGTCATGCAGGGTCTGCTTTTCATGGATGGATACCCGTTGGGTCTGCTGCGGGAAAATCGTCATGCTGCCCGCACAAGTCGCCGTGGCACGCCCGCCGAATACGAAGCCCGGCTATTCTGATAGCTTGCCGCAATGCGCCATAAATATCAAATCGCAATGGGGCGGAAGTTGTAATATGGGAGGTTTGGGGCGCCTTTTGGCATAGTTTATGCATTAGTTTGTGGAGACTTTGGCTTGCATTTGTGCCAACGGCTGATGCCCTTGAAGGGCGGCATTTTGCGAGAGTTAAACCCGGGTATAAATTTTCATCATCATTCATTTGACAACTTAAGCCGTTTCGCTATGATACTTGGTCTTGCCTGCGGCAGGATGTGTGCAGGTGAGGCTGGCGGCAGGCAAAGTCGGGGTTTTGGCCGGGTTTATTCCCTCGCTATACCGATTTATCTGCGGTGCCTGCATAGCGGCGGCCCGATTGCCGCCGACTTGGCGACGCTTTAGTCAGGAGTCGCCGAGAAGGACGAAATGACGAGACGAAACGACGATAGGTATAAACATCGCCGCTGAAATCAGGGCGAAGGTAAACAGGAAGACGTGAATCATGGCAACGGCCCAACACCAACATGACCGAATCCGCATAAGAATGGAAGCGTATGATCATCGTGCGCTCGATGCCTCGGCCAAAGAAATTGTTGACAATGCCAAGCGTACGAGTGCCAAGGTGCTCGGGCCGATTCCGATTCCGACTCGCATTGAAAGATTTACTGTTCTGCGCTCGCCGCACATTGACAAAAAGAGCCGCGAACAGTTCGAAATCCGCACCCATAAGCGGATTATAGACATTCTCGAAGCCAATCCCCGCACCATGGAGGCGCTCAACCGCCTGGTGGTTCCGGCGGGTGTCTTCGTGAAAATTAAGGCGTAAACTGCCGCTGGGCGGTTTACGAGGCATGAACGTTGGTTTTTCCGTCGTTCGGCGCCACCTGAGTGATCCCGGGTGGGTTGTGAAGCGGCCTGTGTAATGGCTGCTGACGATCCCACCTCTCCAAGCCGGCTGTGTAAGGCCGGACGGGATATCCGGGAGAACCTGACACCGCATACGCTTGCGGAAAACGGGTTCCCGAAGAGGCCAGACGACGGCTGAGGTATGCCATGAGCGAAAATGGTAATGGTTCTGTATTTGCGGCGCTTCTTGGCCGCAAGGTCGGCATGACCCGCGTGTATGATCCGTCCGGCACCATTGTGCCCGTCACGGTTGTACAGGCCGGCCCGTGTGTGATTACTCAAATCAAAACCGAAGACGGCAAAGACGGCTACAACGCCGTCCAGCTCGGCTTTGAAGATGTTAAAGACCGTCGCAGCACAAAGCCTATTGTCGGGCACTGCAAAAAGACCGGACAAACCAGCACCAAGCGGTTTTTCCGTGAAGTGCGACTGGCAGCCAAGCCTGTGGTTGCGGCCGGTTCGACCGTGGATGTTTCGCTGTTTGATGCAATCAAACTGGTGGACGTTGTGGGTATAAGCAAGGGTAAGGGCTTCCAGGGCGTTATGAAGCGCTGGAACTTTGGCGGCCAGCCCGGTTCGCACGGTACCGAGCGTAAGCACCGTTCGCCGGGGTCCATCGGCGGCGGCCAGGGAACTCGTGGCCACGGCCGTGCGATTAAAAAGGGCAAAAAGATGGCCGGCCACCTCGGCGTGGAGCAGGTCACCGCCCGTAACCTCGCGTTGGTCGGGGTAGATAAAGAAAAACATTTGCTCCTGATTAAGGGAACCGTCCCCGGAGCCAATGGAGAAGTGGTGTTTGTGCGCAAGGCCAAGGCCGTGCCGCCCAGGCACGATGCGGCCTGATTGGGCCGGCGCAATAAGGCATAAATGTGCGGTCGGCTGCGGCTGATCGCGTGTAAGTGAGTTTAAGTACCTAGAACAGGATTGCTGGAAAAAATCATGATAGAAGTTCCAGTTTACAACCAGACCGGTCAGGAAGTGACAAAGTTCTCGGTGGATGAAAATCTGCTGGGTGGTAAACTTCGCCCCGCCCTGCTTAAGCAGGCGCTGGTGATGTACCATGCCAACAAACGCCAGGGCACGGTGCAGACCAAAGGCCGCGCCGATGTGGAAGGTTCAACCAAAAAGCTTTACGCCCAGAAGCACACCGGCAACGCCCGCCGCGGCAATATTCGCACCAACGTGATGAAGGGCGGCGGCATGGCGTTTGCCAAGCGTCCCCGCGACTTCCGGCAGGACATGCCCCTTCGGCAGCGCCGTTTGGCCCGCAACAATGCTATTCTCTCAAAAATACTCTCGAACAATATTAAGCTCGTTGATAATCTGGCAGTCGCCACGCCGCCCAAAACCAAAGCTGTGGCCGGCATGCTTAAGGCGCTGCAGGTAGATCGCACCGTCCTGATTGCCACCGATGGCCTCGATCACAACTTTCATATGGCGGCCCGCAACTTGGCCAAGGCTTCCATCAAACCCACCGCAGAAATCAACGCTTTCGATATCTTAAATGTTCGCACGCTTATTATGACGCCCAGCGCTCTGGACGGCGTACTTAAAACCGCCAAGCCGGGTCGCGCGGCGGCTGGCAATTAATTGTTGAACGGATAGAACGGGAACTGGCTATGGCTATACAACTTGAAACAACCGATGTGCTCAAACGCCCGATCGTATCGGAAAAGAGCGTGTTCCTGGGCACCCATAAAAACACCTACACCTTTGAGGTGGATGATCGCGCTGACAAGCTGCAGATCAAAAAGGCCATCGAAGAAATTTATAAGGTGCACGTGGTGGAGGTTCGCACCGTGGTGGTGCCGGGCAAGCCGCGGCGCACCCGCAAGGGCGAAAAGACCACCTCCGATTGGAAAAAGGCCATTGTGCAGGTGCACGAAAACGACAAGATTGAGGTTTATTAAGAGTTTTGCAGGATAATGGCAGGCTCGCGCGTGCGGGCCGCCGGCAACAAAAAGGCCAAAGACTATGCCAATTAAGCAATACAACCCAACGTCCGCGGGCCGGCGGCTAAGCTCCGTCAATGCGTTTACCGAGCTTACCCGGTGGGAGCCTGAAAAGTCGCTTACCGAGCCCAAAAAGAAAACCGGCGGTCGTAATCACACCGGCTGGATTACCTGCCGACACATTGGTGGCGGGCACAAGCAGCTTTATCGCAAGATAGATTTCAAACGTAACAAGGATGGTATCAAGGCTCGGGTGGAAGCAATCGAGTACGATCCCAACCGCACCTGCTTTATTGCCTTGCTGGCGTACGAAGACGGCGAAAAGCGCTATATTCTGGCTCCGCAGTCGCTGAAGGTTGGCGATGTAGTCGAGAGTGGCACCTCGCTTGATATCGAAAAGACTCCCGGCAACGCGATGCCGCTGGAAGTTATTCCAGTTGGTTTGGAACTGCATAATATTGAATCGCATCCGGGCCAGGGCGGTAAAATCGTCCGTTCGGCCGGTGGAGTGGCGCGGCTGATCGGTAAAGATTCAGGCGTTGCGACCATTCAATTGCCATCGGGTGAAGTGCGGCAAATCAATGTCAAATGCCGGGCGACCATTGGGCAGTTGGGCAATGCCGACTGGGCCAACATTCGCTGGGGCAAAGCGGGACGCATGCGGTACCGCGGCATTCGGCCGACGGTTCGCGGCGTGGCGCAGAACCCGGTAAGCCATCCGTTGGGTGGTGGCGAAGGGCGTTCGGGCGGCGGTCGCCACCCGGTAAGCAAGTGGGGCGTTCCGGCCAAGGGCGGCAAGACGCGCAATCCGCGCAAGAACTCCTCAAGCAAAATTCTCCGTCGGCGCATGACTGTGCGGTACGGTGAGTCGGTGCTCCGCAGACGGTAATTGTTTTGGGCCGCCGCGGGTTGTTTCCCCGGTGGCTGTGTAAGGAAATGTAAATCGGCCGAGGTAGCCATGAGTCGTAGTTCAAAAAAAGGTCCTTTTGTCGCGTATCACCTTCTGGAAAAGGTGAATAAGCTCAACGAGCGGAGCGCCAAAGACCCCATTAAAACCTGGTCGCGGGCCAGCACAATTGTGCCGGATTTTGTCGGGCATACCTTTATGGTGCACAACGGCAAAACCCATATTCGCGTGTTTATTACGGAAGACATGGTGGGGCACAAACTCGGTGAGTTTGCTCCGACGCGCAGCTTCCGCGGCCATACAATGGCGAAGAAGGAAGAAGCCGCCAGGTAAGGCGGCAAGGCAGCAGTTGCCGGGGATTCCCGGCAGTGATGGCCGCCGGGACGCTTGGTCCCTGAGGCGGTTGAAATTGGCAGGCGATCGAGGCGGCGTGATGTTGCTCGATTGCCAAAATAGAGGCGAAAAAAGAGGTTTTTATGTCGTATCGGTCGACATGGCGGTTCGCCCGCATATCGCCGCGGAAAGCGCGGCTTGTGACGGACTTAATTCGCGGCAAACCCGTGGATGAAGCGCAGAGCCTGCTGAAGTTCAGCAAGAAGCGGGCGGCGGTGATGGTCGGAAAGGTTTTGGCTACGGCCGTTGCCAACGCGGACGTCAAAGAAGCAGACAAAGAAGATCTTTATGTATCAACCTGTTTCTGCGATGCCGGGCCGATCATCAAGCGTATGCAGCCGAAGGATCGCGGCAAGAGCTATGCGATTATGAAACGCACCTGCCACATTACCGTGGAGGTGGATGAAGGCGCTGAGCGGCGCCAGCGCGAAGCCCGCGAGAAGAAGCGGAATCGCCGGTCGGCCAAGCCGGCGGCACCCGCAGCAGTGGAAGCAGCCAAGGCGTAACGGCGAGACAAGCCATGGCCGTGCGGGTTAAACCGCGACGGCGGCGTTTTTGAGGTCACTATGGGTCAAAAAGTTAATCCAGTTGGTTTTCGGACCGGTATCACCGAGGGGTGGTCGAGCCGATGGTTCGCCCCCAAGAAGCTCTTTGGCGAACTGCTCGTTGAAGACCAGAAGATCCGCGAGTTTATTGATGAGCGGCTCAATCGCAAACCGCCGTATGCGGCCGTGGCTCGTACCGAAATCGAGCGCACACGCGAGGAACTCAAGATCATCCTGCATACGGCTCGGCCCGGCGTGGTGATCGGGCCCAAGGGTGCCGAAGTTGACAAACTTCGCGAAGAGCTTGAAGCGCTTACGCAGCGAAAAGTTAAGGTGGATGTCGCCGAGATCGGCAATCCGGATTTGGACGCCAAGCTCATCGGTGAAGGCATTGCCGAGCAGTTAAAGAAGCGAGCCTCCTTTCGTCGGGTGCTTAAGCAAAAAGCCGAAGCCGCGATGAACGCCGGTGCCCGCGGTATTAAAATACAGGTGGCTGGACGCATCGGCGGCGCAGAAATCGCCCGGACTGAAAAGCAGATTTTAGGCAGCATTCCGCTTCATACGCTGCAGGCGAGTATTTCGTATGGCCTCGTCCACTGCCGTACGCCGTATGGCGTCATTGGCATTAAGGTTTGGGTATACCGCGGTATGTATGCCGATCTTGAAGCTGCGGCGGAGGCTGCCGGGGCGGGTCGTGGTCTGCGGCGGCCGCGACGTCGGTAAGAGGAAGATGGCATTGCCGGCTGGCTTAGGTGCTCAGTCGGTTAAGTTTGGAGAAACACTATGGCACTCATGCCGGCACGAGTAAAGTGGCGCAAACAGCAGCGCGGCATCATGAAGGGCAACGCCACGCGGGGCAACCGTGTGAGCTTTGGCGAATATGCGCTCCAGTCGTTGGAGCCGGGACGTATCACGGGGCGGCAAATTGAAGCCGGCCGTATGGCCTGCAGCCACTACCTGGCACGCGAAGGCCGGGTGTACATCCGAATTTTTCCGCACAAGAGCTTTTCGGCCAAACCGCTGGAAACCCGTATGGGTACCGGCAAGGGTGAGCCGGAGTACTGGGCAGCGGAAGTAAAGCCGGGCACGATACTGTTTGAAATCGCCGGTGTAGATGAAAACGTCGCCAAGCGGGCGTTCTCCCGCGTGGCCTGCAAGATGCCGGTTCGATGCCGGTTTGTGGCACGGCGACACACGATGTAATGGGCGGGCGAAACCGCGAATAACCGGAGAAAGCTCAATGAGCCTCAAGGAATTTGAAAAACTAAGCGATGCCGACCTTAAGCTCAAGGCGGACGAACTGCGACGCTCGCTCTACGACCTTCGGGTCAAGGGCGTGACCGACAAAGAAAAGGATTCATCGCTGCCGAAAAAGCGTAAAAAGGACATTGCCCGCATCTTGACGCTGCAGCGGCAGCGCGAGCTGGCGGTATCGCGTGGAAAGACCGGCCCCGCCTGATACGGCAGGCGGTTTAAAAGGGGTATAAACACCATGATCAAATTTAGCAGGACAAAGGCATGAGCGCAATGACGAGTGGTTCCGACAAACAGACGCGGCGGCTGCGGCCCCGCATCATCGGTCTGGTGACCAGCGACAAGGTAGCCAAAACCCGCAAGGTGGTTTTTGAGTACTTGGCGCGGCACCCAAAGTACAACAAGTTCGTCAAGCGGCAGACCGTGCTGCATGTGCACGACGAAAACAACGAAAGCCGCTCCGGCGATCATGTGGAAGTGATGCAGTGTCGGCCGATCAGCAAGACCAAGACTTATCGGCTGGTACGCATCGTAACGCGCGGCCCGCAGGTTGACCTTTCGGTTATTAAAACCGAAGCGTCGCGCATGTTTGAGAAAAAGAAGGAGCAGCCGGCGCAGGCGGCGGCTTCAGTGGCCGGTAATTAATGTTTCGGCATTTTGGCGTGTGGCCGCCTGAGATGGCGGCCGCCGAAAAGAAGAAGATTCAGGTGAAATCATGATTCAACAGCAAACGCGACTGGACGTAGCCGACAACACCGGAGCCAAGCAGGTGATGTGCATCAAGGTTCTGGGTGGTTCCTCGGCCCGCGGCAAGTTTACCCGCCGCACCGCCATGGTCGGCGACCTTATTGTGGTGGCCGTAAAAAAGGCCATCCCTAACGGTGACGTTAAGCAGGGCGAGGTGGCCAAGGCTGTTATTGTGCGCACCAAGCAGCCAACCCGGCGCGCTGATGGCAGTTATGTTCGCTTCGATCGCAACGCCGCCGTGCTGGTGGATGCCGAAGGTGCCCCGCGCGGCACGCGTATTTTTGGCGCTGTGGCCCGCGAGCTGCGCGACAAGAACTTTATGAAGATTGTGTCGCTTGCGAGCGAAGTGGTTTGATGAATGCAGCCGGCGGCCAGGCGTCGGCAA
>JABEVB010000135.1 GCA_013044165.1 Phycisphaerales bacterium
GCCCTTGAGCGATTCAGACATGTGCTGCGCCACGATGGGCAGTTTCCGCGGGCGCACCTGCGAATCGCACAGATTCACCAGCGCCTTAAGAACCGGGTTGAAGCCTTGTATCACGCAAACTGCGAGCTTTCACAACCCGAACTCGATACCCATACGCTTTTTGAGCTGGGCACGCTTTTGATGGACCTGAACCAGCTTGAGAGCGCCCGCACGGCCTTTGCCCGCCTGCTGGAAATGGACCCGCAGGATGCCGACGCCCGTCACAGCATGGCAGTCATTCTGCTGATGTCCGGACAAATTGATGAGGGCATCATTCAATGCAAGATGGCTCTGCGCATTCAGCCCAAATACATGCTGGCCATGTCGAACCTGGCACTGGCTTATCTTGAAAAGCGAGACTTTGTTCGTGCCCGCTATTGGCTGCGCGAAGCCATGAGCATTGCACCCGACGACCATCAGCTTCGCAAAATTCGCCGCAGAATCCGGCTCGAAGCCGTCGCAGGTCAACTGCGCCATCTTCCGAAAAAAATCTTGCTGCGCCTGCGGCGAGGCTCAAAGCTCAAAGGCCCAGCCTCCCTGCCATCAGCTGCGGCAGAGCCTGCGCCCGTTGTCGCGCCGCCCTCAAAATAATCAGATTCATTGCCGCCGACTCAGCACAATTACGCAACTGCGCACCAGGTGCATGTTTACACGCGGGCTTATCGTCAGCACCCACCGCAACGACGATCGCTCTGATTGGCGAACTTTTGTTACCTCGCCAAATACCGCCGGATTAACGGCCAAGGGCCAATCTTTGTCGTTCAGCAGCACCAAATCGCCGGGCTGGGGAGCAATGGAATGCACATACTGCGGCAGGTCGCAGCGCATAACCCCTTCGCCCATGCCTCGCACCTGGCACAGACTGGAAATGGTCAGCGGACCAGACCGGGTAAATCGGGAAATGGATGCGTTCATTCGCATGCCACGGTCGGTCACCAGCCGCACCGTACAGGTTTTAGGCCCGACACGAATAACGCGGCCCACCACAGCGAGGTCCACCATCACTACGTCGCCGGGCACAATGCGACGGTCATCAAGCGAACCTTGGTCTAAAATACATACATCATCGGAATTGGACGCGAAGCCCACGATATTGGCCGACACCTGCCGGCTCAATCCCGGGAAGTGCTGATAAATGACATGGGCCTCGCGGAGGCGGTTTTCAAGCACGGCGATACGTCCGACCAAAATCTCTATTTCGTTGTCGTAATAGCGGCGCTGTTCGGTGGCTTTTGACGCACTTTTTGGATTTTCATGCAGGATGGCGTTGAGCACCAGCTGCACACGCGTCAAGCTCCACGACACCGGCAGCGTCACCAGATGCACCGACTCGGCAAGAATCCGCGGGGGCTTAAAGACCCGGGGGTTGCGTGCCGCCAGAAGCAGGCATACGCAGGCTCCAAGCGTCAGCAGCCAGAACCAGCGTCGCGCCGTTAATTTCATGATGGGGTCTTTCCGCAAGGGAGCAGGAGCTCGCGGCCGTTAAATGCCATCCTCGTCGCTCTCCATGTGCTCTTTAAGCGCCTCAAGATTTTCGAGGTATACGCTGGTGCCTCGGGCCACGCAGGTGAGCGGGTCGTCGGCGATGCGCACCGGCAGGCCCGTCGCCTGGGCTATTACTTTATCAATGCCGCGCAGGAGGCTGCCGCCGCCGGCCAGGCAAATGCCGGTTTCTACCAAGTCGGCATGCAGTTCAGGTTCGCCATGTTCGAGCGTATGCGAAATGGCATCCACAATTTTTCCGATGGGTTCCTGCAGTGTTTCGCGGATCTCTTCGCTGGTGATAATACACTTTCGCGGCAGGCCGCTGATCATGTCGCGACCGCGCACTTCCATGGTCCTCTCCGCACCGACGGCGGCGGCAGACCCGATTTCTATTTTTATTTTTTCGGCAAACTGCTCGCCAATCAGCAGGTTATACGTGCGCTTCATGTGGTTAATAATGGCTTCGTCAAAGTTGTCGCCGGCCACGCGAATGGATTCCGATACAGCAATGTCGCCGAGACTTATGATGGCCACCTCGGTGGTGCCGCCGCCAATATCAACAATCATACTGCCGTGCGGCTCAAGAATGGGCAGATTAGCTCCGATTGCCGATGCGAGCGGTTCTTTAACCAGGTAAACCTTCCGCACCTGCGCCTGATGAGCGGATTGCACCACCGCCTGCTTTTCAACGGCGGTAATGCCCGAAGGAATGGCAATGACCACACGCGGCTTGATCATCCAGCGCCGGCCGTGCACCTTTTGAATAAAATAGGTGAGCATGGCCTGCGTAATTTCAAAATCGCTGATGACACCATCTTTCAGCGGGCGAATGGCTGTGATATTGCCCGGTGTTTTGCCGAGCATTTCTTTGGCTTTCAGCCCCACGCCATTTTTGATCACGACATTGGTGCCTTTGCGCACCGCGACAACCGAAGGCTCATTAAGCACAATACCCTGCCCGCGCACACACACCAAGGTGTTGCACGTACCAAGGTCTATGCCCATGTCGAGCGAAAACCAGCCAAGCAAAGGATCAAAAAACACGCACGGCGCTCCGAGTTAATCGAGGGCACAACCCAGCGACCAAAAACTTTACCCCATCGGGCATAGC
>JABEVB010000136.1 GCA_013044165.1 Phycisphaerales bacterium
CTCGCCATATTTTCGAATATGCCTCGGAGCTGCGGCCTTGCATCCGGCCACCCTGGGCCGCAATCCGACCGCACCAGCCTTTTCAAACAGGCTCTAAGGTTTGCCGCGGCGTTGGCCGAATGTACCCAGTGCGTTAGAGTGCCCATGATGCAGCGGCGAGTCGTCCTTGGCTGGCGGCACGTTTGGCTGTTGGCGTAGTTTCGGGTTAAACGCATGGGTAAAATCAATGTGGTGTTATCGTGGAGCGGCGGCAAAGACAGTGCCATGGTCCTGCACGAGCTGCGCCGTGACGACCGCTATAAGGTTGTGGAACTGCTGACGAGCGTTTCAGAAGAATATCGCCGCATAAGCCACCATGGCGTGCGTGAAACGCTGCTCGACGCCCAAGCCGCCGCTATCGGCCTGCCGCTGCGGAAGATTTATCTGCCATCCAACAATGGCAAGCCGTGCACCAACGACACCTACGAAGCCATCATGCGCAGCGCCATGGAAGCGTACAAGGCTCGGGGCATAAGCACGGTGGCGTTTGGCGATTTGTACTTAGAAGACCTGCGGCAATGGCGCCAAGGCAACCTCGCAAGGGTTGGCATGCAGGCGGTGTTTCCGGTTTGGGGGCGGCCTCCCATGCCCTTTTCGCGGGAGGTTATAGCGCTGGGTGTCAGGGCATATTTATCTTGTGTGGAAGACAAAATGGGCAAAAGATTTGCAGGCCGGGAGTATAACAGCGAACTGCTGGCCGAGTTGCCCGAAGGAATATGCCCGTGCGGCGAAAATGGTGAGTTCCATAGCTTTGTTTTTGCCGGGCCAATATTCAGCCATCCGCTGGATGTCGTGTTGGGGCAATATGTTTTGCGCGATGGGCGGCATTATGTAGACTTGCTCTTGCGGCAACAGGTTGCGGCCGCCGCCACCGAGCCGGCCGTTATGCCGCCCGTGTAAGCTGTAATAACTAAGGATGGCAGTGCATGCGGGTTGTGTCTTTACTGGCCAGCGGTACGGAAATTGTTTGTGCCTTGGGTTTGCGCGCTTGCTTGGTGGGTAGATCGCACGAATGCGACAACCCGCCTGAGGTGGCGGCTTTACCGGCGTGCAGCAGTCCGGCTTTTGAAACCACGGCCAGCAGTGGCGCCATAGATGCCGAGGTACGGCGGCGGCTTGGCACCGGCGAGCCGCTGTATTACATTCATAGCGATCTTATTGAGCAGCTCAATCCGGACCTTATTATTTCGCAGGCGCACTGCCAGGTGTGTGCTGTAACGCCTGACGATGTCCATCGCGCCGGATGCGGAATGCCGGCACAGGTATTGGGACTTTCGATTGGCAGCCTCGCGGGCATTTATGACGGGGTACGCCAAATTGCCAAGGCACTTGAGGTGCCAGCGCAAGGGGAACTGGTTGTGAAGCAGATGGCGGGCCGCATTGATGCGGTAACGGCGGCTGTTGCACGGCGGGCAGTGCCGTCGGTGGTGCTGCTGGAATGGACCGATCCCATCTTTGCCATGGGCAACTGGGGGCCGGAGCTGATTGAGGCGGCCGGCGGCCGGCCGTTGTTGGGGGCCAAGGGGCAGCATTCTGCCGCTATCGAATGGGCCGCAGTCGTGCAGGCCAACCCGGATGTGCTGATCATTGCCCCTTGCGGCTTCGACCTGCCGCGTACCCGCAGCGAATTGCCGCGGCTGCGATCGCTGCCGCATTGGAGCGAGCTGCGCGCTGTGCGTACCGGCCGCGTCGTGTTGGCCGATGGCAACCGGTACTTTAACCGTTCCGGCACAACGGTGGTCGAAACCGTCGAGATGCTGGCCAACATATTGCACGGCCCGGTACCGGGTGTGCCGGCACATGCGGATGCGTGGTGCTGGTGCAGCGCGTCGTCGCATGGTGCCGACGCAAAATAGGTACCTGTGTAGCTTGACGGGCGGCTGATTGAATCGCTCTGTTTCGGCGCGAGCGCGACTATCATGACAGCAGGCTACATGCCCGTTTCGGTCTCTGATGAAAGGAATTCACGTGGCAGCCACGAGGCGTTCAAATGAGTCTTCGGTCGCGTATGGGGCGTTGCTGCTGCCGATGGTTGTGCTGTTGGGGCTGCTGATGCGCCAGTCGCTGCTTCAACGGGAAGGGGGATATGAAGTCGGTGATCGAAACAGCCCTGCGGCTTGCAGGCATATCGTCTTCTCACTCGCAACGGCTGAAGCTTGGGCGGTTCACGTTCAGGAACCTCTTCCTGGTTGGCGGAACAACATTTCGGGTAATCGCATTCCCAAGGGCTGGTCGCTTGACCGTTGGGAAGGTGGTTTGGGTGTCAAGCGGTATCGGCTGGTGCCGGGCGGTGCCAAGGCTTTATTCATATGGGAGCACCAACTGGCCGGCGCCACTGGAAACACCACCTACGAAGTATTTGCCAAGGTGCCGGGCGGCTACCGTGATGTGGGACCTATCTGGTTTGATTCATATCGCTGCACCTCGCCAGATGCCCGTGGTCGCCCGCGGGTTGTCACCGAGATACACAATTCGGCTGATGATTCGACAATCGTCCTTTATGTGTTGACGCGGCATGGATTTAAGGGAATTGCATCGCGCAACCTACACCTCGCCGATGGCGAAATAAACCGCGATAGGCGTCTGGTTGACCGCATCTTCTTCGACCGTCCGCGCGGCAGCTGGACGGATGTGGTGGAGTTATTTCATCTCAGGGCTACCGAAACCGGAGAATGAATGGTGGTGGTTCCGCCTGATAAACGGCGCGAAACGGGGGCACGACCAGGGATTGCGCCGCCCTGTCTCGGCGCGAGCACGGCCATCATAAACATACCTTAGCTGCGGTACCGTTTGACCTCCCTGTGCAGTGCCAAAAATATATTCCATCTCTTTTCAGATTGACTTTTTCATGAGGGGGGGGCTATTATTCATTGAACGGAATGTTCTGCAGCATCGTGGCTGCGGAACCGCTGCTGCTTTCAAACGCCGCACCAACGGGATTGTGTAATGAAACGCTTGCTCGCCATGTTCACTTTAAGGAGCCGCGTTGTCGAGCGATGTTATATCGCCGCGCGAGTGAGCACCGCCCACAGTAACGCCGGTTTTCGGCCAACGTGGCATCGCCCTTCGGCCCGGTGCTGGCTGTGGAAAGGCGCGGGCGTCCTGCGGCTGGCCGTATCCGGCTTGCTTGTTGGAGCGGGCATCACCGCCGCCGCTGCCCAACCAAACCTCACCACCGAAACCCGCCTGCACTGCCCGGCAAAGTTCGTCACCGCCATTGCCGTCGGCCCGCGTGGCGGGCTTTGGGCCAGCGATGAAAATACGGGTATCTATCACTGCAAGGCCGGTGCAACCGAATGGGATTCATTTAACACCGCTAATTCGCCCGGCCTGGTAAGCAATCACATCTATTCATTATGTGTGGATGTTAAAGGCAGGCTCTGGGCCGGTACGCTGCGGCATGGCGTATGCGTATACAACGGCACGCAATGGCGGCACTATGGCATCACCACCGGCCCATTGGGCAGCCACGTTGTGGCCATCGTCAATAACCCGCGTGATGGCTCGGTATGGATGTGCACCGAGGCGGGTATCAGCATCTACCAAGGTGAAAGCATCACCAGCAAAGCGCAGGGCAAGTCGCGTGCTACGGTATCCGGCAGCAATGTTGCCAAGAGCGTGCGGCAGCCATCACCGCTTACCCCGGCTCAAATCGCCAAATTGCCATTAAATGTGCAAATGCAACTCTCGGGTCAATCGCAGCGTTCCGGTGACACAAGCCATCTTGGCGCTGCCGCATATAAGCCGCATACGTGGCACTACATCACTCGCATGAACGGTCTGCCCCCGAATCCAGATTGTATTGCATTCAACAAACAGGGCACGGCATTTGTGGGCACGCTTTGCGGCGGCTTGGCCATTGCACATTACCCATACACGTCTTGGCGCGTTATCAAAGGCCCGTGGCACATGCCACGAACTGCTGATGGCAGGGGCTTACCGAGTAATTTAATCAACTGCGTCGCGGTGGGTCCAGGTGGCAGGGTGTATGTTGGCACAGATTTAGGCTTGGCGATAAGCCGTAATGGTGGCGAATCGTTTCGCTATGAGCGCGGGCGTGATTACGCGGCGAAAGTACTGGGCCTGTGGCATCCGCCGATAGGCTACCGGCCGCCGCCGCAGGCGTTTCTAAATAAGCTGCTGCCCGGCGACCACATCACGTGCGTAGCCCCAGTTGCAGATGGCAAAGTCTGGCTGGGCACATGGCGTGAGGGCTACGCGCTGCTCAACACACACAGCGGCGCAATCTCCCAAAGCAGGCTCACGGCGGGTTTGCGATCGCTGGACGGATATATCAACGCACTGGCAATAACGCAGGGCAAACTTCTAATTGGGCGTTACGGCAGCGGCGTGGCGGAGTTGCAGACGACAGGCTCCTTCCAGCCTGCCATTGCCGCCCGAAATGGTCACAGCGCCCCACCGCCGGCAGCCAGCCAAGGCGTCCCAATCGGTCTACCGACGCCCGCTGCCGCGCCCAGTGCCGCCAAGCTCGCATCGTGGAAACCGACGTTGCAAACAGCCAAACAGGCCACCAAGCAGATTGAATATCCCTATGCCGCGTTCCTCCGTAACGATTGGCGAACCCAGGGCGATTGGGTTGGTCGTTATGGCAGGCAGTACGGCATACTCTGTGCCGCGCATTTTGATCTTAGTTTTCGTGTCGTCTCTGGGAATTACGCGGCGAATGTTGATGCCGTCTGTGGTCCGCATCACAGGAACCCATTTGAATCCATGCGCGAATGGGAAACGGCTGCCGACACGCATAATCCGAGGTCGCTTTACATCCCACAGCTCGGCTACCGCAGGCAAACCAACTGGGATGACCATGGCGAATCATATCCCACCACTTTCCAAGGCCCGGACTTGTGGGTGCGTTTACATCTTCACACCTCCGGCCTTTACCGCTTGAGCCTTTACCTCTACAACAAGGACGGCCACTCCGGGAGCGATCGCCAGCGCGATTGGATTATCGAGGTGTACCCACTGCAGCGGCCATATTGCCGGCCCATGATTCGGCCAGTTCTCTCCGCCATGGTTTTCCAAAACAACTATCTCGCCCAACGCTGGGCTGCATGGGCGATGCAGGCAACTCCGCTTGCAGTAGACCGTGCAGTGAACTTTTGGGCGCCGCTTTATACCCGCTTTGCCTTGGCCGGTCCGGGCGAATACATGGTGCGGCTGGTTCGCGGCTCAAGCCTGAACACCGAAATCTGCGGCATCTTCCTTGATAAGGCCGACGCATTGCGCACCCAGTTCGATGATGGGGCCATGGAATGTCTTTGGGGCGTGAATTATCGCGCGCCGAGGGCACCCATTGATCTCGCTGCCAAGCTAAGCCCAGTGGTCAAATCCGCGATGTCGGTATGGCATCAAGCCAAGCACGCCTTCGGGGTACACGGGGTATCCGCCCGCTGGCCCGCAAGGCTATTGGCCTATCGCGCCGCCGCTGACAACAAGCCTCCAGGAGCTCTTATGGCCCGCTGGCGGTGGCGGATGGATATCTGGACCGCGCAAGATCGCAAAGTGTTTGATGCCAATATGAACAAGGCCTTTTGGTCCATGCTCCGACAATGGAAGGGATTGAAGCAATTCATGGCCACTAACCAGCTGCTACAACCCAATTCAGGGGAATTAGGAAATGGATGACATGGATCGAATAGGATTGCAATGGAAGAGACAAGGACCGCGTAAGCGTTCCGTGGCGATGGAGCTTAGCGTCGCCCTCGCCATGCTGGTGCTGCTGGTGTTCTATGCGGTCTCGCATTTCAGCGCCGGTGCCGGTAGTGTATCGCTTACGGTGACCATGCCGCCGTTTTCCCCCGCCGTGGTGAAGGTTGGCAGTTCGGCGACGACGACGCTCCATGCGATCGTCGGATCAAACTATAATCCGCCGGTGCCGACGCCGGATGAAGGGTCGCTTTCCGACAAATACACATGGTCCTTAAAGGTGCTATACTCGCCAACGGCGGCTGGAAAATATACGGATGCCGGCACCCCGGGGCCGAAGAATTATTTATACGCGCCGAATCCGCTGCCCTCAGCGTCGCCAGTTCCGCTGGTGTTTACGCCGGAAAAGGCCGGCTACTGGAAGGTTTCCGTGAGTTGCAGCGTGCTCGTCAAGGATTCAAAAAACTCCAGTTTATCCTGGAGCGGCGCTGGCAAGGCCGGGCCGGATGGTCTCACCAGCGCGATCGTAACTTTTTCGCCGGATCCGATTGAAACAGGTGCTGATAAGATGCCTCAGCAGCAAGCCGCAATATTCGTGCCGGTGACGGCGACGGTGGCCCCTAAGGATATTGTCAGCAGCGTCAGCGTCAACAATTTCAGCACCCTCCCCGGCGGAACCGGCTCGGCGGGCGTTGATAACTCGCACCCGAACATATCAACCGGCCAGATCACATTCGATCTTTACGGCATCACGGGCACTGCGCCAAGCATGCCTACAGGAGACGTTAAATTGCAAGCCAAAGATGGGAGTACCGTTTTAGGCAGCGTCCTGGTAACCGTCGAAGTTCCAAAAGCCATCGGCACGCCGCATCCAACGTTCAACCATACCGTCACGTCGGAGAACAAGGCCTTGGATGCCAGCAGCGTTCCCGCATATTGGGGACTTAACGCCGGACAAGTAGAACTTTATACAATGGCTGGCACAGCACTGCGTATTAAGGTGATCGATCAATTTGGCGACCGCCTTGGAAGCATCTACAACGAGCAAGCAGTTTATGAAGGTGGAAAGAGCATCAATGTGACAGTTAGCAATGGCTATTACAGCGACTATGTCGGCATCGGCAAGCAGGCACCTGTCAACACACCAAATCCATGTCCCAACGGCAGCCCGGCGGAACAGAACTTTCTCGCTGGCCCAACCTTGGCGATTCCGAACGGCTCTGCCACCCAAAATATACAGGTCGAAATCGCTGGATTTACGTTAAATCCAAGCGTCGTGAAACGAACCGTGACCTACAACAACGGAACGCTGACCGTCACATGGCCGTAGAATAAGGACCCCAACCAGAAATGGAGGATTGCCACCATGTTTAATCACAAATGGATGCTTGTCCACGTTGCCTTGATTGGTATTATTGTTGCGGGGTGGCTTTTATGGCTGCGGCCATCCGCTGGAGAAGCCGCGATCGCCCCCGCTAGGGTTTGGAACCAATTTCAGAATCAGCACCGGTGTGTATTCGCGGTGGAGGGTGCAGTATCAACGAAAACGTACCTGGGTCTCCCCCTGCCACCACCGCCGCCGCAGGGCTTCAGAACGGTGCGAGCTGCTGTGAAATTCCTGAAAACGAACATGCCCAAGTTTACAGTGTGGCGAGATAAAATCAATAAGAGTGCGATTCACATTGTCTACACAAAGGCACTCAAATGGAAAGCCAACCCGCTGAATCAGCGGCTGACGATTCGCGGGAAGATGAGTCTCCCAAAGGTGGCATCGCGAATTATTCACAAAAGGTTTCCTCTTGTTGACCTTACCTGCGTAGGTTCTCGTCGTGTGGTGTTTTTCCCGGACGTTGCGGGCGAAGCCGCCATCACCAAGGACTACGAGACCCCCTTGCGACTTGACGTGAAAGAGATGACCCTACGCGAGTTCTTAACCGCCGGTTTGGTGTACGATACGAAAGGCCAGAAGGCCCCAATCATTCTCTGGCGGGCAGATTATTCATTGCGTCACGGCAAGCTTACCGGCCACGTTGGAATAATGATCTTTGGCGTACCACTGAGAGCAGCGCCGGCAACCGCTCCAACAACGCAGAGCCGCGCCGCGAAGTAAGGACTCGCGAAATAATAACTTGATCAATTATCCGCTGGGCCGTATCGTGTAGTTCCATTCTCCGTGGAATTCATGTGAGGTGCAATTGACGCGTGCGA
>JABEVB010000137.1 GCA_013044165.1 Phycisphaerales bacterium
AAAACATCCAATATCAATGGCTGTTTGCTCACACCCCAAATCCGCCCCCCCAGCCGCGTGGCCTGAAGGTCAAAAGCATGCATAAGCTGCCACAGGCCCGCAACCGTTCGCTTAAGAAGCCACCGGAGCGGAGGTGGTCAGGTCGGATGTACAATGCGCACAGCGTGCCGCCTTGATGGGAATGGTCGAGAGGCAATAGGGACATTCTTTGGTGGTCGGTTCGGCGACGGGCGCCGGTTTGCTGGTGAGCTTTTTAATTTTGCCCACGACCACCACAATCAGGATGAACATTACAAGTGCAACGATCAGGAAGTTAACCACCTGCCCGGCAAAGTGGCCGTATTGGATTCCATGCCAGGCCAGGGGTTTTTCGCCTTTTTTGGGCTTGGGTTCAAACGTCGCGATAAACGGCATCACAATGTCGTTGACCAGCGAGGTGACCATAGCGCCAAACGCCCCGCCAATGACAATGCCCACGGCCATGTCAATCATGTTGCCTTTGAAGGCAAAGTCCCGAAAGTCTTTAATCAGCGACATGCAACAGCTCCTTTTATTAAACAAACTTCCCAACGAATGTGTCAAATGTTATTCAGTGAGCCAGCGGCGGTCAATGATGATTTACAGCTTGATTATAAACATTCGCCGGTGCGAACAAGAGCCGGTCCGCGGCGGTTTCAAAAATGGGGGCATTGCGCGTATTATTCTTTACCGCTGGTTGCATTGATTTGCAGTGCCGCCGGCGTGATTGCCGCCGCAAATGGGCGTGTGGTGGTCATGGTTTACAGGAAAAAATGCCATGAATCAGCCCACCATAAACAAGCCTCGTATTCTTACCGGAGATACACCCACCGGGAGGCTGCATCTGGGCCATTGGGTTGGCTCACTTGAAAATCGCGTGGCCATGCAGAGCAGCTACGAGTGCTTTTTTATAATTGCCAATGTGCATGCGTTTACCACGCGGGCCGAGCGGCCCGAGGATATCCGTCAGAGCGTACTCGAAATTGCCACCGATTACCTCGCCTGCGGTATAGACCCGAATGTCAGCACCATACTTCTGCAGTCAGAAATACCGGCCATCGCCGAACTGACGTTCTTTTTTGCCATGCTGGTGCCGTTTGCCCGGTTGATGCGCAACCCCACGCTCAAGGATGAAATTCGCGACAAGGGCCTGGGCGACAGCTACAGCTTCGGGTTTTTGCTTTACCCGGTCGGGCAGATTGCCGACATCCTGGCCTTTCGGCCTGACATGGTGCCGGTGGGTGAAGATCAAATGGCCCATCTGGAGCTTAGCCGCGAGGTGGCCCGCCGTTTCGATCAGATGTACTGCGGGGTAGACCCGCAAACGCCGGACAAGGAGTATGTGGCGGCCGGAGGGTTGTTTCCGATCATAGAGCCCAAGCTGGGCCGGGTGAAAAGGCTTGTGGGCATTGGCGGACCCAGCGAAGAAGGACGCCTGCTCAAAATGAGCAAGTCTCTCAACAACGCCATCTTTTTAAGCGATGAGCCTGATGCGGTGCGTAAAAAAGTGATGGCCATGTATACCGATCCCAATCGCAAGCGAGCCACCGACCCCGGCACCGTCGAAAATAATCCGCTCTGGATTTTTCATGAGGCGTTCAACCCTGATGTGCACTGGGTGCAGGAAGCCGAGGCAAAATACCGCGCCGGCGGCATCGGCGACGTGGAATGTAAAAAGAAGCTTGTGGATGTGCTGGTGAATTTAATCGAACCGATGCGGCAGCGGCGGCAGACGTTTGAGCGCGATCCCGGCGAGGTATGGCGGGTGCTGCAGCGGGGCACCGCCCGCGCCAACATCATCGCCGAAGAAACGCTGCTTAAAGCCAAGGAGGCGATGCGCCAGGACCTGCTGCCTCGATCGCTGGCGTTTAATTTATAACACCGGCCGTCGGCCGGCATGCCCCTGGCGAGCCAAGAGTTGCTCCCTCGGCGGGGCGAGCCGGTCGATCTGCTGATTTGATCGTTTTATGGGCGGCTTACCACGTCGCGTTGACGGTTACCGTTGTTGGATAAAAATTGTTCGACCATTGCTGCTGCCACAATCCAGCCAGCGGCACTGTTTGGGCCGAGCCATCCAGGTACGACACATTGACGGCCCCGAGGTGGCGGTTTATGCAGAAGCGGCCCAACTCGTCATTGGAGCTAAGCGAGGCGTCGCCGGTTTGCAGGTTGGCGGGCACCGGGTCGGTATCTTGCGGGCTGGCGTCCACCCAGTTGCAGTCGGCGAAGATGGGTGTGTGGGCATTGAGTATTCGGCAGGTTGAACGTGGGTCGAAAGGCGGCGGCGTCGCCTCGGTAAAAGAGCCATTGCCTTTGCTGGTGTACGTTCCGCCGACAACCACCACTCCATTGATGTTGTGGCCGCCGTCGTTGGTAAAGTCGCCATTGCAGTAAATGCTGCCCTGCAGGTTTAACTGGCCGGTGATGGTGACGCTGCCCAGTGTAACTATATTCATGTTGGCGCCGAATTGGCCGTGGCATGTGACATTGCCCGACACCAGCAGCGTGCCGGTACCGATGATGGTGATCTGTCCGTTGGCATCCCAACTGCCGTTGATGATAAGGTATGAATGGCTTGTAAAGTCTATCGTTCCTGAGCCGCTGGTGGGGTAGGGGTTGTCGTGTTGGGTGATCTGGTTCCAGATGGTTTGTACGTTAGGTGGGCTTACGCCCGGTGAGTTGGGATATTGGTTGCCATTGACCGTGCCACCGCCGTTGACACCGATGACTCCTCCCGCGATCAGGTTGCCGTTAAAGGTGTTGCCACCCTTGCTTGTGATGGACACCGCTGAAACAACGTTGCCGTTAAAGGTTTCATTGCCGCGGAAATCGAGGGCGTTAAAGCTGGCCAGGGCCGCCATGCCGGCGCCGGAAGGGTCAATCCAGTTGTTCATGCCGTAGCTCGCGGTGGTGCCGCAAAGCCAGCCGTACTGCGGCGACAAGGCGGAACCGGCCATGGGCACCGATCCCCACGCCTGCGATGCGGTGCCCACGGTACCGGTTCCGCTGGTTGCGTCCGGACAAATAATGTTGGCTGCTACGTCATCATCAAACAGCGCAAGCTCTTTACACCAATATCCTGTCGGCTCGTTGTAGTCGCAGGGGTAGGTGCCGCGATAGTGGGCGGCATAACTGTTGGCCGCCAATGAGAGTTGATGCAGATTTGACAGGCATGCCGTGCGTCTCGCCAGTTCGCGTGCATGACTGAAGCCTGCGGATATCAGCGAAATAAGCACGGTGATGATGGCAATAGCCACAAGAAGTTCGACCAATGAAAACGCGAAGCGCCGACTCATAAGAGTCCTCCCGAAAAGCCCTCCACCGTTTTTGTTTTAACTGCCGTTGCGAACTGTGGTTCAACGGCACCATTCGAGCCGGTCAAGAAAATGCTGTCGCTCAAATGAATCTGATATATACTAGGCATGAGGTATAACAAAGTCCAGTAAATTCGGTATTTTGTAGGTTTTTGGCTTTCGCTGCGCGCCAGATGGGTTAAAATGCCCAAGGCTGTGACTTGCCGATAGGCTGACGGACGTTGGCCAACAGCAACAACCGGCCGATCTGAGCGTTGAACCAAAGGCTGGGGCGTTGGCCCAAGCCCGCGTAAATGGAGGCGGCTTGGCCAACTGGCCCTGCAGCCATCCGCACCCGAAGGAGCTTTACATGACCGTTTTGCCATCCCCCGAACCACGTCCCGCCGGCAGCCCGGAGGGGGCTCCTGTAGAAAAGCTGCGGCAGGTGCGCGAGGCTATGCTGCACGAAATACATAAAACCATCGTGGGGCAGCAGGATGTAATTGACGCGCTGCTTATGGCGCTGTTTTCGCGGGGGCATTGTCTTTTGGTGGGGGTGCCGGGTCTGGCTAAAACCTTGCTGATCTCTACGTTGGCCAAGGTGCTGAACCTGCGGTTTAACCGCATTCAGTTTACGCCCGACCTTATGCCGTCCGACATCACCGGTACCGACATCATTCAAGAAGATGCACAAACCGGAAGGCGCGTATTTAACTTCGTTAAAGGCCCGATTTTTACGAATATGCTCCTCGCCGACGAAATTAACCGTACCCCGCCCAAAACTCAGGCAGCCTTGCTTCAGGCCATGCAGGAGTATCAGGTAACGGCCGGCGGCCAAACCTACCCGCTGGAGCCGCCGTTTTTTGTTTTGGCCACGCAGAACCCGGTAGAGCAGGAAGGTACGTATCCTTTGCCTGAAGCCCAGCTTGATCGCTTTATGTTTATGGTGAAGGTGGGCTATCCGAGCCGCGAGGACGAACGCAATATTGTCAAAAGCACGACCGCCGAACTTCGTCACGAACCGCTGCCGGTGCTGTCGGCTGAAGACATCATGGCGATTCAAAAGATGGTGCGTCGCGTGCCTGTGAGCGATCATATTGTTGATTATGCCGTCAACCTGACCCGCGCCACCCGGCCGCACGAAAAAGATGCCCCGGACTTTATTAACAATTGGCTGACGTGGGGCGCCGGCCCTCGTGCGGCTCAAAACCTGGTGGTGGGGGCCAAAGCCCGAGCCATTTTGCGTGGTCGGCTTAATGTAAGCGCCGACGACATTCGCCAGGTTGCCAAACTGGTGCTGCGCCATCGTATTATTACCAACTTTAACGCCGACGCTGAAGGCATAGATTCGGATGCCGTGGTGGATAAACTCCTCAGCACCGTAAAAGAGCCGACAGCCGAGGCCTACCGTCAGCAGGCGCAATCGTGAAGCTTTAATGAGGGAGATTGGCTGATGGGTTACAAGGGCGACCGCCTCGCCAAAACGCATGGCGGCTTTGCCCAGGGCGGTGCGGGCCTTCTGCCGGCACAGTTTTCTGCTATTAATGGCACTGCGCAATCCAAATGTGTTGCTGCAGCGTATGCTTTGATAGGTGCGGCAGACGATGTTTGCGGCCTGGAAAGGTGTTTCGGTTGGCTTGGGCTTAAGTTTTTATCGCCCTCTAGCCGATTCGAGCAGTAAAGGGGCGGCGTTGAGCGTGCGCCCCGAGGCCTAACAGCGGGTGATGCGATGGGAACTTATCATGCCAGTGTAGATCATGCCTCGCGGCCGCAGGCCGGTAAAAAGTATTTTACGCTTGCCGAAGCGCACCGGGCGCTCATTCTGGTTCGTCGCATTGTGGAAGACATTCAATCGGTTGAGACGCAGCGGCGTAAGCTTATTGATTGGGCCGGCGGGCAGCTCGGCCAGAAAAGCGGCGCGGTGGATGACCGGGCGATAGAGCGACGGTTTGATTTGCTTGCCGCCGAAATGGGCCGCCTGATTGATGAGCTTGCCGAGGTTGGCGTGGAACTTAAAGATCCGGCGCGCGGGCTGGTGGACTTTCCGGCGATTTTTGAGGGGCGCGAAATTCTCCTTTGCTGGCATACCAACGAAACTTCGATTAATCATTGGCACGAGCTTGAAACCGGTTTCGCCGGTCGCCGCCCTGTGGCCGAACTGAGCATTTCACCGGAAACGGTAGGGTAAGGCCCGCAAAGTTCCGCATGGCGTAACATTGTGTGCGTTGCAGGTAAGTCTTTGGCCGCAGCGGGGTAGCGCGCTGACCCTCGCTTGTTGTAATTGGCGCGGTATTCTTCCAGCGTTAACATTCATTCAGTTGAGATCGTTCCGATTCTCCCGGGCGGCGGTGATGATCGCATCGTCGGCCATAGAAGGGGTGCGTGATTTATGAGCCGGAAATTTGCGCTGTTATTTGGTGGCGCTTTTATTTTTGTTCCAGGGATATTTGCTCTGGTGGGTATAGCCTTGGCAATCAATCAACGGCACGTCATTAAAACCTACCAGCCAATACAAGCCATTGTTTTGTCGCGCCACATTGCCACCATCTCCGACCGGCATGGCGACACTTACAAGCCCGTGGTACGCTATGAATACACGATCAATGGACATCGCTACACCAGCCAGCGCGTGAATATTATGCAAGACTCGGCATCTTATTCATGGGCGGAACGGGTTGTAGATCGTTACCCGGTGGGACGAAAGTGCAAGGCCTGGTACGATCCGCAAAGGCCTCAAGAGGCTGTGCTGGATCGTACCGCATCATTTATTCCGTCCGGGCTTATGCTTTTTACACTTCCGTTCTTTGCGGTGGGTTTTGGAGTTTTGCGTTCGGGTTTGTCGCGGCCACAGTTTAACCTGCATCCAGAATCGCAGTCTCCCCCGTGGTTTACGCTTTTGCCCGAGGCCAATCTTCACTCGCGGTTACGATCATGGCTCATCTTGGCGCTGGTGGTGGATGGGGCCTTTGCGATGATCTTGTGGAATTATTTTTCGATAGCCACTCCACCGTATGGTTGGCTGGTGGATAGTGTCACGGCGGTGGTTTGTGCCTTGGCGGTGGTGCCGCTGGTGCTTGTATGGCGTATATGGCGACTGGGCGGGCTGGTGCAGGATGGGCAACTGGAACTGGCGGGGGAATCGCTGGCCGCGGGAACTGCCACCAACTGCCGCATATCGCAGACCTATCGGCGTGCGGTAACGATTAAAAAAGTGACGCTTACCCTGCAGTGCCGCCGCATTCAAACTACCGGCAACACTACCAACGAAGATTTCCCATGGAAGCATGAACAGATTGTGGGCGAAGCGGCCCAAGCCGCCGCCGGTGAAGAATTGACTTGGACGTCCGCCATCCTGCCGCCTGCCGGCTGGCCGGGGAGCACGATGCCCAACTCGGGTGCTAATCCAGATTACCGCTATTACCTCAAACTGCAGGTGAGCTTTGCCGGTGCGCCCGGCTACAGCGAAAGGTTTATCGTTCAATTGACCTCGGATGCGTCCGCGTCGCTGATGCCGCCGAGTGCGGCGGTTTTTGCCTCGGCAGGCAGTTCCATAGATATGCAGTAGGCTTGTGCGGGTTGAGAGGGCACTACTTTGCCAATTCGAGAATGCGTTTGAATTGCAGCTCTGATACGGGCATGACGGACAACCTTGGTATTCGCACCAGCTCCCAGGTGGCGAAGGCGGCGTGCGATTTTATCTGTAGCAGTGATACCGGATGCGCCAGCGGCGTCGCGGCTTGAAGGTCGACCGCAACCGCTTTGGCGTTGGGATCGGTGGGATCGGGATATGCCTCGCGCACCACGGTTGCCAGGCCCACCACCGCTTTTTCATTGCCGGTATGGTACACCATTACAGGGTCCGCCAGTTTCATTTGCCGCAAATATTTAAGCGCCAGATTGTTGCGTACGCCTGTCCAGGCGCAGCGGCGCTGGCTCTGCAACATTTGATAGCTGTATTCGTCGGGTTCGGTTTTAACAAGCCAATGGTTCATGGGTGGCTCTCCAACATTGTGCCCGGCAGTCTACCGTTACGCCGGGTGGTTTTGGCCCGGCATCTTAATCCATTGGATGTCAGATAGATGATCTGGGGGTGACATCAGGCGGTGGTGGTGGTGCATCTGCGGGATTTGGTGGCAGGGGTGGGGCCGCGTCTGCGGCGGCGTTGGGTAATGGCCCCGATGGATGCACCTTGGGTTGTTCGACTGACTCTGGTGTGGGCTGTGCGGCCGGTGTTTGCAGGGCAGGGGCGATCGGAGGCTCGTTTGCGGAGGTTGGCCCTGCCTGCAGTGGTGGACGATTTTGTGCTTGCGGCCGGTTCGGTGGGCCTTGTCTTGGCGGCTGGCCCTCATGGGGTGCCTGACCCGGTCGCTGAGGCTGGGGTGGCTTGCCAAGCTGCTGGCCTGCCGGGGCTGATGCATTAGGCTGTTGGCGTGGGCCTCGCGGGCCGGCTCTGCCTGGTGCGTCGGGTGGTGGTGGCGCGTCAAACGGCGTTTGCATGGTTTTGCCATTGGGCAGTTTGGGCTTGGGCAAATCAAACGCTTCAATATGTTCCATCGGGACGGCATTCTGCTTGCCGTTGTCGTACTGAACCAGCACAAGCTGGGTAAGAATTTGTCCATCCATGACCCAGGCCTCGCCTTCGCTGGTGCGCACGCGTGAAAACTTGCGAGGCAGTCGTTTGCGAAGTTCCTCGTAGGTTTGGTCTTCGTAACGGAGGCAGCACATGAGGCGTCCGCAACGGCCGCTGATTTTGGCGGGATCGAGGGTGGCTTTCTGCGTTTTGGCGGCCCGCATTGAAATGGGCGTAAGCACTTTCAAAAACTGTTTGCAGCAGCAATGTTGGCCGCACTTTTCATAGTCGGCCGTAATGCGGGCTTCGTCGCGTGCGCCCACCTGATGCAGTTCGATCCGGCTGTGAAGTTGATGGGCGAGGTCGCGTACCAGTGATCGAAAATCAATGCGGTGTTCGGCGGTGAAGTAAAGAATAATGCGTTCGCCGCCCAGAAGATGTTCGACGGCAACAATCTTCATTTCGAGACGATGAATGGTTACGAGTTCGCGTGCCTGCGTGAGATGTTTGCTGCGCTGTTCGTCGAGCCTTTGCTGGTTGGCCAGGTCTTGTGCGGTCGCCATGCGCAGCACACGGCCATCGGTGTAAAACGGATAATCACGTCCACCGGAGAGATCAATATATTCAAGGAGTTTGTCGCGGGTGATGGACTTGCTGCATCCCCCGTTGCCGCAGGCGGTGGTGAGCATCTCGCCAATTTCGGTGCCGCGGTTGGTGCGAAGCACCAGCTTGGTGCCGCAGCCGGTTTTACCGGTGACATCACTGGCAAACTCGCCGATCAGCCGCAGGTAGCCGTAACGCACAACCATGGTTTTGGGCGGTGGTGGTTCGACAGGTTTAGGCTCCAGCGGCATAAGTTCGAGCGTGATGGGCATAGGCCCCTTTCAATTGTTTTGACAGTGGCTCTGCGCCATGCCGAAGCGGCACAGGCAAAGAACATGAGCTTGAAAGGATTCTAACTGCAAACCCGGAAAGTAAACAACAATATTTTAGCGGTATTGTGCTGGTGGCGATTTGCCCCGCAGAACATGGGCAAAGGCGCAGCGTAAGTTAGAGCATGCGGTGGTTGGAAGGGCGTCGCTAAATATTCGTAAAGATGAAGTTACGATTGTTTCGGGAGGATATTTTAACAAATCACTAGACCGGCCACGGTTTTTCGCTACAATAGAAAGGCTTGGGTGAGTACGGCAACGGATGGGTGGTAGCAGTTCGCCATGTATTGCGGCCTCCGTTGTAAAAGTCGGTGCGAGCATGATGCGCCCGGCACCTGCGGTGTTGAGATTGGTCTTGCCAGGATTGTTACCGGGTTTGCCGCCAGCCATACACTGTGCTGTAACGTCGGCTTTTTTTCGATCCGCCGTGGGGTTGTTGCCGTATCGCCATTAGGTAGACCGGCCAAATGATGATGGCCAGCCGCAGCGAATGCGCCAAGAGGCGCTAGCCGAGATGAATCGGACTTTGATGTCGGTTCCCGGTGAAGCATACGCTGGAGGCCGCCGCAACATTCACCGGTTGTTTGGTTCCCGCAATCCCCGCGTCAGGCGGACGGGAGCCTGTTTGGAGGTTTTTGTGACCACGACCCCAGCCCAGGTTCAACCACCGGCAACCGTCAACACCGTGCCGCTGGCCAAGGCAGGCTCCAACATTCAACTGCTCATTTCCAAAGGCAAGTCGCAGGGGTACCTCACCTACGAGGAACTCAACGAGTTGCTGCCCGACGAGGCCATAGCGCCCGATCGGCTGGATGCATTGATGCAGCAGTTTGACGAGTTTGGCATTGAACTGCTTGACGAAGCCGAAGGCAACAAGCAGGTTGCCAGCGCTGCGCCCGATGATCCCGACGAAAAAATGATGATCGAGGCCGAGGAAGAGATTGAAAACATCAAGGAAGATGAAACCGTCGAGGTCGGCTCCAAACGCATAGACGACCCGGTACGCATGTACCTGACGCAGATGGGCGAAATACCGCTGCTTACGCGCGACGAAGAAATTCGCCTGGCAAAGAAAATCGAACTCACTCGCATGGCGTTTCGGCGCAAAGTGCTTGAGAGCGACTACTGCATCAACAGTGCCGTGGACATTTTAGCGCAGGTGGCCTCCGGGGAGTTGCCATTCGACCGCACCATGCGGATCAGCACGGCGGAGGTTGACGCCAAGGGCACCATCTCGAAGCGCATTCCGGAAAACATCAACACTGTTCGCAAAATTCTGGAACAGAATCGTCTGGATTGGGAAAATCTCCAAAAGCCAACCTGCTCGGACGCGCAGCGCGAAGAAATCATGCGTCGCATGCGCAACCGGCGCCGCAAGGCCGTGACGCTGCTTGAAGAGCTGTCGCTTCGCACAAGCAAGGTTATTCCGCTGATGCGCAAGCTGCAGAACATCAGCACCAAACTCTCGAACCTGCGAAACCAGCTTTCCGACAAATCGCTGCGGCTCACCGAAGACGACCGCCAGGCCATGCTCGAGGAACTTCAGGGCCTGATGGACCTGGTGCTGGAAGACGCCGACGCTCTTATCCGCCGCTGTCAGGCCATTCAGCTTGTGTTTAATGAGTATGAAGACGCCAAGCGAAAGCTTTCCGGCGGCAACCTGCGTCTGGTGGTGTCCATCGCCAAAAAGTACCGCAATCGCGGGCTGTCGTTTTTGGACATCATTCAGGAAGGCAACACCGGCCTGATGCGAGCCGTTGATAAATACGAATATCGCCGCGGCTACAAATTCAGCACGTATGCCACTTGGTGGATTCGTCAGGCCATCACCCGCGCCATTGCCGACCATGCCCGCACCATTCGCATACCGGTGCACATGATCGAGACGATGTCGAAGCTGCGCAACATCAGCAAGAAGTTGCTGCAGGACCTTGGCCGCGAGCCAACCATCGAAGAAATTTCCAAAGAAGCGAAGATGCCCATCGGCGAGTGTCGGCGGGTGCTTAAAATTGCGCGCCATCCCATATCGCTGGATCGGCCCGTGGGCGAATCGGAAGATTCGTACTTTGGCGACTTTCTGGAAGATGAAGCCGCCGAAAATCCGGTGGAAACCGCCACCCAAGAGATGCTGCGCGACCGCATAGATCAGGTGCTCAAAACGCTTACCTACCGCGAGCGCGAAATCATCAAGCTCCGCTACGGCCTTGGGGATGGCTACACCTACACACTTGAAGAAGTGGGCCGCATTTTTAAGGTGACGCGCGAGCGCGTTCGGCAGGTTGAAGCCAAAGCCATTCGCAAACTGCAGCACCCGGTGCGGTCACGCAAACTTGAAGGCTTTCTTGATGGTTCGGTGCTGGCCACGCTGGGACTTATTGCCCCGAGCAATGGCGGCGGCGAGGATGCAGTGGAAGCCGTCGCGACCGACGAAACATCCGATGAGTAAAATATCAGGCTTTGCCGGAGTCGAGTCTAGGCTCGGCCTCCTGCACGCATTGATTGCCAAAATAGGGGTATCCCGCGGTTCTGTTCGATATTTGGCCCGCTTAAGATGCCATTGCTCTTGGAAATTTCACCACAACGACCTCACGGCACAACGGATTCTGAAGCATGCCCGACCACGAGCCTGTGCAGCAGTTTCACACTCTTTGCGGGCCTCGGTCGGAAAAGCCTTTCATTCAGCACCTACTTGAGAGAACGATTGCCTGGATGTCACCGCCAAGCCGTTGGGTCACGAGAAATAGTCCTTAAAGAATCGCGAAAATAGGCGGCAGTGGCGCTTGGCGTCTTTTGTAATTCACCGCACGCCCTGGCGGGAAGGGCGTCTACGGACATTCACGAAGCACGCCGATTACAACAACGTAATGGCGAATCCGGCTGGCGTTCATAGCCTGGTTGCTTGCACACTCAATAATCTTAGAAACATGTACCCTCATGTATTTCAAAACCCGCCATAGCTTGTTTCGTGACAGCATGAGGGATTTTAAAACAAGATTGTCTTGACGGATTTTGAGCGATCCATCAAGATTATTCTTGGTGTACATTCTTGAAAGCGAGAATGGCCGCTGGGCCAAGCTTCCGGCGGATGTGTTGTCAGCCGCGGACGCTCCGGCTCGGTTCCGGTACCAGGTGCAGAATACTCCTGATCACCGGCCGGGCCTATCGGCTCAAGGCTTGGGTGATCGCAGGCGAGCGGGTTGTAGTCAAGGGGCGAGTAGGAGAAGAGCCGGTTCAGAAAAAGCGGCCTGCCAGGAGGTTCGCCGGTGAGGTATATAGAGACGTCAGTACATAATCGGTGATAACCCGTGCGGCGACATGAAAGGCAAAGGTGTAATCATGAAGCGATTCAACAGATGCTTCGGCGTTTTTGCGGTTTGTTTGATGGCAATGTCTGGCTATGCCGCAGCAGCGCCAATTGCGACCGTTGCACAAACCTCGCAACAAGTTATCCCCGATCTTCGTCGGATTGATCAATTGGTTGGAGAATTAAGTTCGACCAGTACGTCCTCGGCCGCCGAGGAGGAGCTTCGCGCATTACCTCCCGGCGATTTGCCTGGTCTTGATCACGAAATGCAGAATCCACACCTGCCCAGTCAGGTACGTAAGGTTGTCCTGGGCGTCATAGAACGTTTGAAGCAGCGAGCCATTACCAGCGCTCGCAGGCAGCGGCGATACCAATGGTATCTTACACAAACGCTCGATGTTTACCGAAAGATTGGCGACCACAACCTCAAATGGGATGCGGATGCGCAAAAAGCCTTGATCTTCTTCTCAAAAAGTCAGTCGAGACCTGCATTTGACTACCGTAATGCCTGGATTACCGCCGGATTGACACGATTGCGATTGCATACGGTTTACGAGGCTATAAAAGCCATCAATAAAGGCTGCCATGATCCGCTGATAACGATGATTGCAGATTGCAATCCGTTCTGGAAGGAAGGGCAGAGGTTATGGCCATCGCATCGCAACGTGTTGCCCGATCAGAATGCATTGCTGCAAAGTAAGTATCCTGCCGCAATCAAACTGGAATTTATCACAGCGATTGCCCTGCGAGTTCAGTCTCTTGGGGGCTGGCAGGCCGCCGAGGCACTTGCTGAAAGGAACCTTGACTTATTGTCGGCGACTGTTCGGCAGCCGGATGTTCCCGTAAGCTTTTTCGCATCGCAATTCCAGTGTTATCTCGGCTTATTGGCTGGGCAACCCGATCAACGGCATATATGGCAGAAGGTCCACGATGAGGTATTTAAGGCAATTCAGGTGCAGCATCCTTCGCGACGCCTGCAATATGTCTATTTACTTCTGAAAGGATCTTGGCTTTATTCTTGGGGCTATCGTGCCCGAGGGACTGGCTTCGCTTCTCAAGTCTCATCGAATGGATGGAACCTCCTTGGCTCACGGTGCAGGGCGGCACGCACGACACTCCGCAAGGCGTATAGCTTATTTCCTATGCAACCTGAGGTTCCAATCCTCATGATGCAGGTGAACTTAGCATTGGGGCATCCCAAGCGAATTGTCAAATGGTTCCAAAGTGCCATGAAGGCCGACCCCAACAACCATTTGGCTTGCGATCAAATGCTCTGGTCGCTGCATCGCCGCTGGTACGGCAGTGCCGCGGCCATGGCGGCTTTCGGACAATGGTGCATTAACTACGGCCATTGGAAGTCCAGAATTCCATTTATCGCTCTGCATGCGATGTTCACGATCGAAGCAGACATGCGCTATCCACCGGTGTGGTCTTGGGGGCCGAACATCACGTTTATGCTCATTGGGCACAGTTTTTGGAATCAACCGCAAGTATGGCGCACTGTCTATTCAGTGTTTCATGGCTATTATCAGCGAGATACCAAATCATTTTATCATCTTGGTTTATATACGTTTATTTGCATGTGGACGGACCATTGGAAGGAAATAGCCAGCCGATTAGGTTATTACTTCAATCACGCTGAGGATCCACAAGTGGAAAAGGTGGTAGATCGCTACTATTTTGGCCCTATTCAACCCCCAGGATACTTTCCCTTTGCTACTTGTGTCGGTAAGGATGCGATTCCCTGGTATTTTTCACTTACTAAGTATTCGTTGGCTCGCATATACGATGAAGCCAAGGTGCGACTGGCGCAGCCGGAGACTGCCGAGCCGTGGAAAATTTACCACGCCCATTGTAAAGCAAAGGCTATGAAATGGGCTGCGGGCGTTACGATTCATGTTTGTCCGGCTTTAGGCAATCAGACAACACCGTGGGCAAAATACGCCCGACGGGCCATGCACGAAGAGCAACTGGTGTTGGCTCGCCCGGATAGTTACCAAGGCAATGAACGCGATCTTATGCTGGATGATGCGAGGTCTGCAATCAAGAGCGGTTGTAAAGACCCCTGGCTGATGTATCTAAAAGCACATAACACCATGGCAATTGAAGGTCTGAACACATCCGATGTGTCGGTCGAAATTGCCGCTGCGCAGCAGGTTGCTGCCGGTGCATACCCCTTGTGCGATAAATTCATGGCGGGAGCCGGTGCGGCATGGGTTGCCGAGTCCTCACCATCTTCACACGATCGGAAACTCGCCGGTGCGTTGCTGGCGGAGGCCAGGCGCCTGTTGCCTCAATTTGCGCGTTCGCAAAATATTCCGCTTAGCATCCGATGCAAAGAGTGCCGGATTTTGTGGCGGGCTACCGCATTGCAAATAAAATCATGGCCTGCTACGAACAACAATCTTCTGCCGCTGTTACCACATGGCCATGCACCGGCAATGATTACCGTGTTAATGAGAGCATGGGGAGAAAAGCACCTCGCGCTAACCTGCATGCATGGATCTGGTCTTGCGGCCATTCATCAAATGTCGCGTACCGCGGCTGCCCAATTTTTATACAATATGGATAAGTCGCTCCTTGACTACCATTTGGCGTGGAAACTGGATCCAAATTGTGCGGCCGCCGCGGAGGGAGCCCTTTCGGCACAGCTATGGATGAATACCCGGACCCACAAGTTCTGGCTGATATGGCCTTTCAATTCGACCTGGTTTATCCGGGCCTTCAATGCCAACCCTGGCAACATCAAAGTGTGCCGCATCGGCGAGAATTTCGAGGCCATGTGCGCGCCTCCGTATAACGGCAGGGGGTTCGACCATGATGATTGCTATTTAGCCCAATTTCTAAGGGACCCCATGTTTTTCCGTAAACCATCGAGCCGAATGGTTATGGTGTTGCTTTATGGTTGTCAGGCCGTGCTCGATAACCCGG
>JABEVB010000138.1 GCA_013044165.1 Phycisphaerales bacterium
CGGCACACTGGCCGGAATCTGCTCCTTTGTGTCTTCCTGCGTAAGCGTCCACGCCGAGCCATCAAGGCTAAGCGTTGCGGCCGACGCATTGCCGGCCGCAACTTCCTCCTCGGCGGCCCCGATAGAATCGCCGGCCAGCACCAGAGCCGCCGCCCCAGCCGCCACCATAAAATCGCGCCGCGAAAGCGCCGAAGAACTTACCTGCTGCGTGCGGTCCATAAAATTCACCCTTTGTCTGCAAACTGAAAAACCATTCAATCCAGCGCCCATATATGGTTTGGCGCTTCTGGAGCGATACCCCCTGGTGATTATAGCCGCGAATTCATTTTTACATGAAACTTAAGCCGTCTAACACGCGTACCTACTGCGATGGGCGTTGGCCCACACCCAACCCTGCCGAGCCACAAGCAATAAGTCAGGACGGTGTTGACTGGCCCGCATCCAACTCCGCAAATGCCTCGCGCGCCGCATGAAGCCCGCTCATTGCCGCCGGAAAGCCTGCATACACCGCCATTTGCATCATGATTTCAATAATCTCGCCACGCGTTAAACCTGCCGCCAACCCCGCGCGAATATGCGACTTAAGCTCCGCACCATCATGACGCTGCGCCACCAGGGCGGCCAGCGTCGCTATTTGTCGCGAGCGTAGGTCCAGGCCGGGCCGGCTGTAAACCTGGCCAAAGGCAAACTCCACCACCCAGCGTTTAAGCTCGGGCGCAAGATCATCAAGTTGACTAAGTATCGCCGGGCCATACTGACCGTGCAGTTGGCGCAGCAGCGCCTCGCCGCGTTCAAAGGCCGGCGTATTGGGGCGATCGCTCATGGGTTTACCTCGCTTTAAGGTGACAAACCACCACGCGGCTGGTGCGATTATCGCTGCTTACGCCGACGCCCACAACAGCTCTGCCGGCGATGCTACCCAACCTCTATGCACCACCAAATGACCGCATACCACCTTTTTTGCTTGCCAATACGACCATTCCGTGCTATCTAAACGGCTTATCGGGGCTGCCTCGTCGCGGCATTCGCCGCCGGCCTGCCCCAGGTTAACCGCCCAAGGAGCCTTACCGTGCCGAACGTGTCTGTATACCCTGTGCGCCCCTGGCTGACGCGAAGCCTCGGAATCATGCTGCTCGCGGCTTCGGCTGCTCTCGTCGGTTGCGCCAATCAAAGTTCCAGCGACCAATCCAGCCTCTATCGTCAACTGGGCGGCAATGCCGGCATCACCACGGTCGTGCATACGTTCATCGGCATTGTTGCCGCTGACAAACGCATCAACGCCCGCTTTGCCCATACCAACATCCAGCAGTTTGAATCGCAACTTGTGGACCAGCTTGGCCAGGAGACCGGCGGACCCGAAGTCTATACCGGACCCGATATGTACCAGGCCCACAAAGGCATGAACATCACCGAGGCCGAATGGACTGCCTTCATGCAGGACTTTGCATTGGCCTTGAAAAAGGACAAAGTCCCCGAGCTTGCCCAGGCCCGGCTCATCAGCCTGCTTGAACCACAAAAGAGCGAAATCGTCGGACACTAACCGCCACCCATCGGCCTGACGGCGCCCAACCTCATGAGATCGCGCGCCAGGCCGTGGCATTCACGTTGTTATTGTTTGGGGGGCGGATGATAATCTCATCCGCCTCCTGTTTTTTATGTCACCGCAGCGCGGCAAACAAACCCGCCAATCTTTGGATAACCCATGAGCCGCAGCCAAAAGCCTGATGCCATCTTTGCCCCCTTTGAGCTTGTCATGGCTCTGAGCCATTACAACATTGGAGCCATTTCAGCCGTCGAGCCGTTCAACCGCGGGTCGGCTACCTCGCCAAAAATCATTCTCACCACACCATCACGCGAGTATTTGCTCAAACGCCGCGCCCCCGGCAAAGATGATCTTGAACTGCTGCAGGTATCACATGGCATTCAGCTTCATCTGGCAAACCAGCAGTTTCCACTGCCGCACCTTATTCTCACCGCCGAGAATAGTCGCTCATGGGTGCAAATAGATCAATCGGTGTATGAGTTATTTGAGTTTCTGCCGGGCGAGGCTTTCAATTATGAAAAGCCGGCCACCTACAACACCGGCCGCACACTGGCGCTGTTTCATAAGCTTACGCGCGATTATCCGATGATACCCGAATATTCAGAGCGCGGATGTTACCATGCCAACCGCAGCATAGATGTCGCCTTCAAAAAAATAAAATCAATTATTCAGGCCGACAGCCATCTTACCGCCGACCAAAAGGCGGCCGCGGTCGCGCAACAGGCGTCGCTGCAGGAGACTTATCATAAGGCGAAGGACAAGGTGCACGCCGCCGGCCTTGCAAACTGGCCGCTCAGCATTGTGCATGCCGATTTTCATCCGGGCAATTGTTTATACAAGGGGGAGCATGTGGTGGGCGTCATAGACTTTGACTCATGCCGCGCCCAGCAGCCCATTCTCGATACCGCCAACGCCGCTTTGCAGTATTCCATTCGCCTGGGTTCGGGCGATCCACGC
>JABEVB010000139.1 GCA_013044165.1 Phycisphaerales bacterium
GCAAACCAGTGCGGGCGCAGCAGGTGCAACCGGCCAGACGGGAACGACCGCGGCCACCAAGCCTATGGCCAAAGTTGCTGCAGCGACTCAGGCCGCCGCAACGCAGGCTGCAACCACTGCGGCCAAGGCTGCGGCTAAAACCGCTGTAAACAATACTAAATCGGCCGCCACTGGAACCACCAAGCCGTAATTTGTCTGGCGACGGCCGCAGCCTGCAGGCCCGCGCCACCATCCCGTTACCCGTGGGCCGCCTTTGCTTGGAGCTTTGATGATTGTCAGCATGACCGGATATGGTTCTGCCAGTGCACAGGCGCAGGGCCTGGTATGCCAGGTTGAGTTGCGCGCGGTTAACAACCGCTTCTTCAAGATAAGCATTCGCCTCGACGAGCACCTTGCCGACTGCGAAGTCGAGATCGAGCGGCTGATTCGATCAAAAATTGCCCGCGGCTCGGTTACGGTAAAGGTTACTCTCCGCGGCGAAGCCATCGAAACCGTAGCACCCGTCAATGCCGCGGCCGCCAAACTTTACCTTCAGCAAATGCTCGCCATCGCCGAGTCACAGCCGACGGCCGGGCGTGGCCAATACACTCTTGATCTTCCTACCCTGCTGACGCTTCCGGGCGTATGTATGCAACCCGTCGAGAGCGAAGAATTGCACGAAACCGCACGCAACATGGTAAACAAGCTGGTGCAACAGGCACTTGACCAACTGTTGCAGATGCGCCGCCGGGAGGGCGAATCTTTGGCGGCCGATCTTACCAAACATCTTGATCGCATCGGCTCGGGTCTCGAGCAAATTAAACTTCAGGCACCGCAGGTGGTTGCGCAATATCACCAAAGGCTGCGGGCCAGGGTGCAGCAGTTGGTATCCGATGCCAAGCTGTCACTTAACGATGCCGACCTTCTGCGCGAGGTGGCGCTCTTTGGCGACCGGGCCGACATCAGCGAGGAGTTGGCCCGCCTTCAGGGGCATCTGGATCAATTCACCGAAACCTGCCGCGATGAAGCCGAGGCGGGCCGCAAACTCGAGTTTATCGCCCAGGAGATGCTGCGCGAGGCCAACACCATTGGCAGCAAGGCCAGCGACAGCGCCATCGCCCGGTGCACGGTGGATATCAAAAGCGCCATTGACCGCATTAAGGAGCAGGTGCAGAACGTGGAATAGCCGCCCGGCTGTTTTACCCTGCCGCACATGGCCATGCCGCAAGCAGCAAGCTCATCACAGCCCGCAACACCATCCGCGCCCGGCGGCCTGCTGGTATTTGTGTCGGGCCCGTCGGGCGTTGGCAAATCCACGATTTGCCGCCAGCTTGCCCGCGATTTGCCGGCTGAATTTGCCGTTTCGGCCACCACCCGGGCCGGCAAGCCCCAGGACGCCCTTGGCAAAAGATACCTCTTCATAACTGAACCCGAGTTTAAACAAAGGCTTGAAAATAATGAGTTTTTGGAATATGCTAATGTGTTCGGCCATTGGTATGGCACCCTGAAGCAGCCGGTGGTCGAAAGCCTGGCGGCGGGCAAAATGGTGCTGCTGGAGATAGATGTTCAGGGCGGCAGCCAAATACACCAAATGTTCCCTGATGCGGTGGGAATTTTTATTATGCCCCCCGCCGAGAAAGACCTGATCGCTCGCCTGCAATCGCGCGGGCGGGATGATGCGGCCAGTATACAACGCCGCGTGGCCGAAGCCGCCGCCGAGGTTAAAGCAGCCTGCGAATCGGGCGCTTACCGGTTTATGGTAGTCAACCAGGTGCTGGTTGAGGCCATTGAGGATATTAAGCGGTTTGTCGCCGCTGTCCGGCAGCCGCTAAACCAGCTTCGGCAGTTGTAGCAGGCAGACATCGGCGGGGCTGTACCGCGATGCGTATTGAATATGAATAAAGACCCATGCGAGCCGCGGCCTTAAGCCCAGGCCGCTTTTACAGGAGCCACCACCATGATCGAAGCAATCAAAAGTGATGAAATTGTTCATAAGCTTGGCGGACGATTCAAGCTTTGCGCATTGGTGCAACGCCGCCTTGGCGAAATCATCGGCGGCGCTCGGCCCTTGGTGGAACGCAATGGCCGCACCGACCTTGAACTTGTCATTGAAGAAATTCTGCAGGACAAAATCGCGATAGATTACGAGAAGAGCGGCAGTATTTCCAGACCTGCGGATGCCCTGGGCCGCCGCCACGAAACCACCAAAAAATAATAGCGGCACACCTGCCCATGATGAGCCGCAAACCCGCACCCGCTACGAGGGTAACGCCGTATGAGCCAGCCTTCTGTTCGAACTCAACACAAAGTGCTGGTATGCGTGTGCGGCGGTATTGCCGCCTATAAGGTTTGCCATGTCGTAAGCCGCCTGGTGCAGCGCGGCGTGGATGTTGATGTTGCGATGACCGCCCACGCCCGGCAGTTCGTCGGAGCGGCAACCTTTGAAGCTCTAAGCGGACGCCCCGTTCATACTGAGTTGTGGCACAACCTCGCCAACGAGCAGCATCAGGACCCGCCGCATATTCGCCTGCCACGCGAGGCCGAGCTTATTGTAGTTGCCCCTGCCACGGCCAATATGATCGCTAAAATGGCCAACGGCCTTGCCGATGACCTCGTAAGTTCCCTGCTGCTTGCGGCCAATCCAGCAAAAGTTCTCGCCGCACCCGCCATGAACGAAGGCATGCTGCAGCACCCGGCAACCCAACGAAATCTCGCTGCGGTAAAGGCAATGGGCATATCACTCATCGGCCCCGAGGATGGCTGGCAGGCCTGCCGCACCACCGGCAAAGGCCGCATGAGCGAACCCGACGAAATCCTAACAGTTATTCTGCAGCGGCTGGGCATCAAACAAGGCTGAGTTTTGCCATGGGGCAATGTGTCCGCAACGGCAGCGGAACCGCGGGGCATTCATGACCGAAGGCTAACCGCCACGGGATCGCTGCGCGACGAATCTCACCGCATCCCGATAGAAGGCACTCCTGCCCTTTCGAGAATTTCGACATCCATGCCAAAAGGCAGAGGAACGCAGGGTATTTGGGGGCGATGGGCGAGGTTTTTTGCGATGGTGATTTGAAATTTGAGATTTAAAAATTGGCGACGGCCGTTGTGCGAGAACGGCCTCTGCTGCCGGCAGCCAGCGTTTGCCGCAGGGCAGCGACGGTGTGCCACAACCCTGCGGATTGGCATAAATGACTATCGTGACGAGCCGCAGCCCTGTTTCATGCTTCGTTCAAAATCTCGCCAATGCGGGCCACCAGCGACTGCGCCGTGGCGGTATCAATCTTGCCGGCAGGCCATGGCACATGAAAGCTGTCGCCAAGCCGCCGCGGAATAATGTGATAATGCAGGTGCGCTACCGACTGCATTGCTTCAACGCCACTGTTAAGCAGCACATGGCATGCCGGGCAACTTACGGCCTGCGTTACCGCACGGGCGAGCTTTGGCAACCTTCGGCCAAGTTCGGCCATCAGTTCCGGAGGCGCGGTCATAACGGTGGCGTGATGCGCCTTGGGTATAAGAAGCACATGGCCGGGCGTAACGGGGCCTATGTCTAAAAAGCTCAGCACTAGATCATCTTCATAAATACGATGACACGGAATACTGCCAGCGACAATGCGGCAGAATACGCACGATTCATCGTGCGGCCTGGCCAGATTATGTTTACTCATAGGCAATACTCCTTGATGTTAACGTTCCTGCGCCAGCGGCAGCACCATTTCATGATACGTTGTGCGAAATCCAAGCGTTTGGAATAGCCGCACCGCCGGAGCATTCGGTTCAGCCGCCATCAGACGTAATTGTCTCACGCCCAGGGTCCGTGCCCAATCGGCGGCGTAGCGCACAAGCGTACGGCCAATTCCTTGCCGCCGGGCGGCATCAACCACGGCCATGTCGTGGATAAACGCATAGCGCTCGTCGGCATAAATGGGAATGTCACTGAGCAACCCGGCCACCAGCGATCCAACCACCAAGCCCCGGCTCATGAGCCCGCTCGGCCACGGCAATCAGCCAGCCTGAAGCGTTAACATTGGCCTCAAGCCAGCTCTGATAGCGCGGGCGAATATCAGCTTTAAGCTGCCAGCGCAGCGGCCAGTAAGCTTCGTGCTGACGCTCGACCAGCAGACAAAGTTCTACCACCGCCGCAAGATCGGCCGAGGCCGCGGGCCGCACAATCACCGCTTCGGATGGCGTGGTCATGGGGCCGCATACCTCTTTAAATTAAGCCTGGGCGATAAAACGCTATCGCATTGGCTGGGGGTAACGTCAAAGCTTGCCTGGCCGGAATAACTCGCCCACCAGCGGTTTGGCATATTTAACAAAGCCTGCACCAATATCGCAGCCATTGATCACAAAGGCCGAATCGAGCGATTTGGTTTGGCGAGCCACATTAGCCAAAGCCGTCGGAAACGTTTCAATTTTGTACGGTGTTTCACTGATGCGCTTCATGGCAACCGAGCCGCTGGCTAAGCCTTCCGGCGCAGCAAGGGCGTACTCGACCGCTTTGCGTCCGCACAGGCGGGCTTCGTGGGCATCGGACGGGCTTACAATGGTGGGAAAGCTGCGCTGCAAATAGCCGAAGGTATCGGCCCGAACGCGAAGTTTGCTACCGGTTTTTTCCTGCAATGGGGCGCCCAGCTTGCTCTTAACCAGGTCACTTAAAAAATCACCTAGAGCGCCGGTGCCTGAAAGCTGCTTATTGCCGTGCGCATCTACCTCGCCGCCGGAGACAACCTTTTCGGTAACGAGGCTGTGCCTGTCGCCGGCTTTATAACGAATGCCTTCACTTACCGCCACCACGCAGCGGCCCAGTTTGGAATACACGCGGTCAATGTCCGCGAGGAACTTGTCGTCGCTGAAATCAACTTCGGGCACATAGATAAGGTGCGGGCCGTCGCCCTCGTCGTGGCGTGCCAATGCGGAAGCGGCGGTCAGCCAGCCAGCGTCGCGTCCCATGATCACGTCAATCTTCACACCCTTAAGCGAGCGATTGTCGAGGTCGTCGCCCATAAGCGCCAAGGCCACAAACCGCCCCGCCGAGCCATAGCCCGGACAGTGGTCGGTCGTTCGCAGGTCGTTGTCAATGGTTTTGGGCACATGATAAACCCGCAGAGGATAGCCCGACTTCACAGCCATTTCGCTGATGATACGTGCGGTATCCGCCGAGTCATTGCCGCCGATGTAGAAAAAATATTCGACGGCATGCTTTTTAAACGATTCAAATATCTTCTGGCAATAGGCCTCATCGGGCTTGTCGCGTGTGGAACCCAAGGCACTCGAAGGTGTAAGGGCGATGCGTTCCAGCAGGTCGGTGGGTACATCGTTAAGCGTAATAAAGTCGCTTTGAATGATGCCGCGCACGCCGTGGCGAGCGCCCAAAATACGGTCTACCTTCCCTTGCTTTTTCAGTTCTTCAATAACACCGACCAGCGATTGGTTGATGACCGCAGTTGGCCCACCCGATTGCCCAATAACCGCATTACCTTTATCGGCCATGAAATATCTCCTTCAGGCGCCGCATGCGGCTGGCTGGCGCGTACTCATCGGCGATGGATTGATAATCAATTCCATCGCGCCGCACACATAAAGTATATGAAAATGGGCGCGGCGCAAAGTGTTCGCTTTGCGGGGGGCAGGTTACGCGGCAGCGAGTGTGGGCGGCACGAGCCAAGAAGCCTGGCTCCGGGTTTCACTCACCTTTGCCGATGACGGATATACCCAGTTCATCGGCCAGGGCCAGCATTTTTGGCTTTTCGAGCATAATGGTGCGACCCGCCTGCACCACCAGCGCCGCAGCGCCGGCCTGTTTCAAATTGTGCAGCGTCTTTTCGCCAACGGTGGGCACGTCAAAGCGTATGTCCTGGTTGGGGTTGCTGGCCTTGCACAATACCCAGCCGCCACGGCGGCACAGCACACCGGCCCGTTCAATCATGCGGTCGGTGCCTTCCATGGCTTCAACCGCGATAATTTCGCGATCTTTGCACGCAAGGCTCTGGCCTACCAGCAACGCATTCATTTGCTGCAGCAGCGGCCATGCAAACGCGATGTCCGCCAAAACCTCGGCACTGGGCCGGGCGCGGTTCATTAACCCATCGGTTGCCAGAAGTTCACCTATATAGGGTCGAACGTCAATAAGCGTAATTCCTCCATCTGAAAGCTCATCCGCAACGGCCCGCAGCAGCCGATCGCTGCGTTTATCGTGACGGAGGCGGACGAACCATACGCGAATCGTCCTCCAATCGGGCACATAACGCAAGAAGTACCAGCGGTCGTAAATGCGCTCTTTGGCGACGCGGCCTACCATGATGGCCTGCCGCACCCCCTGGCGTCGAAACAGCCGTATCCACTGATTGATGCGAATAAGCCCCACGCGCTGGAGTACATGTGACTGCTGAGCGAGGAGCGATTCTTCCGCCTGGCCGGCCAGTGCCGCCACCACAACCCTGTGTCCGGCGGCCATAAGGCCTTGAGCCACCGACACCGGCAACATGCCTTGGCCGGCGATGATCCCGACGGTTTCGCCGGCTTTAAGCTCTGTTACCTCGCCCGGGGGCATGGAAGCTCCTTTTGCTGCCTGCGGCGGCTTGAAATGCCCTGTGGCTAAACGCTGCCGTCGCGCCGCGCCATAATCGAGCGAGCGTGGGCCTCAAAACCTTCGCCACGAGCCAGCGTTATGATGGCGTCGGCGGCGGCATGCAGCGCACCGGCATCATATTCCACCATGCTGATGCGTTTGCGAAAGCTCTCCGCGGACAATCCGCTGAAAAACCTGCCCGTGCCCGATGTGGGCAGCACATGCGAAGGCCCGGCGATGTAATCACCGGCGGCTACCGGCGTATGGTTGCCAATAAAGATAGCCCCCGCATGAATAATGCGCATCGCATCGCGGCGAGCTTCGCGGGTGGTAATTTGCAGGTGCTCGGGGGCAAAATCGTTGACCAAAGCCACGGCGATCTCGTGGCTGGGCGTCACCACCAAAGCACTCGCATATGCCAAAGCTTTGGTGGTAAGCTCGCACCGAGGCAGCCTGGCAACCTGAATGTCCATTTGCTGCTGCACCTTTGTGGCCAGTGCGGCCGAACTGGTAATAAGCAGGCAACTGCCGGGCGCGTGCTCGGCCTGCGCCAGCAACTCGGCGGCGACCGCGGTGGGGCTGGCGGAATCGTCGGCCAGCACAATGACTTCGCTGGGGCCGGCAAAGCTGTCAATATCCACCACGCCAAAAAGCTCTTTTTTGGCAAGCTGCACATAGGTGTTGCCAGGGCCAACGATTTTGTCCACCGGCTTGATGCTGTGCGTGCCAAACGCCATGGCCGCTATCGCCTGCGCGCCGCCCACAGCATACACCTCGTTAATGCCCAGCCGCGACGCCGCAGCCAATACCGCTGCCGATACCTGCCCGCCGCGCACCGGACTGCAGAGACAGATTTCCGCAACACCAGCCACCTGGGCCGGCACTACGCTCATAACCACAGTAGAGGGATACGCTCCGGCGCCGCCTGGCACATATACGCCCACCCGCTGCAATGGCTGATACCGCACAGCGAGCTGCGCACCGGCGCCACCTCCTGCCGGCACAATCGCCGCAGGCTCCGAAGGCAGCATCGCCTGCTGATACCGCCGCACGTTGGCGATAGCAGTATCCAGCGCGGCAATAAAGCCCGTGTCCGCCTGACTGGCTGCCGCCGCGATGGACGCCGCCGAAACGCGCAAGGCGCCGGCATCACCGGCAAATTGATCAAATTGCCGACTGTATCGCACCAAGGCGTCGTCACCCTCGCGACGCACATCCGCCAAAATGGCTCGCACCTTTTGCTGGGCCGAAGGTTCGCCAGTGGGCGAGAGTTCCGCCAGCAACATCGGCCCTATGGACAGCCGCGACTTAATCTCCGCCAGCCGCGCTGCATGCTCGCTTCGATCACTGAAAATAACTTCTATGCAGGACATAAACACGCGCCAAAAACCCGCCCCCAGCCGCGTTGCGGCAGGGCTTCATCGAAAGCGACTTTATCCATCAGCCCGCAGATTTACAACCTTACTCGAAGTCTCGGACGACTTAAACCATTAATATAGCAAGCATACAGCCAACCGCGCTTAGCCTTATGACACGGGCACAATCAACATGAGGTCTGTAAGCCGGGGCACGCGTATACCAAGCGGCAGGGCAACGCCTGAAGATGCAAGGGCACACGGCGAGTCCCCGGCAGTGTTTGCTTTGCAGGAGGCATCACCGAACACCCACATCTTATCGCAGGGCGGCGCTATTCTTTACGCCAAGATTACGATAAATCTCAAGCGTAGCGTACGAGTTGTTGAGCGTATAAAAGTGCAGGCCGCGAATCTGGTTGTCCAGCAGATCACGGCATTGTTCAGTGGCCCAATGAATGCCTACGCGGCGCACGGCATCGGCATCGTCGCCGGCGCGGTTTATGGCCCGCAGCAGCCGCGCCGGGTAATGAGCGCCCAACGCCAGCTCCGCCATGCGTTTCATGCCTGAGACCGAGGTGATGGGCATAATTCCGGCGATAATCGGCACGCGAATGCCGGCAAGTTCGCAGCGCTCGCGAAAATCGTAAAAATCGTGGTTGTCAAAAAACAATTGCGTGCAGATATAGTCGGCCCCGGCGTCCACCTTGGCCTTGAGGTAATCCATTTCCTGCAGGCGGTTGGGCGTTGCCGGATGCCCCTCCGGAAAGCCCGCCACGCCAACGCCAAACCCTCGTGGCTCGGGGTGCAGGCTCGCCCGGTTAAACTCCCGGATAAAACGCACCAAATCGGCGGCATGCTTAAAGTCGTCATGAGCGCGGTCGTAACCGGCGACATCGCGGGACACATCGCCCCCGAGCGCCAAAATATTACCGACCTGTGCTGCGGCGTAGCGCGTTAAAATATCCTGGATATCCGCTCGCTTATGGCTTACGCACGTCAGGTGGGGCACGGGGTCTAGCGTCGTCTGCTGCTTGAGCCGCAGCACAAGCTCATGCGTCCGCTGGCGGGTGGAACCGCCGGCACCGTATGTCACCGATACAAAAGAAGGAGCCAGAGGCTCGAGCTGGGCGATGTGATCAAACAATTGGGCCGCAGCCTGATCGCTTTTGGGCGGAAAAAACTCAAAAGAGAAGGTGGTGGTGTCACGGGCAAAAATATCGAGTATGTGCATGGTATATATCCTTTAATCCGGATTAACGGATTGTATACGATCCTGCCGCCGTCGTCAAGGCCGCAGCCGCAAGCCTCGGCGAAGGTCCGGCCTATAACCAGAGCCGCAGTGCAGGTATTATCGGCAAAAAGCCTGTCGGCCCAAACTGCCGTCGCCGACAGTCCGGGCCGTTGTGAGAAATTCTTCTCCGGCAGGCTTCCGGA
>JABEVB010000140.1 GCA_013044165.1 Phycisphaerales bacterium
CAACGAGGCGCTCCCTGCCGAAGCGCTTATTCGCGCTTACAACGTTGATAATCCGCATGATGTCGTCAACCGGCTGCTGCGCATCAACGAGAAGCATGTCAGCATTATGCACTTGCCCTCGCGGCTGCTTGCCGGCGGCAGCTTGGTGATAGACGTGCGGAGCAAAAATCCGGGGCACTGGATCAAACTCACGCAGGACTCAGTTCAAATTGTTCAGCCGTCGTCGCCGTTTATTGTCAACATGGCCAAAAGCGAACTGGTCATATTCTGTGAAGTGGTATTGCTGGTGGTGATTGGCGTGGTATCCGGCGCGCGCTTGGGCTGGCCCGTGGCCATGCTCACCACGCTTACCTGCTATATTCTGGGAAACCTGTTTCATTTTGTGACGCAGTTGGCCCAGTCCGGTGGCCTCGAAATAACCAGCTACTACACCAACATGCGGCTGAAGGGCGTATGGTATTATGAGGTTGGCTCGTTTTTGACGGCCATTTTGGTGCGGGTGCTTAATATGCTCGTGCATTTGATGCCTGATTTCCGACGGTTTGACCCGCTGACTTTTATAAAAATTTCGCGCAATATGCCCTGGCAAGTTCTTGCCGCGGACATTGGCTGGACCCTCGCCTGTGTGCTGCCGGCCATCGCCATTGGTTATTTGCTGCTTCGCAAACAGGAGCTTGCCTGATGCCCGGCCCGGAAATTAAACCAACATCAACCGCACCCGCCAAGGCTCAGGCGCCCGTGACCTATGTGGCTTCGCGCCAGAGCCGCGCCCGGCGCGATCAGCTTATTTACCTTTCGGTGGCGGTGATTCTGCTGATAGGCATCTTTTTCATTCAGCCGGAGCTGAATCGGCAGCGCGCCAAACTGGTGCCGGTGGACAAAACCCAGCAGGTGGGCGACCTGCTGATCCAATTTCCGCGGTTAACCTTGGGCGGCTTTCGAGGCCTGCTGGCCATGACGCTTTGGGAAGATGCCGAAAGTGATAAAAATCACCACCGATGGCGCCCGCTCGAAACCGATTACAACATGATTGCGGCGCTGGAGCCTTATTTTGGTTCGGCCTACATTTTTAATGCGTGGAATCAGTCATATAACCTTTCAGCGCAATTCCATTCCATGCAAACCAAGTACAAATGGGTGCTCGATGGGTTGGTGTACCTTTACAAGGGCGAGCATTATGTGCCCAACGATGCCGATATGATCATGGAAGAGGCCAACGATTACTTCCTTAAGCTCGGCACCAGCTTTGAACGCAAATATTATTGCGCCCGGTGGCGCTTCGACATCGCTCACAATTACGAATACATACCGGGCAAAATCAACCCCGCCCTTTCCACCCTGGGCGAGGTGCACTTCTTGGTGAGCCGCCCGCAGTTTAAGGCAAAGTGGCTGCCGCCGCGCAGCGGAAAGGGTCCGCTGGGACACGGCGTCGAGATTAACGGCATTCACTACCGTTATGGCTTAAGCCCATTTTATTTTGCCTACGTCGAGTACAAGCGGGCGCTCGCCCAGCCGGTGCCGCCCGATACCCAGGGCCGTCAGGTGCTTGAGTCGTGGCCGCCGATGTGCCTGCGGCTCTGGTGCCGCGATGATGTCTACTATGCCCAGCGGCTGGCGTACCGCATCTTCGGCGTGCCTGAGAAAGATTTTACCCGACACTTCCCGCAGCGCATTGAAGAAATTCACGATTGCTACCGCAATGTGTCCATAAATGCCCCGCGGGCTGTTTTGGCCTTTACGCATTACCTGTCGAAATTTCCAGACCAGTGGGGCGTGCACCATCAGCACCGCGCTGAAGTGCGCTACTATCAGGCTTTGGCCTTGGCTGAAGGCAAGCTGTTTGATGCCTTGGTGGCCTGGCAGAACAACAATCGCCGCTATCGCCTGGGCGATCAGGCGGACCAACTCATGACGCAGGCTGAAACGCTTTTTGAAAACGCCAAAATTGCCTACAACCACTGGCTCAACATCGCCTATCCACCAATGGCCAATGGCATGCCAAACCCATCGGTTGGCGATGAGCTTAAGCACCGCAACGCCCTGGATGTGCGCATTGCCGGCATCGAGGCCTTTCGCCGCACTGCCGCCGCCCACAAAATGCCCAACATGGATTTTCTATCGCCGCAAACGCTTTCATACAGCGATTGATTCAACGGTTGGTGCGCAAAATCACTCTAGGCCTACCGTGCCGTGTAGCCGGGCGATGGCATTCCTGTCTTTTCGTTGGTGGCCGACACGGAGCCTTGCTATGGGCCTGTGCCCCTGCTGCGTGGGGCTAAAACCTCACGCCGTGCGGATTTGCCCATAATGTGAGGGATGTCGCTGCCATCATTACGCTTGAATGTGTGGCTAGAATGTGCAACCGCCGCTCCATTTGCCCTTACGCCGAGCGGCTTTTTGACCGGCATTATCCGCCGAAGTAATCAGACAAAATGCGCTTGTGGCTGCTCGGCGGGTTTTCGGCAATTAGCGCCTTGTCGGTTGTCACCACAATCAGCCCAGCCATCGAGCCAGGAAAGCCATGCACGCCCGGGCGATGCGCCGGCTGGACCGAGCCATGGTAAATCTTGCTCAAGACGGCATGCACAGGGCAATAGTAATAATAAAAACCGGGGAGCTTGAAGGCGACTTTATATGTACTGATTGTGCCGGTCGGGCCGGTCGTTCCCTGTACGACGCCAGCCATGTCGGAGGTGATTTTGCCGGTAAGTGGGTTGTAGCTGTCAATCATGTGCATGCCGGTATCTTCATTGACAAACACCACCGGCTGGCCGGGCTTAACCGCCACAACCGATTCAACAAAGGCATTGGCTCCGTCCATGTGCACATAAACGGGGGTTGGGCCAGCCTGCCCCGGAGCCGCAATGCTTTTGGGTGCCAGGCGCACCACCAGCGTTACCAAAATCGCGATGACAATGGCCGGCGTAACCGCCGCAAGAATTGAGGAACTTTCTGCTTTTGCCATGACGCAATCCTTTACGTTAACACTAAACCAACTCGCATGGTCAACCCGCCTAGGCTGATGAGTCAAATCACCTTTGCACTGTACCAAAGTACTACGCCGCCTGCCACCGCGCGGTTCAAATCAGGTGTGACCGCGGCAAGGCCGAATGGCGACCAGGCGGCAGCCCGGTAATTAAAAAGGCAGCCAGCTTGACTTTGATAGCAATTTTAGTAGGCTAGAAGTTCTATATCCCGTGGACGGCGAGCTACTGCCATGGGATTTCAGAAGGTGCGTTCTGCGGCGTAACGCCGATAGAATTTTCCGCGGTAGCTCAATGGTAGAGTCCCGATAGTGATCGGGATTAACCGATGAGGAGCTGGGGTTGCCGGTTCGATCCTGCGGAGAAGAGGTGAAGA
>JABEVB010000141.1 GCA_013044165.1 Phycisphaerales bacterium
ACCGCCTTGGCAAAAAATACCGATAGGAACTCAGTAGTCGTTTGCCGTAGAATTTCCGCCATCAACAGTGATGACGGACGATCGCGAACCAACAAAACCAAGTATAGCCCGCAAATTGCACGATTTGCGCATTTATTTTATCAGATAGCGCATAGGTTAAAGCGGTCGAATTATGACGTAAGATATTATAAAATAATGGTTTATATCGCAATACCATGCCCGCATCTGCAAAGGTATCCCGCGAAAATACCAACTCCCTCAAGTACCCCCTCTTGCTAAGTTGGGCTGGCTGGCGCGTGAGCCGTGTTTGCTCTGCGACAAATCTTGTCGTGCTCGCGGTGGTGCCGCGATTTTTGGGCCATAGCGGAAAGATCGAGACCGCCAAAGTACGTTACTGAATAAAAAACGCTAAAAGCAATCTCGATCTGCCTATATACAATGGCATGAGCGCCGGCAATGATTTTGCGGGACCGGACTTGCCGCGCAGGCAGTATGCGGCTGGCTAGATTCTGATGTCCGCTCATGATCCTACAAGAATAGTGGATCTCGCCGCACCGGGCCTTTTTTGTGGCCGCAGCAGCCTTGGGATCGCACGAGACCGTGTCAGGCGGGTACTACCTTTGCGCAGGGTCTGGCGTGGTTTAAGAATGCGTGATTTCTATGCTACGGCGCGGCCGATATGTATGTTGGAATGGTAAAATCCTGAATGGCCCCGTCGGCACCGCGCCGATTCAACCAGCGTGCGCACCCGGCGCCAGCGCAGCGTCTTGACGCAAACAGCAGCATTGGGCCGCGGCCATGGCCCAACAAAATCTGCGACGCGTCGGCATTGGCTGCCTCAATTGCCGTCGTTTCGCATGTTGTCCTTTAAGGCTCCGGTCATGGCAACGCGAGCCTTGGCAATTCAAACCGTCCGCGCAACGTTACGGCGCTATCGCTTAAGTTTGTAGATGACTGGGCTCTCCATAACGCCGTTTTCGTTGACCGCGTCCACCGTGAAATAATAGGTGACGCCGCTATTGAGTGAATTGATGTGGGCAGTCAGGCCATGGTAAATCTGGTAATTGTCGAACAGCCGATTCGGCGCGATGCCCAACCGTACGATGTAAAACTGCGCCCGTGTGGCGGGGGACCACGACACCACGGCTTTTCGTCCGTCGGCCGGATTGCGACGCACGGCGATATGTTGAACTGCTCCGGGGCCTTTTCCAAGGCCGCTGCCAAAGATGCGCCATCCGCTGATCGAGAAATCAGCGCCGGCCGGGCAGTGAACATTCACCAGGCGAACATAACGCGTATTGACCGGTCGGGGTAGTTGGGTGTAATCCTGCGGACGGTCGCGATGATTCTTGCTCCGATCCAGAATCGTGCTCCAGCGAACACCATCGCTTGAGGCTTGCACAGAGTATTGATAGGCGTCATCCGTAAGCCTGCCATGGTAGTGAGCGCCTTGGTCGGCAAAGTTAATTTGCATCGCTTCGATGCGGCAGATGTGCCCCAAGTCCACCTTCAGCCATTCGCCGGGGTTGCCGGTTTTGGCGCTCCACCAGTCCTGAATATTTTCGTCGAAGGCGTTGCTGATCGGAAAATGCTTGCGTGTGGACGAAGCCCAGGCTTTTTTGTTGTAGGACAACAGCATCCATCCCGGTGAATTGCCGGTAACGGGTGAGGTGCTTGTTCCCGGCAGAAATTGCGGATAGTCGCCCAAATAGGTGTTGCAGCGTAGCTGGCCATTGGAGCAGAATCCGGCCGGGTACAGGCTGATGCGGCGCTCAAATATATTTCGCACGCAAATAGCCGTCGTGCTGACATGCCACCAGTTGCCGTCGGCATCCTGAAAGGTTCCGCTGTGTCCTGCGCCGGTGGCAAAGCCTGTCGGCTTGTGCGAGAAGGGACTGTAGGGCGCATAGGAGAATGGTCCCAGCGGAGCGCTGCCGACAAACACGCCGTCGGCGTAGCTGTGAAATTGCGTTCCTGGCGCGGCGTATTGCAGATAATACTTTCCGCGATATTTATTCATCCATGCGCCTTCAATCCACGAATTGGCCCTTTTGTTGTTGTTATTGCCGGGCACCTCCCATCCGCGTTGTGCCGGGTCGCATCTGAGGCAAATCACCGGTTTGCCAATTTCCCGAAAGCCGTGCTTGGGGTCTAACTGCACGCCGCTGATGCCTCCATCCGGACTGCACCCGTAATAGATGTAAACCCTTCCGTCGGTGTCCTGAAAAAGCGCAGGGTCGCTGTAGGGTTTCAAATTGCCGGCTTTTGACCATTTTCCGGCCCACGGATTCTCAGCGCGATAAATCGCCTTGGTGTCAAACGCTGTGTAATACAAATGCCCATTGATGACCGCGGGTGCCGGCGCGTAATCTTTAATCGGCAAGTCTTTGCCGGCCACAAACACCCAGTGTCGAAAGTTTGGTGAATGCCAGTATCCGCCGCTTTTCGAGGCGAACAGCCAGTATTCACCCTTAAAGTAGACAATGGCCGGGTCCGCCGCCTCGCGCCGAACAGGATTGCCCGATCGAAAGCGGTAATTCAAATTGAGGGGATTGCAAAAGGTTTGTGGATGCCGGCCTGCAGCGCAAGCTATGCCGGTGAAAAGCGTGAGGTACATGCAGATAAATAAAAGGCGTGTTTTGGTGTGAGACAATCGGAAACGCATTGGTATTACTTAGCCTCCATTTGTGACGCTGGGCGATAGTAAAAGTTGCGGATAGATTATGTTTATGCCCGCTGCTTTACGACTCCGGGCTGTCAATACAGGCGAGCTGGCGTCAGGCGCCGCTGATCGCATTATAAACAATTCTGGCTGCGGCGACCGGGTCAAATCCGCCGGCATCTTGCCTGATGAAGGCCGCATTAAGCCCGGGCACCCCGAGCAAAACGATTTCGCCGTGGCTCACCGGCACGACGGCCGCTCCAAAGCCAAGTCCCGGCCCCGGGTTGCAGCCATAGCCTATGACCGCCTGCATTCCCGGCGCCTCAATCAGAAATTCATCGCCGCCGGCTGCCGCCTGATACTGCCAGTCCAGCACGCAGCCTGAAGGTAAGCCATCAAGTAGCCAATGCCTGCGGCTGAAATACCAATGGCCGATCCAAGGAGTGGCTTCCATGCCGGAGGACCCCAGATATTTCAGGATGTTTTCGCGGTCCAGACATTGAGCTGCCTCGCCAATATCCCGGGCATCCATACCCAATAGCACCAACCTCGCGCCTTGGCGAACGTGCGGCAGTGTTTCTGAAAGCACGGTGTTCCAGTCAAAACCAACGTATCGAACCGGGGTCCACCGTTGCCCGTCCAAACTCTGATAATTTTGCCGACGAAAAACCTCGCGAATGATGTGACCATGGCTGTCGGTCAGTTTAATGGCTGCAAAGATGGGTTCTCCGTTGCTGGCCTTGGGTACGCTAAGCGTTACCGATCCATCGCGTGAATTGATGGTGGTCGTTTTGGTAAGCGCTGCGCCCTTAGCACCGGCCTCGCGAGCGATATCAAGTTGCTGCCATACTATTTTGCCGTTAAGGGCAACATCAAAAACGCGCTCGCCCGGCTTGTTGTACACAGGCTCGGCAAAGAAAAGCTCCACCTTAATTGTTCCCGCAGCCAGGCCACTAAATCTGGCTACTGGGCCGACCTTGCCCAAGTATTGATCATGATACAGCCCCGGATCGTCTGTGCCGGTGGCGTGTGACACTGATACATGGGGCTGCCGTGGCCAGACATAGCGTGGCGCGCCGCCCGAACTGACAAGAATGGTTTTAGGTGTGGCTTGTCGCGCTAGCGTGGTTGGGGTCATGCCGAACTGCCGCTTAATGGCCGGCGCCAGGGTTCCATCATAATCCACGCAAACCAGACTCTGCGGAAGTCGGCCAGGGTTGGCATTGACGGCAAGCATGGGTTCGGTGCGCTGCAGCAACCGTCGGCGGCTGCCCGGTTTGGTCAAAAACGCGGTGAGAGTAACCGGCCCGGCATGCGGGAGAGTAAAGGTAAGGCCGAGCTGCATGGGCTGGCCAAACATATTTCCGCCGGCAATAGTCACCGGTGATGATGTTGAGAAAAAGGGATTATTCTCTGCGCCTTTCATCGCAGCCTGGAAGTGCAGCTCAAAGCGGCCCCGGCGATTGACTTCATTCACTATATAGGCGTCTACGACGGCGGTTTGGCCTTGCGGCACGACGTAGTGCCGCGCGTGCAATACCAGAAGCTCCGGCGCATTGGCTTGGCGCATCAATGCCGGGTCTGCCTTGAGCAGCCGCAGGGAGTCAACGAGCCCCGAGTTATTGTCATGCGTGGTGGACTCCCAGCCGGAGAGCGCTACGTAGTCGTTGGCGTTGGCAATACGCACATTCTCAAGCAGATGCGATGCCTCAAAATAATGGCGTGCCCCAACCTGCCGCAGCAGCGTTGCTGCAGTCGGGTACGCCTCTCGAAAACCGTACTTATCCAGAAAAATCTCGTAGGCCAGCAGCCGCGCCTCGGCCGCTGCTTTGGTATAACCCCCGGCGCGATGCCTGCGATACCACTGCACATCGGCGGCATAGTCATCCGGCGAATTTCCCGTGCCGGCCTCGCCCCACATCAAAATGTCGGTGGTGTTGACGCTGCGGCATTTAAAGTGATCGGGGCCTTGGTAAACGGAGTCCTGATAAACACCCTGATCGTTTTCATTGTGATGATCGTGCCAGCCCGAGTCATGATGCGTGGCCGAGTCGCCATAAGTAAGATCGCTGGAATAGGGCAGAGCGAGCACCTCGCCTTGGGGGCCAAAGCCTGATTTGAGCACCAGGATGCGAGAAGGATCCAACGCATGCGCTTTGCGCAGGGCATAAAATATCTTTGGATTGTGCAGGTTGGCTCCGGTTTCATTGTTCAAAGACCACATGATAATACATGGGTGCGATCGGTAAGCTTTGATCATGGCGCATATTTTCGCCAACTCATAGCGGTTGGCGAACGTAACCGGTTCGCCGCCCTTGCCGGACGTATCTATCGGGCCTTTGGGATACGGTTGGGTGCGTTGGATCGTCTCATCCCATATGGCCGAGCCTCCGCAAGGTTCGCAGTAGCGCAGCAGGCCAGCATGGTCGAAGCCTACGAGCGATGACGCCTTGGGGAAATGCCGGTGCGTCTGAACGCAGTTCAGGCCCAGCGATCGGGCGGCGTGCACATCGCGTTTTACAGCGGCTGCATCCGGAAACATTCCATTGGGCGCCCAAAATCCCCACGAAATAGCTGATGACACGAATACGCGTCGGCCGTTGAGCATGAGACGGGCATTGGTACCAATTCCTTCGGCACTAAACCAACGGAAGCCAAAGTCGGTTGCTCGCGCGGAATTGACAATGCCCGCAACGCTCGCCTCGGCGCGGTATAGCATCGAGCGTCCTATGTCCCAAAGCTCCGCATCAGGCACTGTGGCGTGGGCCGTGACGGTTGCCCTTCCTTGGGCTGGTACCTCCACCGAGGCGCCGCCACGCCATAGCGTTTTGCCCTCCCGCATTATCGTAAACATGACCATACCCTTATACGCCGGCCCGCTTGAGCGAACCTCGGCATGGAGTGTAACGGTTCGCGGATTCGGCTGATTGGCCACATATAGGTCATCCACGGCTATTGGCCCGCACGCGGCCATGCTGACGCCGCCGTCCATGCCGCCGAATCCATGTGATATCGGAAACCTATACTTCCCCCAGTTCTGTAGCGGATAATCCCCCCAACTGAACGTCCCACCCGGATTGGTAATACGCACCGCGAGCATGTTTTTGTCGCCAGGTTTTAAGGCGTCAGTGATATCGGCGGTGAATGGTATCTCACCGATGCAATTGTATCCCACCAGTTTCCCATTGACGTAGACCTCGGCCCGCAGGCGAGCCCCAGGGAACGAAATCACCAACCTTTCGCCCGGCGCGAGCTCCGGCGGCAAAAGACGCCGATACCACCACGATACGCCAATATAGGGGCTGTCGAGGCTCGCTACCTGCTGCGCATTGCGTGGATTAGCCCGGGGCAATGGCGCTTTGCCCCAGTAGTGCTCTTCGACCGTTGCCGGCAAAATGATCGCGATGCCGGCGCTTGGGCTTAGCGCATCCCAGCCGCCCGTGGGGGCATTAACGGGCAGACTATCCAGATTTACCTCGTCGTCGGGCAGGTAGAGTTGATCCTGTTGCCACGAGGCTTTGACATCAAGCCAGAGCCGCCACGCGTCATCGAGCGGTACGGCGACAGGCGAACCGGTGCCCGTGGCCAGGTTGTAATCTGTCCTGATACTTTTATCAGCATCGGATGCCAACAGGCCCACGGCCGCGGATGCGGGCTTTGTGTTTGCCAGCAAGGCGGCGGCGCTGGTGGCTGCACCCGCTATAAATGCGCGACGCGATGCTGGAGCGGCACCAGGGGTGGCTGGTTCGATGGGCGATGGCCCTTCGTCGGCGGCGATTGGAGTCATAGTGCAATTCCTCTAATAAATAAGGTACGCGTCGCGGTTGTCTTTGGGCTACGGCAGGCTGCTCTGTGGAACGCGTCGGCAATCCTGCGGCAGCAGTTGCTACAAAGCCAGAGTCGCCCGACACCCGATGCTGGTTAGGCTTTCCGGTCCACCAAGATCGGCAGGCGCTGCCCTTAGTAAAATCTCGCCGCTCAGGTGAATATCCGCCGACGAACTCCCCAGCATAATCTTCAAGAGGCCCGGCTGGAGCGCAAATTTCTGTTGGGCTTCATGCCAGTACCACAGTGCTTGCTCGTTGTAAGGCAGACTGAAAGTGACGCGCTTGCTCTGGCGAGGCTTCAACTCCACCCGCGCGAAACCCACAAGTTGCCTGGCCGGCCGCGCCACGGGCGACGGCGGTAGCGCGACATAAAACTGCACCACTTCCGCTCCCGAACGTTTGCCGATATTTGTGATTGTGGCGCTAAGTCTGATCGCCTGTCCGGCCGCAAGCGAGGATCCGGCGATTGAAAGCTTGCTGAACTTAAACTGGGTGTAGCTCAAGCCATGACCAAAGGGATAGAGCGGTTCGCCCTTAAAGTACATATATGTCCGGCCCTTGGTAATGTCGTAGTCATGAAAGGGCGGCAACTGGTCCACCGATTTATACCAGGTGCATGAAGTTTTGCCGCATGGGTTAAACTGCCCGAACAGCACATCCGCCACGGCCGTCCCTTGTGCCTGACCGGCGAAAATTGCCGAAACGATGGCGGGCAGGTTGTCCTGCTCCCAATTGACGGCCAGTGTATTGTTGGTGTTGAGTACCAGCACTGTTTTAGGATTGGCCCGATAGCAGGCCTCAATAAGCTCGTGCTGAGCGCCGGGCAGACCCGTGTCGTTGCGGTCATGCGCTTCGCGGTCAGTTTGCTCGCCGGCGCCACAGGCCATGATGACTACATCCGCCTCGCTCGCGGCGGCAACGGCCCGCTTGAAGAGCAGGGCATCCTTGGGGCCCATCACGCTGCAGCCTGGCTCGTACACCAGCGACGTTTCCGTGGCCGCCGACTTGGGGTGCGGCGAGACCTCAAACCATTCAATGTTAAAGCCCGTGCAGCGGAGGAAGATGCGGTGCGTGCCTTGCAGCGGCTTATCCACCGGGGCGGTTACGGTAATCCAGTTTTGATTGCCGTGCGTTGCAGCAACCTTCGCCGCAGCCACGGGTTGGCTTGCCAGATGATCCAGGTGTACGGCGATGTGGCCCCCGAAATAGCTCGACAATCTAAATTTGAATTCAGTAACGCCGGCAAGATTTTGCGGGGCAAACTCCATCCAGGAATTGGGTTTTATCCACCCCACATCGGTCCCGCCCTCGCTGGAAGCCTGCGACTGCAGCCCCTGGCTCATTTTGACTGCGTCCGCCGCCCAGGTATGACGGCGCTGCACCTGCACGCCGAATTCCGCCGCCAGGCCGTCGAGTATGGAAATGCGCTGCCCCGGCGAGTTGTTCGCGTAATCGCCGGCATGATAGTGCGCCATCGGCCCGATGATGGCAACCTTGCGGTAGTTAGATTTATCCAGCGGCAGGAACTGGCTTTTATTCTTGAGCAGCACCAGTGACTGGCGGCTCAGTGCCAGAGCCAGTTGTTGATGCTTGGTGCTATTGACCACATTAAAACTGATTTTGTTGTAGGGAACTGTTTCCGGCGGGTCGAAAAGCCCCAGCAAAAAGCGCGTGGTCATGGTGCGCACCACGGCCCGAGTAACCTCCTCCTCGCTGACATAACCAAGCGCAACGGCCTGCTTGAGGTACTTGGGCAGCGTGTCGCCACAGTTGAAATCGCAGCCCGCCTTAACGGCGACGCCAGCGGCCTCGCTGAGTGTCGGCACGTAATGATGGGTGCGGCAGATGTTGGCGATAGCCCCACAATCTGAAGTGACATACCCGCGGAAGCCCCACCGGTTGCGCAGCAGTTCGGTCAATAAAAAGTGATCGGCGCAGCATGGTGTGCCGTTGATGGCATTGTAAGCGCCCATGAAGGCGAAGACATCTCCCTCCACCGCCGCTGCGCGATAGGCGCGTGTGTAGTACTCCCAGAAACTGCGCGGGTCTACCGAGGCTGAAACCGTCTGGCGGTCATCATCGGTGTTGTTGCAGATGAAGTGCTTGGCGCACGGAATCGCCTTAAGGTACTGCGGATCATCACCTTGAAAGCCGCGAACCACAGCGACGGCAAAACTCGCCAAATGGCACGGGTCTTCACCGTACACCTCGCCGCAGCGGCCCCAGCGGGGGTCGCGGTGAATGTTGAGCGTTGGCGGCGAATAGTAGCTAAGCCCGTGGTTGTATTTGCTGTGATAGCCGCGCGCTTCAGCGGCAACGGCCGCGAAGCCCTTGCGCACCAAGTCCGGATTCCATGACCAGCCCATGGCCAGCGGAGTTGGCAGGCCGGTGGCGCCCGGCAGCAGCAGCCCGCACATGGCCTCGCCCGAATAGTAGGCATAGGCGGGTACGCCCAGACGTGGTACTGCCTGCGGCTTGTTGGAGGTCTGGCTTATTTTCTCTTCCAGTGTCATTTGTGCCACCAGAGCCTGCGCTCTTGAGTGCGCGTTCTGGAACGCCGCATCTGAAATGCCTACGCGGGAATGCTTTGCGGCCAGCGCCTCGGTGTCCGCTGCTCTTGAGGTACGGGGTAACGCCAGCGAAGCCGCCCCAGCGCCGGCCAAAGACACAAACAAACGACGTGACAAACGCGGATGCGTAATGCTGTCAGGCATAATGGGCTCCTTGCAGGCAGGATCGGGCCCTGCGGGTGGTGTGTTGATTGGCGTACGAAAACAAAAGGTACCTCAAGGGTGTTGTTCCAAAAAGGGTGTTGTTACAAAGCAGAATAGTGCGGCTCCTCGGGGCGTGTCTATTTCGGCGCGTTGAAAGCGTCATCCTGGACAATAAATATCGTTGGGCAGCTTCGAGTTGGTGAGGTTAATGACCCGCAAGCCCGTGGTTCCCAAAGCGTATGGGGCGTTGCGCGGAGCGCCGGTATAGCTGTGGTTAATCTGAACGCTTTCGGCATGGCCATCAAAATAGAGTGCGTTGGCCCAACCGGTATTCGGTGCATTTTCTCCATGCCGATACCGCAGGCCCAGCGAGAATTGCGTTTCAGGATAGTCCGCATTGGCATTGAAGGCTTCAAAGCCGGCCGGTGGCACAAGGTAATTGGAAGGGTATTGCAGCAGGCTGCCTGGATTGTTGTTTTGGCCATAGCTGAAAGAGGTTTGCAATGGAAGGCCTATGGACGTTCTCTGTGTTTCATCGCCGATGGCCAACTTCTCGGCGGCATCGCCAATGTCCCCCAGCCGAAAAGTAGCGGTCTGAATATATGGATATTGACCGCTGACCGTCGGGTTGTACAAATAAAAGAAGTTAGGGTTACAGCCATAGGTGCTGTAATAGGCCGGCGGATACCATTTCTGCCAGTTTGCCGCCGGGATGGCGTTGTCAGGACAGAAAAATAACTTTTGAAATTGTGCCATCATGGCCTCAAACTGCGTCAAACTGATGGACGAAGCCCACGCGACACCCGCGTTGGTGAATGCGGTGGGACTTATTCCCTGGTTGTTGCAGTACAGAAGTGTGTCGTATGAATTGGTGCCGTAGTGATCATTGGTGCCGCCATTATCCCAGCAGAAGGGAATCATATCGTCATAGCTGGTCGTGTACTCGTAAAGCATTTGCCCCTGCGAACGCAAATTAGCCAGGCAAGAGAGACTTACTGCGGTTTGCTTGGCCAATGCCAAGGCCGGCAGCAGCAGGGCA
>JABEVB010000021.1 GCA_013044165.1 Phycisphaerales bacterium
ATGAACGGCCATGCCGCCGCCCATGATAAATCTTGCCGAGCGAGAAGCCAAAGCCCGGCCCGCCGCCCTTTTTTTCGCCGCCGCCGAGTTACCTGCGCCTCGGCATCGCCAGGCTCGTCCCGGCCGCTCTGCCGGGGCAGTGGTAACGTCGGAAACGGTATCAGACACGAAGGCGACGAAGGCCGCACGCAGAGACAATATATCTTACAATAAATATATTTCTCTATATTTATCTTATAACTCTGTGGCTAACCCGTCGCGAAGCGACCCTTAAACTCTTCGTGCCTTGGCATCTTTGTGGTAAACCCCCGTCGTCGTCTCCGCGTGCTCTGCGCCTCTGCGCGCCAACCGTCGCGCAGCGCCCCGTAAAACCCTAGTGTCTGATACCGTTTCCGACGTTACCACTGCCCCGGCGGAGCGGCCGGATAAGGCGTTGGTTCGCTGTTTTTAAGGGCATTTAGGACCGCGTCGCAGCGGTTTAAGGGCTTGCCGGTCTTGACCGGCCCCATCGTGGCCTGCCCTTAACGCCCCTCCCGCGCAACGGCGTAAAACTCCGGCACGCGCCGTTATGAAATGTGCGGTATGCTAATGGTGACTTTACAAGGAGCCTGTCAATGTTTAATGCTCTTTATGTTTTATTTTCGGCAAGCAGACCCTACGCCGCAGGCATCGCGTTTGCCACGATGGCGATAATCGCCAGCCTAAGCCCGCAGGCGGCCGGCGCCCGAACCCAAACACCCGGACTGGTGGCTGGCATTGCAAGTACCTATTACGTCAACGCCAACACGGGCCAGGATGCGAATGCCGGCACCAGCCGAAAAGCTCCCTGGCGAACACTGGCCCGGGTCAACCGGCAGATATTCAAGCCTGGAGATCGGGTGTTGTTTCGAGCTGGCGACATCTGGCATGGTCAACTGAACTTTCGAGGACAGGGCGCTACGGGAATGCCGATCAGGGTAGATTCTTATGGCCCCGGAGCGCTGCCTGAAATTGACATGGGCCGATCCACGGGCGCCGCGGTCAGTGTCATCAATGAAGGCTACTGGGAAATTCGACATCTGTGTATGACCAGCACCGCCACCGCGAAATCCGCCAAAGGTCCCAGGGTGGGCGTGCTGGTGAACTCAACGTGCCGGCGGATACTGAACCATATTGTTATTGCGCATTGCGTGATCCGTCATATCAGGGGCGGCCTTTCCCACTATGACAGCGGCGGCATATTTGTCGGACTTGACGGGTGGATATCGCGCAATGCCCGATTTTCAACCTACCATGATGTGAAAATAAGCCACAACACCATCATAGATGCCGACCGCTGCGGCATCGTGGTCTGGACGCCCTCCAACAGCAACTACTTCGACAAAATGGCGAAGTCCCAACATTTATCCGGCCCCTTGCTGCCCAGCCGGGACGTTGTGGTATCGCACAATGAATTAAGCAACATTGGCGGTGACGCCATACTGGTGCTGGGCAGCGTCGGAGCCGTGGTCGCGTATAACGACGTACACGGGAGTTGCCTGCGGACGAAATTTGGACAACGCGGAAACCGGTATTCTGCGGCGGTCTGGCTGCACAGTTGTTCGCGATCTGTTATGCAATTTAACAAGGTCTTTGACAGCCGTCCGCAGCCCGGCAACAGCGACGCGGAAGCATTTGATTTTGACTTCGATTGCCGCCACTGCATTTTGCAGTACAACTTCAGTCAAGGCAACTGGGGCGGATTGTTACTGATCATGGGGACCGCCCGGGACAACATCGTGCGTTACAACATCAGCGTCAACGACGTTCCACCGCGGTATTCTCCCACTCTTTCAGCCGCCACCAGAAAAGCGTTGCCGCAAAGCGAGCATTTGCTGTATTTCCAATGCCAGCCGCAGAATAACAATCTCGTGTACAACAATGATTTCTATGTCAGTCGCGGCATCGGCGTCATTAAAACGGGTGCGCTGTATTTTAAAAACAACATATTTTATGCTGCCAAAAAGGGAATGTTCAGGATAAATGGCGCGGTGGCGGCAGGGCAGTTTGTCCGCAACGATTGTTTCGGGCCTTGGCAGGGATCGCCGCCATCGGCTAAAGCCAACCTGCATGTGAATCCCGGGTTTGTGAGTTTGACAGGACAAAATTTTCGCTTGCGCCCGGATTCCCCGCTGATCAATCGCGGCTTGGCGGTGCCGGATAATGGTGGACGAGATTATTTTGGCCGACATCTGAAGCACGGCACCAGCATTGGTGCGTCCGAGGGGCCGCCATAGAAAGCTGCGCTAATTACGTGTAAAAACCTCCTGCTCTTTTTTCAAAAAGGAAATTTTGATGCTACCCCCCCGCCCCGCCCGACGGTCTCAAGGTATTGGAGGCATTGCCTGTTACCATCAATCGCTCGCACGTCGTGGCCAATATGGCCGCATACTCAGATCAGCCTGCCTGATTCTGATACTGCTGATGACCGCCGGGGCACCCGCGGCTTTGCACGCGGCAGCCTCCAGCCATACCTTTCTGGCCGGGGCGGATGTTTCGTATTTTGGCTACATTGAATCCCATGGCGGCATTTACCGGTATAACCACCAGCCGGTTGGATTGATTCGCGCGTTTAAGCAGTCGGGCTGTAATTGTCTGCGATTGCGGTTGTGGCACCGGGCGACAGCGCATGAGAAATCACAATTGGGCAAACTGGGGACGCTTAATGATTTGGCGTATACCTTGCCGCTTGCCCAGAAAATTAAGAATGCCGGATTTTATTTTATTCTGGACCTCCATTTTTCAGACACTTGGGCGGATCCCGGTCATCAATTGGCCCCCGCCGCCTGGCGGAAACTGTCGCTGCCCCAATTGCGTCTGCGACTGCGTGCGTATTGCCAACGCGTGATTACAACACTGCGAAAAGCCCACGCCATGCCCAATATGGTATTGGTTGGCAATGAGATTAATAATGGGATGCTTTGGCCGCAGGGAAAATTGTGGGTAAACCAAAAGGCGCGATGGAATCGCCTGGCGTCGCTGCTGAATGCCGCGATTGCCGGTGTTTACGCAGGCAGTGGATCGCATAAACCCAAGATCATGATCCAGGTAGCCGATTCCTCCTATGCCCCGGAATTTTACCACCAGCTCATTGCCCATAGCGTACATTTTGATGTGATCGGATATGACTTTTATACTTATTGGGGCGGTACGTTAAAAAAATTGAGATCGCAACTTATGAAACTGGCTGATTCCGTGCGCAAACCCATCATTGTTGCGGAAACGGATGATCCATGGAGTAACGACGCGCACGGGAAATCCAAGCCGGGAATGCAATTTCCATTCACACCCGCAGGACAGGCGCGGTACACCCGGGCGGTAATCAACATCGTTAAAGCTTTGCCCGATCATCTGGGCCAGGGCGTCTGGTGGTGGGGAGCAGAGTATAATTTAGATCAGAAGGACTTTGCCAATAATCCATGGTCGCATCGGTCTCTCTTCGATAAGCACGGCAATGCATTGCCGGCGATGCGGGTTTTAGGGGCGTCAGCGCGTAACCCTGGCAGGTAAGAAATAAAGAATACCGTGCGTTTGTGATTCCGATGCATCGGGACTATTCATGTGGACCCTTCAGGGGCCAGGTGTGCCTGCAGGTTGATGCGATATATCCATTCAGGAACCAGATGTATCCGCAGCAGCCTGAAAGGCTGATTGTTAATAGCCGTGCATTCGCAAATGCACGGTAAGCAATTCCGAAATAGCCGACCCTGAAAGGGTCATAGTTCGTTTGGATTGCAGGTGGCATCCAAGAAACGTCACCGCATAATCCTCAGGCCCGATCCATTGTGCGATTGATGCAGGCGACAGGCTAATTCCTGCAACGAGCCGGCCGAACTGAAAAACAATGATTTTGCAGAGGCGGCCTTTATTTCGCGGCAAGCCGAAAGCAATTTGCATTCGGCAAAGCTGTGCGGCTGGTGGTGCTCGTTTTTTTTCAGGATTCCGCACACGATTGGGGGCGGCCAAGAGGCCTGCGCTCCCCGGGGGGAACGCAGGCCTCCCGCCTGTCTGATTTTTCGATAAAAACGGTCACTTTGTGCAGCGCCCATTGGCGGTTGGTCCTCTTGGTGGACAACAACGCAAGGCCAAAGCCCGGCCCGGCAAGAGGCCGGGCGGCTCTGGGAGCATCCCGATTTTATCGGGATCCCCCACCCGCCTTCATCCAGAAAACAGCCTTTCTCCGGCCATGATTGGGCCATATTTTGCTGCGTTTTTAAGCGTGCCCCAAAAAAATGACTCCTCCTCCGCCGGGGCCGCTTGACAATCGCGCGTTCATACTGAATAATATAGGTTAAGTATTTGTCCAAATCCGTTCGGCGCGACAG
>JABEVB010000142.1 GCA_013044165.1 Phycisphaerales bacterium
CGCGGGGGACGCAGGGTAACGCAGGGTTTTGATATTTGTTTAGGGCGCTTCGCGACGAGTTTTGCGCGCAGAGCCGCAGAGATCGCCGAGACGACGACGGGCGTTTACCACAAAGTTGGTGATGGCTGGGGCTGTGGTTGCGAAATTGGCAAAATTTTATTGCGTGTGGGTTGGGCGAGGGGTATATTGCGGCTATGAAGTTATGAGGTAGTCGCGTGGTTGCGGTTGATGGCAAGTTAATTCGGCGGCGGAAGCGGGCGGTGAGCCGGGCTGCGGCGATGGCGCTTCCGGGAGCGCGGATGTCCTCATCCGCATCTCTAACGCGCGGCGGAGCGGCGTATCAAAGCTGGAACCTCGATTCGCAGGGCAATTGGAGTTCATCCACCACCAGTGGCACAACCCAAACCCGCACCACCGATGCGCAGAATCAAATAACATCCATAACCGGCACAGCCGGTACGCCAACGTATGATGCGAATGGCAATATGATTAGCGACCAGAACGGCAACACTCTCAAGTATGATGCGTGGAATCGGTTGGTGTCGGTGACGAACAGCGCGGGACAAATCATCGCCGAGTATTCCTATGATGCGCGTGGTTACCGCGTTACCGAAAGCTATCCGGTCGGTGGCAACGGTGTAGCGGCGGGCACGACCAATTACATTTATTACGATTCGCAGTGGCAGGCTATTGAGGTGCGTAACAATGGCACGGCTGCCAGCGATGTGACGTCGCAGACGGTTTGGTCTGCGGCCTATGTCAATTCGCCGGTGCTGCAGGATACCTACAGCGGTGGCACGATTCAGCTAAATAGCCGCATATACTTCTTGCATGATGCGAACTGGAATACAACTGCCGTTGTCGGCTATAACGCGACGACGCAGACTTGGGGCGTGGCACAACGTTATGTTTATTCGCCCTATGGAAGCATTCTGATTCTCAACAGCGATTTCAGTACGCCGCCGAGCGGCACGCAGCCCATCAGCAATTATCTGTATCAAGGCATGGCACTGGATGCTGTAACAGGCCTCTATTACGCTCGCAATCGCAACTACAGCCCAAGTCTTGGCGTGTGGATTTCGCAGGATCCGTTGCAATATGTGAATGGGGCGAATACGTATCAGATGGAAATGGGCGGCCCGGTTGGTGCGGTGGATCCGAGGGGCACTGGCTGGCTGAGTACACTCTTCCCGGGCGGCGGCACTATCATTGGCGGTTATTCGGGAATTGGGGGAGTGCGTTTGCCGTCGGTGCCACCGTCGAGCAACAGTTTGTTGGACTCGCTCGGCGCTGGGCTGATTAACGCGGGATTTTATTTAGAGAATACATTGGGTTTTATCGCTTCGTTCGGGCAAATCACACCGCTCCCGTACAGCGTATGGACAGGGCAAAACGGCATGTCCGAAAGCATCGAAAACAGCTCCAGCTTCATATCATTCCGGAGGACACTCATTGAGGCGATAAGGTTAAAGCTGGATGCTTGGTCGAAAAGCGTCGGCCACAATTCCGGTATGAACTCCTTTAGTCTGTCGCGAGTATTTGTTGGATCGACCAGCGATGTTGGCGGGCTCGCGCCGTACATCTCCCCGCAGTCCTTGGTCGGGCAGTTAACGCTCGGCCAGTATTCGGGCACTGCGTCGGCGATTGGTAACGCATCGCAGTCGAAAAATGGCCCCGGTATTTATGGCACGGCTTCGTTCACAGTGCATTATTACATCCGGGATGAATGGCATTTGCACACGGGCCTTAGGCTTCCGGGCAATTTTTGGAATATTGTATCATGGAGCGAAACGATAAATCTCACCCTCAGCGACAGGTGCTATTCCACGCAATCGCCCAGTTGGCAACAACCCTAATCACGGCGCCACTTCTGGGGCTATCGCCAACGCGGTGTGCTTTTCAACCGAGCTTGCGAGATGCCGGAGCGCTCTGCTTGGCCGCACTTTTTTCTCCATTAACCTATTATGGAGGCCTCGGAATATTTGGCGCATTCGTGCCAAGGTACAGAGGCCTTTTAGCGCGCGTTTCGATCGCGTACCGACACTTCTACTTTTTCCCGTACCTAGTGGCATGGTTTGCGTTCTTGGGAACTATGCGGGATGTACATCCTTGGCCGGGCGTGAGGCACGAACTGCTCCTGTCTTACTCGGCGATGGTGGCGGCCTCGATAGTGGCAGGCTCGCTGGGATCGGTTGGCGTATATCGCTCAATTAGAACTGGTGCTGGGCTCTCGTGCTGGGCCTTGGCCACAACTCTGGCTTGCGCTGGTTCGCTGGCGCTGGCAGCTACGCATCCTCCACACCTGTAGAGAGTTTAGTGGCGCAGCCGATTGTGAAGGCACTTAAAATTGATCATAGAGCACCTGGGATTGCCCGCAATGACATTCATGAAGTGAAATATGTTCAGTGGTAAGGTACTGGCCCGGCTAATTGTAGGGGTGTCACATTCCATAATAATGGATGATCGAGCGGTGGGCAAAGTTTGGGATGACACGGAATCATGGTAATGAGCGGTACAATTTCGGCTGCACTATCCCGGCGTGGGCAGCGTAGAGCACTGTTTGGGCGCACTGGCTCCGCAGGCGAGAATGAGGCGCTCTCGAATGATCGGATAGCTTCTTTTTCGCTACGCAGCCTTGCGAAGCGTAATTTCCAACATCGGCAGATGCGGGTCGCACGGCTTCGCCGAGAAGGTAGAACAGTTGAACAGTCGAGCAGTAGAGCTCAAGGAATTCGCCGGGATTCCGCTACTGCA
>JABEVB010000143.1 GCA_013044165.1 Phycisphaerales bacterium
CGACGCATTCATTGCCGATGACAAAATTGCATCTTTGCTGAAAAAGCCTGCCCACGGTGGAATGCCTGCCAAGGCAAAGGCCCCCATCAGCAGGCATACCGTGGTAATGGGCATCACGCGGCGAATGCCCGACATTTTACGAATGTCAAGTTCACCACCCATGGCGTGCATGACCGAACCGGTGGCCAAAAATAAAAGCGCCTTAAAAAACGCATGGGTAAATACATGAAATACCGCCGCTGAGCCGGCCGCAACGCCCAAACCCAAAAACATATACCCCAACTGCGACACGGTGGAATAGGCCCATATACGTTTGAGGTCATATTGGCACATACCGATGGTGGCCGCCATAAACGCTGTGATGCAGCCAATAACACCCACAGTGTGAAGCACCGGCAGATCATGCTGAAACAGCGGCATGCAGCGCGCCACCAAATAAACGCCCGCGGTAACCATGGTCGCGGCATGAATGAGCGCGGACACAGGCGTGGGACCTTCCATCGCATCGGGCAACCACACGTGCAGGGGAAGCTGGGCCGATTTGGCAAACGCCGCCACCATCAGCAGCAGCGGTATCCAAAATATTGCCGTGTGATGTGCCGCCCGCCACGAGCCGCTTAGCAGCCGGTGCGGATCAGCCAGTACACCATGAAAGCTTACGGTATGGAAGGTGAGGTAAATAATAAAAATAGCAATGGCGAAGCAGGTATCACCAATGCGGTTGACGATAAATGCTTTTTTGGCGGCCTCGCGTGCCGAAGGTTTGGGGTAGTAGTAGCCCACCAGAAGATAGCTGGCCAGACCCACGCCCTCCCAGCCAAGGTAAACGAGCACAAAGTTATTGGCCAGCACGAGCATGCACATAAAAAACACAAAGATGCTCATGTACGCAAAAAAGCGAAAATAGCCATAATCGCCCGCCATGTACCCGCCGGAGTAAATGAATATCAGTGTTGAGATACCGGTAACAAAGCAGACAAATAAAATCGAAAGCGAATCTACATAAACGCCCACCGGCACATGAAATCCACCGGCCCCAAACCACGTAAATATGTTGCCATAGCTCAAGCCGCCGTCGGAGGCGTTGTAACTCATCAACAGCGATACCGCGACGATAAACGACGCAAGCACGCCGGCAATGGCAGGCAGATGCGAGAGGCCCTTGAGCACCTTGCCGCCAAGAAGGGTAATGAGCGCCGCCGCGATCAGCGGGAACAGCGGAATGAGCGCCGCTTTTTGCACAATCGTTAAGGCTGCCAAAGTATCCATCATGGTGTTGTGCGTGCTCCAAGTTCTGTTAAAAGCCGGACGAACCAAATATGGCTTCGCCGTTCTTGCAGGGTGACGCCCCCAGACGCTTTAGCCTTGCATTTCCGACCAGGCGTCAATGTTCAGTGTTTGGCGACGGCGGTACAACAGCACCACCAGAGCCAAGGCCAACGATGCCTCAGCGGCCGCCACCGACAGCAGAAAAATTACAAACGATTGACCATCGGCATTAAGGTGATAGCGGGCGAAAGCGATCAGGTTAATAGCCACGCCCTGAAACATGATTTCCGTTGAAAGAAAAATCATAATCATGTTGCGGCGCGACATAAAACCAACCAAGCCGATGGTAAAAAGCACCGCCCCCAAGGCCAGGTACTGATAGAGCGCTGCGTTGGTCATAAGTTCCATAGTGCTGCCTTCTGTTGTCAGCCGCTCATTCTGAGGGCAATTCTCCGCTTCCCAGCGCTGCCGGCGGCTCGTTTTTACGCGAAATAACCACCGCTCCCACCATGGCAACGGTAAGCAAAACGCCCGCCAGTTCCAGGGCAAGGGCATAATGCGAATACAAGTTCCGCCCCAGTACGGCCATGCCACCCACGGCTGGAGTTTTAACCCCTGAAAACTGCGGCAAATGGTAGCCCAAGTTCGCCGCCATCAAGGCTCGTGCGTGCAATCCGGTGTTGGCATCCATAAAGCCCGGCGAACCGGGGCTGGGCACGTGAAACATCAATTGCAACACCGTCGCCAGCAGTAAAAAGCTTACCAACACCGCAACGAGCGGATCGGCCGATACTTTGTCGTAGTCGGCAGCGGGCGCCCCACCCGGTGTGCTGGCAAGCATAATTACAAACACATAAGTGACCAGAATGGCTCCGGCGTAAATCACGATGAGAACAATCGCGATAAACTCCGCATATAGGGTTAAAAACAGGGCCGATGTCGCCAGCGTTAAAATCACGAAATAGAGCGCTGCATACAGCGGTTTGGGATGGCTTATGACCGCGAGAGCCGATCCAACCGCGATGGCCGCAAAAATATAAAAATACAGGCTAAGTCCGCCGGCAGGCGAAGCCGACGCCTGCAACTCGGCCCAGCGCGACAGATAAAACAGACCGCCCCCACCCACCAGCACTGTTATCAGTGCACCCAGCTTGCGCCATGAGGCGGCGGGCCGCGGCAGGAGCAAAAATACTCCCAAAGCACCCAATGCCACGGCAATTAACAGCGTGCAATCCATAGAAAAAACCACTCCAGCAAGCGGGCTCATTCACGGGAGCCGGGCCTGCAGGCCC
>JABEVB010000144.1 GCA_013044165.1 Phycisphaerales bacterium
ATGGTTCCGAGTGACCAGCCGCCGACACCAACCACGCCTGGCAGCTCGGTCACCCGCTCGGTACGGGGACTGCCGGCTCCCGCAAAGAGCGGCGGCTGGCTCGCCGCTGCGGCGTTGGTAGCTGCGACTGCCGAGGAGAAGCCAATCAAAGCCGAAAGGGTGAGAATTATGGCCGCCCTGGGCGTGCAGGGTCGTCTTCGCACGCCGGAGGCGCCATTGGTATAAAAATTCGTTAAGCAACGCTCAATGGCTTTGATCGTACCCATGTGCCTCCGCGTGCCTCCACCTAAAATCAAATGCCCCTGCCTTGAATACGCCTCGCTCGCCGGTCGCGCTATCAGAATCTCGGGTTGAATCGCGTATACCCGGGGGTCGAGACATTGGCGTCCAAATCTAACAGATCGCTGACCAACGTTATCGTACCTGGTGCTCCTTCTACTTCAGTATGAGATACGCCGAAGCTGTATCCACGCAATATAGGGCCAGGGGTGACCGATTGAGTATCCGCTTGACTGGCAGCAGTTACCACCAGGTCGCTGCCATTCGCCGGAAGGCCAATCCCGTTTTGCGCAACCGCGGCGGCCGATGCCGCCAAGTCAGCCATGGCTCCAGTCAGCGATACCTTCGGTCCGTCATTCGCCCCGACCGCCGATGCGTCGATCCCGACAATGGGGAACCACTGGACCAATGGGTCGGCATTCTGCATCTTCTTTATGGCCTCGCTCTGGCTCTGAAGGTCGTAAACACAACAGGCATCTCCCGTGACGGGTTCGTCACCGAGACTCAGCAATCCAACATTATACCCGAAGAGAAGGTTCTTGATTGCTGGATAAAACCAAGCCGAGACAGCCGCGTCGGCTATCGGCGACCCGTTAAATGGGGAATCTATTGAGATAAATCTGCGAATATCGCCGATGCCAAAATTATTTGGGCGCAGGTACATGTCCGCAGGAAAGTTAAAGACGGGAAACTGGTCGCTGCGCCCCATCTTAGTTGCGCCGAAATTACAAATATACCAGGCGGTGGCAACGCCGCCTTGGCTGTGGCCAACCACATCAAATCGCGTGACCGCGATCTTCTGTTGCCTCAATTTGGTACACTCGTTCGCGATCAACTGCGCGACATCGGGTGCCACCTCGTCAAAGCCGCCGCTGTTATTTCCGCTCCAATCAACGGTCGCGTAAAGGTATGATCCGGCCGAGCTCTGTTGTTTGGCATTATTCAAAATGCCCGTTTCCATTGAGTCCCACGCCGATGGGGAGGAGAATATGCCATGGACGAAAATGATGGGCGGGCGGTAGATTGTGATAGTGGTGCTCGCCAATACTACGCCATAGGCCGTTGCTGTCACCGTCACCGAGAAGGAGTTGGCCCGAGGCGACACAAGATAGTTATCTGGCGGCCGGTAGAAAACGACGCCATCATTCCCCGATGGAAGTGTGATGGAAGTCGTATCCGTAATATCATTAGGCGAATCTGGCGCCGGCAGCTTCGGAAACGTTGCGCTAAGACTCCCAATTATATCGGGAAAATTTGATAATGTATCTGGGGTGCTAACCGATACAGTAAGCGGCGAGCCATCCTTATTAGCATGTACCTGAATGACCAATACACTTGTACCATCGGCTACAACTCCACTCCGAGCCCACATTGAGCTGACAATTGAATCAGCTGGCAACGTCAAACCTGGTTGTACAGTAGGCCCGAATGCCTGTGCGTCGATGACGTCGATATCATCTTTCAACTCATGCGCAGTTTCAGGGACCGCAGCAACCACGGGCCGACAGAACGACGGAATAATCAAAGCAATAATAAATGCAGCAGATATAATGGATTTGAATTTCAATAGATGCATCATAAATATTCGAATCTCCCGATCTGGAAGAACTTACTCCATTAGTGACCAATGCTCGCCCGCCGATGTAAAGAACGCCTGACGTAGTCGAAGCCCATTCCATCGGGATGCGGCAGATCGAGGTCCCAACGCAGGTGCAGCTCAATTGACCTTGCCGTCGGCACCCCGTTCGCAGCCGCGATGTGCTCGGCGCGGCCATAGCGATGTAGCCACCAGAGTTCGGATTCGACCGACTGCAGCGCCCCAAGCCGAGTAGCCGCCTCGCGTCGGTGAGCCATAGCTTCTCCGGTTGTAGCACTACGTAGACGCATGGCGCTTGCAGCAACGCAATAGGCTTCTGCAATCTCGTCTGATACCGGCCGATTGAAAGACTGCTTCATACCAAACCCTAAATTCAGCCGAGTAGCCGTTGCTTCGCATCCGTAGCCGGGCGGAGGTGGCGCTTGGTAGGAGGTCTGCGCGAGCACCGCGCGATTGGTGATCTTGCCAAAATAGGGGGCGGGATCCGGTCCCACTAGCGACAGCATCACGGCGGACACGATCGTATTGAAAGAATAATTGCGGCCAAGCCGCAGGCATACTGTGGTCGGCCCACGCACCAAAAACACCGACCATTGCCCTGACCAGAAGCCGCAAACACGTCCACGGCCGAGAACCGGCCAGCGTGTGGAGCGGGCGATTGTGACTCTTCTAAGGACAGTAGCCGGATGGCGGGACGCGCTTAGTTCAACGGAGTAGTCACGGTAGCGATTTGGTCCAGAATGTCCGTCCTTGTTGACGCTGTACACGGCGAAGGTGTACAGCCCGGGTGGCACATATAAGAAACAAAATATTCCAAGCCCGCTGCGGGTGCTAGGGTAGGCCTCACCGTGATCGTCCCACTCCGCCTCGCGACGACGGTCCGCGGAATTTTTGAGAAGCCCCTTTAAGCGGCACTTATCGAAATACGGCATGGGCATCTCAAGGACACGATTCTCGTCAGTGTAGAGCCATTGCACCCAATGTCGCAGGCCATCCATGCGGGAATGATGCGGCCCTTGTAGCGCGTGGTATGCAAGGGGATCCCAGCCCGCTCCCCAGGCTAAATCATGTGGCGCCTTCATAGCACATAACACAGCCAAATACGTCCCATACCGCCCCAGCCAATTACCTTCCGTGCGCCAGTCGTCATCCAGCTTTATCACGCGCGGGCCACTGTTGCCCGGCCAGAGCTTTTTGGCGAGGGTGTTGACCTTGGCCTGCTCGGCGGCAAGCTGCGCCTTGGTCGGTACACCGGCTGCCGCCGGCATTGCAGCGGGCTTACCGGTGGTTGCGATGCTGCTCTTTCCGGTGCCGGTGCCTGCGTCGCGTTGCGGCACCGCATTGGCCTTACCCGCGAGCCAGGTTGGCAGTTCAAATGCTCCCCCGCCATAGCAGCATATAATCGGCGGGCTTTTTGGCAGCATCAATATTTTGTCTACATATTTGTGCGGCTGTTGCCACGGCTTGCCATCCGGTGATGTCGCTGCGAGTTTGAGCGGAATAATCTCATTCTTTGTGGGGTTTATAATGTCAATACCCGTTTGCCGGTGGCCCACCCAAATGTCGCCGTTCTCATCCTGTGCCAGGCATGTGCAGTAATCTTCTGAAAGTATGCGCGTCTTACTTACCTGCCTCGCTGCATTAAGTACAAACAGCCTCGAAGGCGGATGCATAAGGCCCTTATCTTTCGCAAGCCAATCGCCGCCGCGCACAAACCGCCAGCGACTGCCGCCATCACTGCTCCAGGCTATTCCTGCATCGGTGGCTACCCATACTGTGCCGGTTGGCGTTACCAGTATGTCGTTAAGTAAGTTGCTCGGTAAGCCGCTGCCGGTGGGTGTTAAAGGAACTTGATCTTCATAGCGGCTTTTTACAATGCGCCATGCTTTGTAATGCAGCGGACCAAGGAGCTTATGTCGGCGAAGCGCTATGCGGTCCGCTTGAGTGGGTCTTGCGATGGCTATGCCATCGCAGCGCGTGGCGGCATAAACACGACCATGGGGGCCAAACGCCACTGTTTGCACATCGTCTGCGGGCAGGCCCTCGGCCACGGTGTAATATTGCCATTGGCCGGTAAGAGTGTTGCCGACGGCCGTTTTATAGCCCGGTTCATAACGGGCGATGCCGCTGTTGGTGCAAAGCCAAACGCTGCCATCCAGCGGGCTTACCCTTATGGAGAAGACATGTTCACCAATAGGCCCGGCAAGCTCGTTTTTAGCCGCATCGGTAAGCAGGCCATAGCGCTGCCAGTTTTGGCCGTTGTACACCGTTACCCCGTGACACAATGAGCCAACCCATATGCGGCCCTTAATGTCGCAGGCAACGCTTTGTGCGGTGGCGTCAGCAAGGCCATCAGCGGGGGTATACTGCTGCCAGTATCGAGCGGTCTGGTCGGTTCCGGGACGAGGGTTAAAGCGAAAGATTCCGTGGTCTTCGCTAGCGAGCCAGATATTGCCGCCATTATCGCGGTAGGCGTCAACAATGAAATGGGCTGCGCAATCGCCGACGCCGGCATAAGCCGACGCTGCGGCAGCGCTATATCCTGCGGCTAGGCACCGGCTTAGGATGGCCACGAGCAGCACCGCGGCAAACCGCTTACGTCCCAGCGATGCCGCGACATGGCAAATGCCTCGCATCAAGGCAAAGCTCCCAAAAACATGCCCCCGGCAGCGTTTGCGCCGCCCAATAAAGCAAACGAGCGGAAAACCGCCTGTTCCATATTATTCCAGTATAGTACGCAAAAAAAAACGCAAGCGGTAAGTTAAAAATAGCCAACCTGTTTGCGGGTTAGGCGATAGAGCCGCCTTTGCCCCGCAACCGCGACTTACAGCACCCGGAGAGTGCCTGCTCCGGGCAATACTGATTTAATCGCTGCACCTGAGCAACTGGCGTCACCCAACTGGCAGCGAGCCGCACTAAACAAAGCTAATGGTTTCAGGCGCATCGGTTTAGCACACTTGGCGAAGGCCTGCCGCCAGGCTTGCTATAGACTCCTGGGTGGCGCGAACAGGGTTTGGATCCGGGCGGCTGCGTTCTTCGGTCAGACGACGAATAATAGCAGACCCTACGATAACACCCTCAGCCAGCGAGCCGACTTGCCGCACCTGCTCGGCGGTGTGAATGCCAAAGCCCACGCAAATGGGCCGCTCGGTAACCTGCCGCAGTTGGGCAATATTGGGGGCAATATCGCTTGGCAAACTGGCCCGCTCACCGGTAATACCGCTGACGCTTAAATAATAAATAAACGCGGTACACAACTCGGCGATCCGCCGACGGCGATCGGGTGACGTGCTTGGGGCAATCAACAACGAACTGCCCAGCCCATGTTCGCCCAGCGCCTCCACCACAGCGGGCGCTTCTTCCAGAGGTAAATCGGGCAGCACCAGACCATCTATCCCATTGGCGGTACACCGCTTGGCAAACTCGTGTGTGCCTCGTTTAAAAATTACGCTGAAGCTAACCATGGCCAATACCGGTATCATCAGCCCCGCCGCCCGGGCCTGCCGCAGCATATCGAGCGACTTTTCCACCGTGGCGCCGCCTTCCAAGGCCAGCCGATAGCTTTCCTGAATGACCGGACCATCCGCAATGGGGTCTGAAAATGGTATGCCCAGCTCAATGCACCCCGCGCCCGCCTGCTGTGCGGCCAGCAGCATCTGCGGCCCCACGGCAAGGTCGGGATAGCCCGCGGTAAAAAACGGACACAATAAAGCCTGGTGCTTGGAGCGTGCGAGATCAAAAGCTGTGTCAATGTTTGTGTTCATGGGCGATTAGTTTAAGCGGTGCAAAGCCATTTGTAACGCGCTTGAGCGCACCGCCCCACAGTTGAGCCAAGGCAGGTGAAATCTCCCGGCGACGGCCGGGACAAGCCTCTACGGCAAGGAGCCAATGATCAGGGCTGTCGGCTAAGCCGCCGCGCAATCATGCCATCGCGTTACGCCGACGCGGCCGATGCAAACAATCAGCCGCACATCGTCTTAGCACAGCGCGGGCTTTGCCCGCAACCCAAGGCTCGAGGTAAGGGCAATTGCAAATGAACTTTTTGCGTAGCCGGTGTGTCGTGCGGCAGGGGGGCGGTTTCTTCCACCCGCCCCCTGCCGCACGACAC
>JABEVB010000145.1 GCA_013044165.1 Phycisphaerales bacterium
GCCTTATACTTCTGTGCTTTGTGTGCGCCGGGAGGCACCGCCTGGTGTTGAGATGTATTGATCCCGTCAACTGTTGTGTGCGGACGGAAAAAATTACCGGAGGTTTAACCCATGGCAAATAAACTCGTTTACTTCTTTGGCAATGGCAAGGCGGAAGGCTCCGCCAAGGACAAGGTTCTACTCGGCGGCAAGGGCGCCAACCTCGCCGAAATGACCAACATCGGCCTGCCTGTGCCCCCAGGCTTCACGATTACCACCGAATGCTGCGCGGCCTACTACAAGAGCGGCCAGCAGTTTCCGCAGGGCCTCGAAGAACAAATTGACGACAACATCCGCCGGCTCGAAGCCGCCCTGGGCAAAAAGCTTGGCGATGCGAATAATCCTCTGCTCGTTTCATGCCGCAGCGGAGCCGCTGTTTCGATGCCCGGCATGATGGATACCGTGCTGAACATCGGCCTGACCGAAAAAATGGTCGCACCGCTGGCCGCCAAATCGGCCAACCCGCGTTTTGTCTGGGATGCATGGCGCCGGCTCATCAACATGTTTGGCGATACGGTTATGGGCGTAGATCACCATCACTTTGAACATGAGCTTTCGGCCGTTAAAGCCAAGCGCAAGGTCAAACTCGACACCGACCTCGACATTGCCGGCCTGCAGGACGTTTGCAGCCGCTACCTTAAAGTTTACGAAAAACACACCAAGCAGAAGTTCCCAACCGATCCGCGCGAACAGATTTTAAAATCGGTCAAGGCGGTCTTCCAAAGCTGGATGAGCGACCGAGCCATTAAGTACCGTGCCATCAACGAAATTTCGGGCCTTGCGGGCACCGCCGTCAATGTGCAGGCCATGGTGTTTGGCAACATGGGCGACGACTGCGCCACGGGCGTTTGCTTTACGCGCGACCCATCCACCGGCGAAAACGTGTTTTATGGCGAGTTCCTTATCAATGCCCAGGGTGAAGACGTTGTGGCCGGCATCCGCACCCCGCAACCCATTGAGCGCATGGGCGATACGCTCCCCGAGGCCTACGCCGAACTGCTCCGCGTAAAGGATGTGCTCGAAAAGCACTTCCGCGATGTGCAGGACATGGAGTTTACCGTCGAGCATAATCACTTTTACATGCTGCAGACCCGCAACGGCAAACGTACCGCCCAGGCGGCGGTGCGCATCGCGGTGGAAATGGTCAAAGAACGCCTGATTGATCAAAACACCGCACTGCTGCGGGTAGACCCGTCAAGTTTAGACCAACTGCTGCATCCATCATTTGACCCCAAAGCCAAACGCGATCAAATTGCCAAGGGCCTGCCGGCGTCGCCCGGGGCGGCCGTCGGTAAGCTGGCGTTTACCGCGGAAGAGGCCGAGACGCGGCACGCCGCCGGCGAAAAAGTCATTCTGGTGCGCAAAGAAACATCGCCTGAAGACATTGGCGGCATGCAAACCGCTACGGGTATTCTCACCAGCACGGGCGGTATGACCAGCCACGCGGCAGTCGTCGCACGCGGCATGGGCAAGCCCTGCGTGGCAGGCTGCGGCGAACTGAATATTGACGCCAAAGCAGGCTCTGTAACCATTCGCTCGGCGGATGGTAAAACCCGCAAGTTCGGCCGCAAAGACGTCATTTCTCTCGATGGCAGCACCGGCATTGTTTATGCAGGCGCTGTGCCCACGGTTAAGCCTGCCGTTTCCGGCGATTTCTCGACCCTTATGCAATGGGCCGACGCCACCCGCAAGCTTGCCGTTCGCACCAATGCCGACACGCCCAACGATGCCCGCGTGGCCCGCGAGTTTGGCGCCCAGGGTATTGGCCTATGCCGCACCGAGCACATGTTTTTTGAAGGCGACCGCATTGTGGCCATGCGCGAGATGATTCTGGCCGAGAACGAAAAAGATCGCCGTGCGGCGCTTAAGAAGCTGCTACCCTACCAGAAGAAAGATTTTGTCGGCATCTTCAAAGCGATGGACGGCCTGCCCGTTACCATTCGGCTGCTCGACCCACCGCTGCACGAGTTCCTGCCGCATGAAGACAAAAACCAGCGCGAGATGGCCCGCCAAATGAAGGTGCCGCTCGACAAAATTAAACGCCGCGTCACCGAGTTGCATGAAGCCAACCCGATGCTGGGCTTCCGTGGATGCCGGCTTGCGGTGATCTTCCCTGAAATTCAGGAAATGCAGGTGCGGGCCATTTTCATGGCTGCCTGCGAAGTAGCCGCCAAAGGCGTTAAGGTGCAGCCGGAAGTGATGATTCCGATTGTCAACAACGTTAAAGAACTCGAATTTCTGCTGCCGCGGGTTCATGCCGTCGCGCAGGAAGTATTTGCCAAGGCCAAACGCAAGATCGAATACAAGGTTGGCACCATGATTGAACTGCCGCGCGCAGCCGTCACGGCCGATGCGATTGCGACGCAAGCGGAGTTCTTCAGCTTTGGCACCAACGACCTTACACAGATGACGTTCGGCTTCTCACGCGACGATGTGGCATCGTTTGTGCCCAAGTACGTGGAGCTTGAAATTCTGCCAAAGGACCCGTTCAACTCGCTGGATCAAACCGGTGTGGGCCAGCTTATTGAAATGGCCATCCAGAAGGGCCGCAAAACCCGGCCGGACCTCAAGGTTGGTATCTGTGGCGAACATGGCGGCGATCCTTCTTCGGTCGAGTTCTGCCATCGCAGCGGACTTAACTATGTAAGCTGCTCGCCCTACCGGGTACCCATTGCCCGGCTTGCGGCCGCCCAAGCGGTCGTTCGCGAGAAGACGGGTGCTACCTACAGCACCAAGTAAGCAACGCGGGCCGGCAAGGCTCGCTTTAGCCCGTAAAAGGACAGGAGCGCGGCAAACACCGCGCTCCTGTTTTATTTTGGCAGATTCGCATGGCGGAGCACGCTGCCACGCCCACCGACACTCGGGGCATCCATCGTAAATGAATCGGCCGGTAAAGCAGGCGCCGGCCAACCACCCTGGCGTTCAGCGCGATGACGAATTTGACCATGTTGAGATGCCGCGAAGATAGAGGTTATCCGGGTGTCAGCTCGAAGCTGTCGCTGAAGCCTATGAGTTTGCGAGCCGCCGCCTTGGCTTCAAGCACTTTGCCGTCCGGCTCGCGCGGTGTTGGCGGCGGCGGCCATGTAACATGCGGCACCGGAATGCTCGTATCAAACATATAGGTGCGATTGCCACCCGCCCGCTTGGCCCGGTAGAGCGCCTTGTCGGCCTGGCTTACCAGCACATGAGGCGCTGCAGGATCAAACTCGGCTATACCAAAACTACAGGTCACTTGAAGCTGCGACTCTTCATGCCGAAATGACTCCGCCGCGATTTGCTGCCGCAGCCGCTCCGCAAGTACCGCCGCTCCGGCAGCCCCGACCGTAGGCGTCAAAATCGCAAATTCCTCGCCGCCGTAGCGGCAGGCAATGTCCTCGGCACGGCAACCTTGGCCAATCATGCGGCCAATGGTGCGCAACACCTGATCGCCAAAGGGGTGGCCATAGGTGTCGTTAAGAGCCTTGAACTTGTCAACGTCCACCATGACGCAACTGAACGTATGATTCAATCGCAAGGCGTGGGCAACCTCAGCGGCAAGACGTTCGTCAAGGTACGCGCGGTTGTGCAGCCCGGTAAGCCCATCGAGCAGGGCGCGTTGCGAGAGTAAATCAAAAAGCTCTTTGGTGCGAAGCGCCACACGAATTCGGGCCACAAGTTCCGCGGTATCAAATGGCTTGGTGATGTAGTCCACCGCGCCGAGATTAAAGCCCTTGACCTTTTCATCGGTGGCTGATTCACCAGATAAAAAAATCACCGGCACGCCGGCGGTGGCCGGGTTGCTTTTAAGTTTACGGCACACTTCAAGACCATCTTCGTTGGGCAGGTTGATATCCAGCAGAATCAGGTCCATGGCTATTTTGTTGGCCAATTCCAGACCTGTCGTGCCATCGAAGGCCGAGTACCATTCAATCGGTTCAGATGCCATTTTGATCTGCAGCAACTGATGCACGATTTTAAGGTCGTCAATGAGTAATACTTTCGAGAGCACGCAGGCACCTCACATCGCCGCTCTCTCATATTCCCCACACTTACGGCTGCAGCCGTCGCACCGTTGCGACCCGGCCATCGGCCATTGCTTGCTGCTTTGAACATCGGCAAAGCATGGGGCTGTTATCAGCTTTTTCCGCAAATAAGCATGATTGAAACCACACCACCGCGAACGCCTAAAATATCGCTGTTTTTTTGGCAAATGGCGGCATATTATCGCCCATTACCGCCACCACCTGCGGAAGCCGTTTTTCAAATCGCCTGCGGGTGATAATCCTGTTTGAACGAAGCCAGCAGCATACCCCGGCGGCCAACCTTCTGCCGAGGCACCCATTAATGTGTTTGGATGGTTATCGCTGCTGGCGGCAATCCTCTGCATGTGGCAACAAGATGAATCAGGCTTGGTTTGTTGCCCACGCGCACCATAACCATGCACTTGCCTGCAAAGGCCCTGATGTGGGGTGCAACAAGCGAGCCATGGTACGCCGGATTGCCATTGCCTACGCCCACAATTGTGCCCGCGCCGGAGATCGAAAAATGAACCTTGTTGGTAGCATACGGTTCGGGCGTGCCGTGGGCATCTACCACCGTGACGGCAATGGGGGCAATGCTCTGGCCATCGGCGGAAAGATTGGGCACCTGATCAATCAGCTGAAGGTTGCTGGCAGGGCCCGCGGTTCGACAGGCGTAGCTCGCAACAACGCGATTGCCATCATAGCCCTGCGCGACCAGAACTCCCGGCGCGTAAGGCACGCGCCAGTAAATAAATTTGTATTTGGGCATAGGCTTGGTGCCGAGGCTTTTGCCATTGAGCAGTAATTGCACACGACTGCAGTTGGAGTAGCAGCGCACGCGCACCGGTTTGCCGATAGTGGCTGCGGGATAAGTCCATGCGGGAAAAATGTAAACACTCGGCGCATCGCCCCACCACGCCTTCCAATAGTAATAACAGGGCTTGCGAAAACCACACAAATCCATCGCTCCGGTTTGGCTGGTAACATCGGGCCAGCCAAATGGGTTGGGTTCACCGCGATAGTCAAAGCCGGTCCATATAAAATCCCCCGCCACATAAGAATGCTCTGCCACCGGAATCCATGACCGCCAAGGCGCATGATTGCTCATAAAACCGCGGCTGGAGGGCAGCAACGCGCCAAATTGCGAACACAGGCCGGCCTTGCGGCTGGTTTTGAGTACGCCCCGGTCGCTGAAACAATTAAAATCTTCGCTGCCAAAAATCATTTTGGATGGAAAGTGCCGATGCACCGACGCAAAGCTGTGGACCGTATAGTTGATTCCCAGCAGGTCTTCGACGCCAAAAATACCTTGTGGCGAAAAATTGCCATTGTCAGCGCAGGTCACCGGCCGCGTAGGATCGAGGCGATGCACCAGAGCTTTCATGGCAGAAAATATTCTTGCCCCCTGCAACTTGCCTTGAAGCGGATTTTCCTCATTGCACATGGACCAGAAAATGACGCACGGATCATTGCGCTGCTGCAGTACCATGCTGCGCAAGTCCGCGAGGCTGGAATATCCTGTGCCGGGAGGCGACTTGGGCGTCCACGCATCACCGAGATGCCGGTTTTCGTCCATCACCAGCATTCCCATGCGATTACAGGCTCGATAAAAAGCTCGCGACATTGGATTGTGCGTGGTGCGGCACGCATTGCATCCCATCGCTTTTAGTTGGGCAATGCGCCAAGGCCACAAATCGTCCGGTGCGCCATTGCCAACGCCCGGAAAATCTTGATGGTTGCAGGCGCCTTTTATTTCAACATGTCGGCCATCCAAGTAGAAACCGTGGTTGGGGTCAAATCGAATGGTCCTTATGCCAAATGTGGTTTGCCGGTTGTCAACGGCTCGACCTTTCTCCTGTAAAAGCGTCTCGAGGTGATAGAGATTGCAGTGCCGCAAGGACCACAAAGCCGCATCGCCAAGCGATATATGCTGCGTAAATGTCGCCGTTTGTTTTGCCCCCAGTCGTTCGGTTGAGGATACCGTCGCAAGAGAATGTCCGTGCTGCGTAACAACTTTCGAAACAAGAGTAAACGATCGCTCCGCGCTGTGCATATTCTTAACGGTCGTTTGAATGGTTAAGCCGGCGTTCGCATGGTCGCCATCAATCAAACCATAATGGATGGGGCCAAGCACATCGCTTAAAACAAAAGTGCCCCAAGGCACCACATGCAGCCGATGAACCACCATCAACCGCACATGCCGATAGATGCCACCCCCCTCATACCACCACCCCTCTGCCCAGCGTGGGTCTACGAAAACTGAAAGCGTGTTGACCGCGCCACAATGAACCGATGAACTGATGTCAAAACGAAACGCCGTGTACCCGCTTGGATGCTGGCCCACAACTTGGCCGTTTACCAGTACCACGGCATTACGATAGGCTCCGCCAAAATTAAGCCAAATCGTTCTGCCGGCATCACTTGCGGGCAGCGTGAACTTACGAACATACCATGCAGGATAACTTGGCATGTAGCCATGCGATCTACTCTGCTGTGCCGACGGCTTGGCTGATATCAGATAGTCGTTGGGGAGTTGTACCGGAGTCCAATCACCCTTAGGCCACGGACATTGCAGGTTTGCCACTTGCCCGGCACTCAACGCCCCGACCGGCTTGAACGCATGAAACTTCGGCATGGTGTGCAGCATCCAGTGATCGTCCAGCAACCAAACTTCCCGCACGTTCTGGTTACGTACCGCGACACCAGGTGCCATCGCGGGCGTTGCGGCGTGGGACGTTACCGTGCAAATTGTCTGAAGTATCAAAGCGAGCAGTACCGCCGGACAACACGCCAATATGAATTGGCCTCTGCCCAAAAGCCTGCCATACAAGGTAAACGATGCGGTCATAACGTCTCCAAACCATTTACGCCGCCGCGTCGGCAAACAAATCCATATTGCGTTTGCGTGCAACATCCAAGGCCTGCGGCGACGGACAAACATCCGATACAGATTGCCAGGCAAGCAGTCGCGTACGCCAAGCGTACCAATGATTGGCCGGCCGTACATTCGCCTTAGCATCCGCCGACACGACATTCTACAAGTTTATTCCGCACAATAGCGCAAAAGCAGCGCCATTTTGCGCAGCGTTTCGGCGGGCGTTTCAGTCAAAAACCTTACTTCGGCGCAGGCCTCCTCCACTGCAGGGCCACAAGTCTTCACCATGCGAAACACCCCGATTCGTGTTCTCTTGAGTTGGCATGACTAAATCACTACGTTATGCTCTGAAACTTAGCAGAGCGTGTGCCCGTGCAATTGTGTGTTAGAGCACCTTAGAAATGGATGCCGACATTCAACTTTATACACAACACCAGCGATAACTCTATGATCCAGCGCCACAAGATCATGCTCCTGATTCGACTCAAGCCAGGCTATCCGCAGCGCATTCTGGCGGGCATTCGTAAATATGCCATTGGTTTTAATCATTGGTTGTGGCAGGGAGCGTCACCCGACACAAAGGCGATAAAATTAATCAAAGATTGGAAGCCGGATGGCATTATTGGCACCATTCGCTCTGACGCCATGGCGCGTGCGCTGGCGGGGCTTCGCATTCCTACCGTTGACGTCGGAGGATTTATCGAGCAGTCCCATACCGCTACCGTCGGCCCCGACAACGTGCAACTGGGTAAAATTGCGGCAGAATATTTCTTAGGCAAGAACTTCGCCAACTTCGCCTACATCGGAGCTGGGAATGCCTTGTTTTCACGCCAGCGTCAGCAGGGCTTTCTTGCAACGTTGCATCAATCGGGCTTTTCATGCCAGAGCCTGCTCATCAATGCTTTTCACGATTTTTCGAGCTCGCGCCATCAGCCCGTGGAGTGGACCGGCGAAATGCCACTGGTCAAGCGGTGGCTCAAATCGAAGTTCCGCCGCCAGTATCCATTGGCTATTTTCTGCAGCCACGATGAATACGCATTGGCCGTTTTATCCATCTGCAATGATCTGGGCATCAGCGTTCCGGATGAAGTTGCCGTCCTCGGCACCGACGACAATGAACTTGTTTGCGCATTGGCCAATCCGCCGCTTTCCAGCATACGTTATAATGCGGAGCTCATCGGTTACGAGGCCGCCAAGATTCTCCATGACATGCTCACCCGTGGTCAGCCGCTGCGGGGGGCCATCACCATAGCGCCGGCAAATATTGTTGTGCGCCAATCGTCCGAACGCCTGATGTTTAGTGATGCAGACGTAGCGGCAGCCGTTCGCGTTGTGCAAACGCATGCGGGCGGTCGGCTCCGAGTTGCCGATGTTGTCAATGCGGTGTGTATTTCGCGCCGATCGCTGGAAATAAAATTCAAAAAAAGTCGCGGCCACGGCATTTATCAGGAAATTCTCAAGTCGCGTGTGGACTTGGCCACAAAACTTATCAAAGAGTCCGATCTGCCATTGAAAACCATCGCCGTCCGCGCCGGATTTACCGACCGCAACCGTATGCTGCGGGCCTTTAGAGCCGTCACGGGCATGGCACCCGCGTTATTTCGCCGACATCAGGAGTGTGCTGCATGATGAGCGCAGGTATGATGGGCAGTCTCATGCGGGACCGGTGCTGCGCCTGGGGCTTATTGGATGCCAGCAACCTGGCGTTAGGAGAACCTTGAAAATGCCACAACCTAAACAAGTCATTTTTGTGATTACCGACACGCAGCGAGCCGACATGCTTGGCTGTTACGGCAACCCCGCCATGAAAACACCTTGCCTCGACAAACTTGCCGCCGAGGGCATACGCTTCGATCAAGCCTATACGTGTCAACCCGTCTGCGGGCCGGCCCGCGCCGCCATTTTTACCGGCACCTGGCCGCACTCCAACGGTTCATGGGCCAACAATATGCCGCTGGGAGACAACATCGCCACCCTTGGACAGCGCATCGCCGATCATGGCATCCATTGCGGGTACATCGGCAAGTGGCATCTCGACGGCAGCGATTACTTCGGCCTGGGCCGCTGCCCCAGGGGCTGGGATCCCAAATATTGGTACGACATGCGCTGTTACCTCGACGAACTCACACCCGCTGAAAGGGTGCGATCGCGCGATATGCGCACCAACGAGGACCCGTCGCTTGAGGCGGAGTTTACCTACGCGCACCGCTGCTCCAACCGCGCCATTGATTTTTTGCGCAATCATCGCAACGAAGATTTTTTTCTGGTCGTCTCTTACGACGAACCGCATCATCCTTATTTGTGTCCAAAACCGTTTTCCCGCATGTACGAAGGTTACCAGTGGCCGCACACAGCCAACCACACCGATCCTCTTGAACACAAGCCCGAGCATCACAGGGCATGGGCCTCCAGCGTGTCGGACTCGGAAGCCAAAAGCGACGACGTCCATCGCGAGATAGCCTGGTTCCTGGGATGCAATTCTTTTGTAGACCATGAAATCGGCAGGGTGCTGCAAACGGCAGCGGAGGCCGCGCCCAACGCCCTGCTTATTTATACCTCCGATCATGGAGATGCCCTTTACTCTCACCGAATTACCAACAAGGGGCCTGTGGCCTACGATGAAGTTGTTCGGGTGCCACTGATTGTTCGTTGGCCCGGTCAGGCGCCAGCCAATGTTGCCTGCAGCCGACTTGCTTCCCATATTGACCTCGCCCCAACCATCATGCAGGCCCTCGAGCTGCCCGTGGCCCAGGCTTTTGAAGGCCAAAGCATGCTGGCCACCATTCGCGATCCTGCCGTTGGCTGCAACAACGAAATATTTATTGAATTTGGGCGCTACGAGGTGGATCACGACGGGTTCGGCGGATTTCAACCCATGCGGGCGGTCTGCGATGGACACTACAAGCTTGCGATCAATCTTCTAAGCTCGGACGAACTTTATGATATGCAAAAAGACCCCGATGAACTTGTCAATCTCATAGATTCGCCCGCGCATTGCGCCATTCGTGACGACTTGCACAATCGTCTGCTCGACTGGATGAATCGCACCCGCGATCCATTCCGCGGCTATTACTGGGAGCGACGGCCTTGGCGAACCGATGCCCGACCCGCCGACTGGGCATACACCCGCATGACGCGTCAGCGCCAGAACGACGAATACGAGCCACGACAGCTGGATTACGCCACTGGCTTGCCTATGCGCGAAGCCGTACGTCTCAAATAACTGCAAATGCCATCGCGCTGCTGCTGACAAATGGCTTATTGCTCGTCCGATGCCGGGACGTTTTCAACCGATTGCCGCTCGCGGGCAACCGCTTCGGCCATCTCAATAAATGTGCGGCGGCTTGGTGGCGTCGCCATGCTAAGGGCGATGTGCGCCAAAACCCCCGCCAGCGCGGGTGTGAGCGGATTTCGCAATAAATGGTCGGACGTTGGCAGCGTCATCAACGCAAGTGAAACCACAGGCGTTACGGCAAGGGCGGCAGTCGCTCCCTGCCAAGTGCCTCTACGCCAAAATCTACCGACCAAAATAATAATGGCCAGGCCGCTCATGGTTACCGGCAAAAACTCAATAACAAATTGCACAATGGTTCGCGCCTGATAAGCCATCAGCGCGGCTACCACTAGTGCAGCCGCCATGGCCAGCCGCACCGCCAGCAGCGTTCGTCTGGGATACCGCCTCATAACCAGCGGGTATATGTGCCGCACAAAAAATGAGCCGGAGGCAATCACGTTGTAATTGGCGCACGAAATAATGCCCGATGCCACCGCCACCACCACCATGGCCGCGAGCCATGAGGGCAAGACGCGCATCACCAGCCATAGCAGGGCCTGATCCGGATGTTTGAGATGTGGGTTGAGGTAAAACGCATACATACCGGTAATGGCCACCACCGACGAAAAGGCTATCACGATAAGACCGGCCGTTACCATGGCCCAACGTGCGCCGCGCTCCGTGCGGGCCCCGTACATGCTCATGCGTCTGCCAGGGTCTGCCACCACCGCCAGGACAAACGTAACGATCATGCCTGCAATGTTCCAACCGCCATAAGAGGCAATCCCCAGGAAAGATCGGTACGCCGGTGGTACCGCATGTTCCAATCCGGCCAGGCCGCCGGTATGGCCTAGCGCAGAGCCAGCCAAAACATTAAAACCGGTCAGTAGAATCAGGGCCTGCAGAAAATCGGTATACACCACGCTCTTAAGCCCGCCGGGTATGGCGATCATGGCCGTCACCATCGTGGTGGCCAGCACGCACCAGCCATGCGAAAGCGGCGTGACCACACCCAGCACAGCCGAGCCTCCAATGATTTGTACCGTGAGCCAGCCCACCTGCGACAGATAAAGCGTGATATTTGAAAACTCCACCACGACGGGATTGCCTTGGTAGTAACACGCAATCTCTTCGCTTAGCGTCATGAATTTGTATCGGCGCATCACCGCAAACAGCAGCCCGGCGATCGCAGTACCCAACCCCAGCCCTATGGGATAGGCCGCCCCCGCCCAGCCATGGCTGTAAGCCAACCCGGAGGCCCCAACCATAACGCCCGCTCCAATACAACCCGCCGTGGTGGTGCCGGTAAGCAGCCAATATGGAAAGCTTCGGCCGCCAATCAAATAATCGGCCGGTCCGGATATCCGCCGCATCCAAACCATGGATGCGACCAGCATTACAAGCACATAGAGAACCAAACCGATGGCTATCGCCGTATGGGTCAACATCAAAGGCCCCTCGATGTTCATAGCAAAGATCGTGCTGGCACGCCCATGCAAATGCCGACTAAAACTGGTGAGAGTTTACCCGCCAGTCCGCCGTTTGTAGCGCAAAACAAGCGCCACATCGCGCAGTCAATGGTTAGGCCGCCGGGCGTTAGCCAAAGCGTTTCGAAGCCGAGAACATCAACGGTACTATATCCTTAGCGGTTAGGCGTAGAAGGGCCAATCACGAATATATGGCCTTGGCTCGCCGGCTTCCACCATGCGCTCAATAAGGCGATTGCGCAAATGTGCCGTTAATTCGCGCATAGACCGATTGCCGGCATAGTGCAGTAACGTTCGTTCAGGCCAGCGTGTGTCCACACGCCCCACCATGTTGACCAACTGGTGCGGATCCGCCCGATTGTTGTAAAGCTGGTAGTCCTGATAGTGCAGACTGCCGGGATCGCGAGCAAGATTCGCATCCGGCGCCAGAGCGACATAAGTCCATTCAGGCGTGCGCAGCGCTCGAGCGGTCTCTGATTCACTTATCTGCACCAGCACCTCATTGCGCCACGATGCGCGGGCGTTTTCATCCGTAACCAGCGGCAGAAAGCTGCGGCCCTGCATGCAAGAAGGCGTTTGAAGGCCCGCGATGTCCAGCACCGTCGGCGTAATGTCTATCATGCTCACGAGTTCACTTATCACCTGCCGATTGTTGAACCCCGGCCCGAGAATCATCAGCGGCACATGGATCGAACTCTCATGCGGACTTCGCTTGTACTCGGAATTGCGCGTACGAAAGTGGCATCCATGGTCGCTCATGAATATGACGATGGTGTTATCTTCCAGATTCTCCTCGCGCAGCGTTTTAAAAATACGGCCCACCGACTCATCAATCGCCTTGATGTCGCCGTAATAATTGTTCATTTCATACTGCCAGTCGCCCGGAAAAAATCGCAGGTCCTGCGGCACATAACAACTGCGAAAGGCCTTTTCATACCCGCGCGGTGGTACAAACCCAAATACGTCGCCGTGCTCGCACGGACCATTCTGCTGGTGCGGCTCAAGTTGCGAGATAGCCAGCAGAAATGGCTTATCGTGCTTTTGCCGAAGGAAGTTCTCGGCATGGCGTGTCAAAAAGTCCACGCGATATTCATCAGGGCCATACCGCACGGGCTGATTATCGTTATCCCAGAAACAACTGTTGTAGGGTTGAGTGCTTTCTTCAGGAGCGTCGGCTCCGAGCCACATGCCCGTAAAGCCACCGCGATACTCCGCCGGCACCGCCCCAACGCCCACCTTGCCAAGAGGCGCCAGATGCCACTTGCCAATGTAGTTGGCGCTGTAACCCTGACGGGTCAACTCGGTGGCCATTGTTACGGCATCCGGGCGCAAACCAGGCCCATTTTTCCACACACCCGTGGTGGTGGCATACTGCCCGGTCATCCAGCAGGAACGCGAGGGCGAGCACAGCGGCTGGTTTGTAATGAAATTTGAAAAGACGGTGCCTCGACGATACATTGCATCAAGATTAGGTGTAAAATCCATCGGATTTAAGCCGGCTGCGCATACGCAGTCCCAGCGAAACTGATCGGAGTGATAAAAAATGATGTTGGGTCGCCGCGTCGGTTCCTTGCCTGGGGTGGTTGATGTCGCCGCCTGAGCGACCGCAACGCCAACTGCAGGCGCGGCAGCCGCCAGAGCCGACCTCAAAAGAAAATCGCGTCGCGTAGAACCACTTCCTTGCGGCGGCAACCCAGCCTGAGAACCGAGTGAACCGGAAGCAAACGCATCCCCCTGCATCATCGCTTTCACTCCGAATTTAAAAAGCCCTTAATAGCATTTAAGTCAAGCGACAGTTACCCTACCGCATTTTGCCATTAACGCCAAACTAAAAATAAGCAAATAAAATCCCACGAGTTGGTCTCGCTTGGTGCAGCATCTTGCCGCCTTTGCATTTTTTGCCAAAACGCGAGCAACACTAATTGAACAGGGCGCAGGCCAACATTGCCGATCGCCTTATAGGTATCGCTGGCAAACGAGCAATTTGCCTGAGCCAATAATAGAGCGGCTCGCAACCGTATAACTTAATGTACCGCGTGTGCCGCGACTGCCAGCGTCACAACATACGTCTGATGCGCCGCCAACTCCGCCTTAATGATGCCGGGCGATACATAAAGCCAGCGGCTGCTCTTGCCCTTCTGCGTGCGAATGCTTTCGATGCGCTCTCCGGGTGGCGGCGCTAATTCAATAACCGCGTCATACTGCGGCGTAAGGGTTGCCTGCGTGCCAACCCCGTGGCTCCAGGACTCGCTGATGGTGATAGCGTTTTTGGCCACCAGGCCCTGCACCTGCCCGGAAGGCCATGCACTCGGAAGCGCCGGCAGCAGTTGAATAATATCCGTTTGACTTTGCAAAAGCATGGCCGTTATGGTTGCCGTTGCGCCAAAGTTCCCATCAACTTGAAAGGTTCCGTTGCAGGTGTCAAACAGGTTGGGAAAAAGATAGCCACCCTTGGACACAAGGCGTATCTGCGAGCGGTACATCTGGTAGGCCTTGTTGCCGTCAAGCAATGCGGCCCAGCAGCAGGCACGCCATGCACAAGACCAGCCTGTTGAGCCGGGGCCGCGCCATATCAGCAGTTTTTTGGCGGCGGCGGCGAGCTTCGGCGTTGTCAGCGGCGATATTTCGCTGCCGGCGTACAGGCCAACATGAGGCGATAAATGCCGGAATGCGGAGGGCTTGTCAACATCCTGCCGCCATTCCTGCAGTTGGCCCGCCTTGCCTATACGCAGTGGCGCAAGCTGCTGCAGCATGGCGATAAGTTTAGCGCGAAATGCCTTATCTTTATGCAGGATGCGGCTTGCCTCGATGCAATGCGTAAACAGGTTCCATATCAACTCCTGATCACATGCTGTGCCCTGACTTACCGGCCCCCATTCCGGTGATATGCACGGCGACGATACGAAACGCCCATGGGCATCGCGAACCAGATGATCCACCCAAAACTGCGCCGCCCCCTTAAGAATGGGATACGCCTGATCGGCAAGATATGTTTTGTTCAGGGTGTACGCATAATGTTCCCATATGGGCTGGCATATCCACGCCCCCGCAGCCGGGAATAATCCCCAGCTTAAGCCCCAGCCGGGCGCTGTATTTCCAAAGGCATTGACCATGGTGTGGCAGGTCCAGCCGCCGGCTCCATACACGGTTTCTGCTGTAACATGACCCGGCTGTTGCAGTGCCCAAACAAAATCAACCAGCGGCACTGCGCATGGCGACAGGTTTGTTGCTTCCACCGGCCAGTAGTTCATCTGCAAATTGATGTCCATATGGTAATCGCAGGTCCAGGGCGGATGATCTGAATCATTCCATACACCCTGAAGATTGGCAGGCAGCGAGCCGGCCCGCGAGGAACTTATCAGCAAATACCGCCCATACTGGAATATCAACTCATCAAAATGAGGATCGCTTACCCCATTGGTAAACGCCTCAAACTCCTGCCGCGTGGTTAATTGCGGGCCAGGCGCCGCGGAGCCGGCCAGATTCAGCCGACAGCGATCAAACAATGCTCGATAATCCTGTTCATGATCAGCCAACAGCGTCGCATACGATTGCTTCGCGGCCTTTGCGATAATCGTGCGGTTGAATATTTTAAAGTCGTTGCCGGTGTAGCTCGGGTATTGATCGCGATAGGCCGTAGCCGCCGAGAGCATAAGTGTTACCGTGGTAGCGCCGTCAACTTGTATGTGCCGCCCCACGTCCTTCAGACTCCCACCCTTGAGTCTCACCACCAGCACGGCCTGAAAGCCCATGTGGTTACTGGAAAGCTCACCGGTCAGCAGCAGCCGGTTTCCAACAGCCTGGATGGTGCAGTGCCGATGCGGCGAATCGAAGCCGATGGCCATGGTCAAGGCCTTGGGCTGGCTTGCTGTATAGCGCGCGATAAAAACCTGATCTGGATAGCTGCAGAAATAGGTGCGATTAAAGGCCACATCTCCTATGTTAAAATGCACATGGGCCAGTGCGCTGTTTAAGCTAAGGGTTCGGCTATAGCCGCTGACGTTGCCTGTTGGATACTGACTCTTAATCGTTATATCGCCAAACGCCTGATACCGCCCATAAGCTCTCATATTCCCACGGAAGTATTTACGGAGCGTTTCCAGTGGCAATGGCTTATGATCACGAATTGCCATCTGCACAGCTTTAATGTGCGCCGCTCCGCCGATGATATTACCGCCATCGTATTTCGACCAGGCTCCCGGCCCGCCCGTCCAGAGACTGTCCTCGTTAAACTGCACAAGATCGTCGGCAACGCGCCCGAAAATCATGGCTCCCAATCGCCCGTTTCCGATGGGATAGGCGTTGTGCATCCAGCGTTTCGCCGAAGTGTGTGCCAGCAGTTCGAGCGGCAACACACCGTTTGAAGAGTTGCTCGCAGCAACCGCCGAACCTGCCGCATCATTGGCATAAGCCCCAAGCAAACCAGCAAAGCAGGCCAGCATCGTCAACACGGGTAACCAGATTAGCTTTTGCATTCGACCACAAATCCTTTCGCCTGCGGATGTTTGTTGTTAAGGATGACACTCCCCGGCACATGAACCGCCAACGGGCCATCATCCTACCTGGGCCTGAGATTTTCCATTAAAGGCACACGTTTATGAACCATTCTTAAAATGGAGGCCAACCGGAGCAGGGCCCAAGCGGCGTTCTGCCAACTGCAACCTTAATTATGCCCGCCGTGGCCGATGCACGTCAAGCATTAAGTTTTACCGCCTAACATAGTTTTTATGTATATGCGTACATAGTAATTGCGATAACTCCCGTGCCATGGCCAATCGCACCACTATCCCTTTCCCATGCACCCCATCAGCCGATTTTGGGTCTGTTTCACGTCCGCGCTCCAGCAGCTTGGCCTTTGCTCTTACAATCACCCGGGCTTCGTTCCGTTTGGGCTGACAACCAAGGCCTTGCCTGCCTCAACCTGCAAGCGCGGGTGTAATAAGGTAGAATAATCTGCAAGAAAACGGTCGGCCCTTCGTTAAAATTGTGTTCAGGCCGCCGATTGGAGCACCTATATGGCAGATTCAGAAAGTTCGGGAACACCCCCACCCAAAACCTCTATTTTTGACCAACTCGCCGACGAAATTGGCCGGATACCTGTCGCTGGCGAATCGCCCGCAGCGGCCGCGATACCCGCCGCAGCCGCGCCCGGCCAGACTGCCTCGCCGGAGGTGCCGGCCGCTTCCGCAAGCCAAATGGCGGCTTCGTCGCCCAATCAACGGCCTTCAGCCGCCACGGCCCCTTCGCCCGCCGTAACCCCAACCACGCGGCCCGGAGCCACCGCCACCGACATTCAAGCGGTGGAGCAATTGGCCCGCGCCTATCGCACCATGTGCGAGCAGCTTGGCAAGGTGATTGTCGGCCAGCAGCGCGTGATTGAACAGGTGCTTATAGCCATGTTCTGCCAGGGGCATGTGCTGCTCGTGGGCGTGCCGGGCCTGGCCAAAACACTGCTGGTAAAAACCATCAGCGACGTATTAACCCTGCCTTTTAAACGTGTGCAGTTCACACCCGATTTAATGCCGTCCGACATCACCGGCACCGACGTACTGGAAGAAGACCACACCACCGGCCGCCGCTCGTTTCGCTTTGTGCGCGGGCCGATTTTTGCCAACATGGTGCTCGCCGATGAAATCAACCGTACGCCTCCCAAAACCCAAGCCGCCCTGCTTGAGGCCATGCAGGAGCATCGTGTGACCGCTGGCGAACACACCTACGACCTGCCCCAGCCATTTTTTGTGCTGGCCACGCAAAACCCCATTGAACAGGAAGGGACGTATCCACTGCCCGAAGCACAGCTCGACCGCTTTATGTTTCAAACGCTGGTGCACTACCCCACGCCGCAGGAAGAGGTGCAAATAATGAAACAGGCCAGCAGCAATTACCGCCCGACGCTGCATCGCCTGCTCGATGGACCCAATATCATGCACCTGCAGCAAATTGTTCGGCGTGTGCCGGTAGCCGAGCATGTTTATGCCTACGCGCGCGACCTCGTTCGCGCCACCCGCCCCAACGAAAAAGACACCCCCGCGTTTGTTAACGAACTGGTGCAATGGGGCGCCGGCCCGCGTGCCGGCATTTACCTTATTATGGCGGGAAAAGCCCGGGCCATTCTGCATGGCCGCGTGCACGTTACCACCGAAGACATCGTGAATATGGCCCATCCCGTTCTCCGCCACCGCATTCTGACAACATTCAGCGCGGAAGCCAGCGGCATGACCAGCGACAAAATTGTTGACCGCCTGCTTAAAGAAATTCCGCGGCCCGTGCCGCAGCAGCCAGCAGCGGCGGGCAACCCGACGGCTCAACCGGCCGCGGGCGCAGCGCGCTAAACATCGCCACGTTTCCGCAGCAGTTATTTTTTGGCAAGGCCTATGGCTTACGACACGCCGATACCAACCGGGCAAGGCAAAGCAATTCCGCTGATGGAACCGGCGGCGCTCGCCCGCATCGGCAAGCTCGAACTCGTTGCCCGACAAATTATGGATGGCTATGTACAGGGCATGCACCGCTCGCCGCACATCGTCTTCGCTGTGGATTTTGCGCAGCACCGCCAATATGTTCCCGGCGACGATATCAAACGCATAGATTGGCGGGTTTACGGTAAGGCCAACCGTTATTACATCAAGCAGTATGAAGTCAACACCAACCTGCGGGCGTACATACTCGTGGATTGCAGCGGTTCGATGGCGTATCAGGGCCAGAACGAACCCCTAAGCAAGTTTCGCTATTCGCAATATCTGGCGGTGGCCTTAAGCTATCTGGTGCTGCACCAGCAGGATTCCGTCGGCCTGCTCACCTTGGAACAGTCCATCCGGACTTTTTTGCCGCCCCGCTCGGCGCCGTCCCACTTTGTCAACATCGCCCGAAGCCTCGACGCATGCCAAACCGGCCGCGAGGCCAGCTTGGCCCCGGTCCTGCATGAAGTCGCCGAACGCATCAAGCGCCGCAGCATGGTCATTTTAATCAGCGATTTATTTGACGATGCCGAAAAGCTTGTTGAAGCATTTCATCACTTTCGCCATCGCCGCCACGAGGTCATACTCCTGCAAGTCATGGCGGATGATGAAATGACCTTTCCCTTCTCCCGCTGGACGCGATTCGAGAGTCTGGAGCGGCAAACCGACACACTCCGGCTGGACCCGGCCCTGATGCGCCATCGCTATCTCGAAAATGTAGCGCGCCACATCGGCCGCATGCGGCAAGCTGCCGATTCGCTGCGGCTTAGCTATGCCGTGCTCAACACCAGCCAATCGTTTGATCAGGCGTTGACCCTGTACCTTGCCAATCGAATGAGCGAGCGCCGATGATAAAACAAATGGCACAGCAGCCCCACGCCGAGCGGAGGGCTTCAACCCATGTTTGAAATGCCCCTACTGCTGGCCGGGCTTGCCGCAGCGGCCATTCCGATCATCATTCACCTGTTGCATCGGCAGCGCACACGCCCGATCAACTGGGGGGCCATGATGTTTCTGCAGGAGTCGGCGGTGCTGCAGAAACGCCGACGCAATATAGAACATTGGCTGCTGCTGTTGCTGCGCGTGGCACTGCTGGCTCTGCTGGCCCTGGCCCTGGCGCGGCCGCTGCTTGGCCCGGGCCAGCTTGGCCTTCTGCCCGGACAGGCAACATCCGATGTATGCGTCATTCTCGATCATTCGGCGCTTTCGGGCCTGCGTATCGGCCGACGAACGGTTTTTCAGCACGGCATAGATGTCGTGCAACAAATCGCCCGCAGCCTCAAGCCCGGCGACACGCTGAGTGTTGTGCTCGCGGAGGCGCACCCCCGTTCGCTTACCAATTTCCCGGTTCGCGCAGACAACACCGACGCCATTCGCAACCGCCTGCTTAACCCCTTAAGTCAGGAGCACCAGGGGCTGACGGGCGCTTCAATACCGGCGGCCATTGAGCGAGCACACGAGGTACTGGGCCGAGGCGGCAATTTGCGCAAAACCATTTTTATTGTCTCCGGCGACGAGGCATCGGTGTGGCGGGTGCGCCGCACCGAATCATGGCGACAGGCCGCCGGCAAAATCAATCCGGCCATGGCCAATACCAGCATTTTTGATTTGCCGATCTCCGGCACCGCCACGCAATCAGATATTTCCGTTGGGGCTATACACGTAAACCCGCCTCTCACCATCGGCGTAAACCATCCGGTCACCCTGAGCGCCGCCGTCAGTAACTCAGGCCCGCTGCCGGCCGATGACATAAAACTGCAGTTTACCGCTGATGGCAAATCGGTCACGCAAAAGCTCATGAGCCATCTAGGAGCCGGTAAATCCGCAACCATTTCATTTGACTATCGCTTTGCCACGCCCGGCTCGCATTGGGTGGCCATCAAGGCGGATGTTGTTGACGCCCTGGCCGCCGATAACCAATCACTCGCGGTTGTGCAGGTCTGGCATAATCTGCCGGTCCTGCTGGTAGACAGTCAGCTTACCCCGGGCGGTTCGCACCGGGCCAGTCGCTTTTTAGCAACGGCATTGGCGCCCTATTCCAGTACCGAGGCCCAGAAGTCGCTCATCAAACCAACTGTTATGAGTGTAAGCCGCGCGAGTGCCGCGAGCCTCTCGGACTATTGGGCTGTGGTGGTGAACGACCCGAAGGCCATGCCATTGGATTTTTTGCGACGCTTGCACCGCTTTGTCGAGCGGGGTCATGGCGTATGGTTTATTTTGGGGCGCAATGCTTCGACCAACTTTTTTAATCGAGATTTACCTGCTGCCGGCTTTGATCTTGGCCGCCTCACCTGCGTGGTCGCGCCGGCTCATCCACCGGCGATCGTACTGCGCGACTCCAAGTCGCCGCTGGTTCGGCCTTTGGCGGCACTGGGACAAAATGTAATATCCGGCGTTACGCTCCGCAAATGGTGGAAATTACAAACCAGCGACCCTCGCGAAAAAACCATTCTGGTAACCTCCACCGGCGACCCGCTGGCCCTGGAACGCACGTTTGGCATCGCCGGAGGCCAGTGCGCGGTTTGGACCACCAGCGTGGATGGCCGCTGGAACGACTGGCAAACCCGGGCCGATAGTTTTTTGCCTCTGGTAAACCAAACCGCCGCCTGCCTGGCGCTGGGCCGACGTCGCCACACGCAGCGGCATTACTTATCTCCCGGCACCCCCGCCATCTGGACTGGCCCTGCACAGCCGCAAATCAATACCGCCACCATGACCGACCCCCAGGGCAGCGTCCACAAACTTCAACCGCAAATTACCAGTGCCAACCGCTATCTGCTGGTTTACAGCCACACCACATATCCCGGTTTATATACGCTTACATTTACGCCATCGGCCATTCCGCAGCCGGTGTATTTTGCCGTCGCAATGGATGCCCGCTCCCTTGTCTCCCAGACCCTAAGCAAGCGCGATCTGGCATGGCTTACCCAAATGAGATTCATCAAACAGATCATCCAATCCAGTCAAATAGCCACCGCCCTGGGCTCGCAGAATGCCGACACCGACCTGTGGCCCTGGATGGCCCTGCTCGTGCTCGCCATGCTTGTGATAGAAACCTTGCTCTGCCGCCGCATGGCCCGGCTCAGCGGCGGCGACGAACTCCTCAGTGGCGTCATGCCGGTGGTGCACCGCTCGGCTGTGGCGACAGCGGCGCAACAACAACCCATCCAAGCAGGAGAGGCCTAAGCCGTGAAACTGTCCTGGAACCATCTACTTTCCTCAATAGCAACGCCAACCGCGTGGTCGTTTGGCGTGCACCCGGCATTTTCGCCCTGGCTCATTGCGCCCTTTGGAATGATCGCGGCGGCTCTTTGCGGCTATTTGTATTACGCCCAACGGCGTACCATCAGCAAGACCGTGCTTCTTTGGCTCACAGCTTTGCGGCTTGCGCTGGTGTTGCTGATGGCCGTGCTTCTGTTGGCCCCGGTCGTTCGTTGGACGCACACACTGCATCAACGCGGTACGCTGTGGCTCACGCTCGATCATAGCCAGTCCATGGCACTGGTTGACAAACAAACCTCGCCCGAGCGCCAACTGCAATGGGCGGGGGCACTGGGGTTTATTTCCAGCAAACTCTGGCCCGACACGCTCGATCGCGACGCGACGCGACTTTCTATTCTTGCCCAGCAATTAAGGGCTATTCGCTCCACCGTACAAAACGCCGCCTTCGCCCAAACAACCGCTCATCGCAAGCAGCTGCTGGCGCGAGCCGCAAAGCAGATGAGCGTCTGGCGACATCACCTGGCCAACCTGGCTCTGGACGTCGGTAATGTTTCCGGCGAGCCACCCTCGCTTGTGCACAATTTGCAGCGACTGCAAACCCGCACCGGCGAATTGCTTGCCGACATGCGCCAAGGCAAAGTACCCCAGCATTGGAGCCTGCTGGCCACCAACATGACCATTGCCGCCGCTGCGCTGCACAGCCTCGCCCTGTCTCAAGACCGCGCCTTTTTAGCCGCGCACGCCGACGATCAAACCGTGCAACTCGCCCTCAAACGCGTAGCGTCCATGACGCGAACCGATCTCGCCGCCGCGCTGCTGAGCCAAAATGCCTCGACGGGCGCGGCGCCTCTTCTCAAACGATTTAATGTGCGACTCGTGAGCTTTGCTTCGGCCGCTTCGGTGCTGCCGCCCAGCCGCCCAAGTTCGCTGGGGTCGAACATAGCCCAGGCGCTCTCACCCACCGGCCGAGCCACCAATATTGCCGCCGCCATGCAGGCCATTGCCGAACGCCTCGGCCCGCAGGCAGCCGCCACTGTGCTGGTGCTCTCCGATGGCCGAGAGAATATGGGGCCTGACCCGGACTCTGTTGCGCGTATCATGGGATCGCGCGGCGTCAAGGTTTTTACACTCTGCATTGGTTCGGCGCAGTCTCCGCCGACGGCGAGTATTCGCAGTTTTAACGGGCCGGGCTGGGCATTCCAACACGACAAAGTACAACTAAGCGCTGTGGTGCGGTTGCGCAGCCTCGCCGGTAAAGCCGTCACCCTGCAACTGCTGCGGGGTGACCTGCTGCTAAAAACAAAAACCATCACCGCCGACAATAGCGACGAAATGATCACCGAACAATTCCACGACATCCCGCCTGGCACCGGTAGTTACGAATACCATCTCCGCATACAGCCCGTGCCAGGCGCGGTAAACCATCAGGCGGTCGAAGACTCCCTTCGCGTGGCCGTGCGGCAAAGCAAACTGCAGGTGTTGCTTGTGGCAAGTCGGCCCGGCTGGGAGTATCAATATTTACTCAATTACCTCTCGCGCAACAGCCAAGTGCATCTGCAGGCGGTCCTGCTGCATCCCATAGTGGTCCCGGGTATTGCGGCTCCACCACCCGTGCCGGCGTCACCTGATAATAAGTCTTATCTCGCGCAGCAGTTGCCCGGCAATGCCCAGCAATGGTCGGTATTCAATATTATTATTCTCGGGGACGTTTCGCCCGGCGATTTGACCAACCCCATGCAGCAGGCCATTGCCGCCGCAGTTAAAAACAGCGGTGCCTGCCTTGTGGTGGAGGCCGGGCAACGGTACATGCCGACAAGCTATGCCGGCGGGCCGCTCGCTCCGCTGCTGCCGGTAAAGCTCACAGCGGCCTGGCCACCCGAAATACTGGCTCAGCAACTCCGTCACGGCTTTGTGCCAACCGTCACGCCGCAGGGCGTGGGGTCGGTGCTGTCGGCTTTTTCGGCTGACCGTACCGAAAACAGCCGCATGCTTGCCGCCATGCCGCGTTGGTACTGGCACAGCGAGCAAACCGACGCCCGAGCCGGCGCTCGCGTCATTTGGGCTATACCCGCAGGTGCCGGGCGCAACCCCACCGGCCAGGGCTTCGACTCGGAACATCGCCACGCTTTGCTCGCGGCCATGTCGGTTGGCTCCGGGCGGGTGCTTTATCTCGCAAGCGACGAAACATGGCGTCTTCGACAGCTCGACGCTCACAACGGACAGAACATTTTCTGGGGCCATGTGCTGCGCTGGGCCACGGGCCAAAGCCTGCCGGCAGGCGGACGCTTTGTGCGGTTTGGCACCGATCATCATCAATATCAGGCAGGTCAGCAGGTGCGCGTGCGGGCGCGCGTGCTTGGCGAAAACCTCCTGCCTCAAAGCAATCTGCACTTTCGGGTGGTGGTGCTCAGCGAGCCTGCGAAAACCAACGCGGCCCCCCAACAGGCTGCCGAGGCTACCATGACGCCTTCGCCCGGCTCGGCCGGTTATTACGACGGCGTTATAGCCGGCCTTGCGCCAGGGCATTACCGGGTAACGCTCAGGGGTTCGTCGGTCGGCCATAAGCTGCGCGACGACCCAACCGCCAGCGTTAAAAGCATCGCCATCAGCGTATCGCGCCAGGCCAATCTTGAAATGCTCGATCCCAGCGCCGACCCCGCCGCGCTGATGCGCCTTGCCGAGGCCGGCCAGGGAGCCATGGTGCGTGGCCCCTTCGCGGCGCTTCTCCTGAAGCAAATACCCAAGGCCAAAAAGACTTTTCATATTCCCGAGCAGGCCGGGCTTTTCAGCAATCCGCACAGCGGCTACACGCGACTGGCCCATTTCCTGTTCCTGCTGGTTTTTGCCGGCGTTGTTACCGCCGAGTGGATTGTTCGCAAAATGAGCGGAGTTGTATAATGAATTCTTCGCAAGGCCAAGATGCTTTCGGAGGCGAAATCATGGCTGACGCATTAAACCCCACACCTGCAGACGCTCTGCCGCCCCAACTCGTCGCGCCGCTGCGGGCTGTTGCCCGGCGGCAGCGGGCCATACGCATTGCCAAGGCCGCCCTGCAATCGTTGCTGATCATTTTTGTTGTCTCGCTGATTGCGGTGCTCATCTTGGGCTCACTAAATCATATCCCGACCGTCGTCCGCTGGCTTCTGGCCCTGGCTGCCTGGGCGATAGAGGTTATCGCATCTATTCGCATTCTGCGGCCCGCGTTTGCTCCCGTGTCACTTTATCAGGCAGCCCGGCAGATTGAAGCCGCCACCCCCGCCGCACAAGAGCGAATTCTCAGTGCCGTCGAACTCGCCGCAGAACATCACGATGCCGCCCAGTCTTCCGCCGAACTCGTGCGGCATCTTCTCCAGCAGGCCACCGCCCAAGCCGGTGAGGTAAAACCCGACGCGGTGGTGGCTCCGGCGGCAATGTGGCGTTGGGTCGCCTACCTGGCGCCGGCCCTGCTCGCATGGCTTATCCTCTGGCCGCTTGTGCCCCAAACCGTCGAACTTGGTCTACAGCGAGTCATTGCCCCGTGGAACGGCAGCATACCGGCCGACTTGGGAGCCATTCTTGTCAAGCCCGGCAACACCGTAATTACCCAAGGCCAGCCGCTCACCATCATGGCTGATTTTAAGCCAACCCAAGGCGTGTCGCTTAGCGGAATTGCCGCAGCGCTTACCACGCGCTTTGCCGGCGGAGCCACCCTCGATCGCAGCATGACGCCCATTGGGCCGGCTTCGTTTCGGCGAACCTTAAACCAGGTGTCGGCAAGCTTTGACTACCGCATTGCCTCAAGCAAGGGTAACTCCGCCTGGTACCATGTGATTGTCGAGCAGCGCCCCGCTGTGGCCGCTTATGAACAGCGATACAACTATCCGGCCTACACTCAACTGCCACCCCAAGTCACGACGGGCAGCAGCGGCGCCATTCAGGCAATCACCGGAACACAGGTACAGCTTGTTCTGCACGTTAACCAAAAGCTCTCGGCTCGCAGCCGTCTGGCGTTTGGCAAAGCCGGTCCAGCCCAAACCGCCATACCGCTTACCCCCATGGGGCCAGGGGTGTATCAGGCAACGTTTAACGTACTGAGCACCACCACCTACCGAGCTCTTTTGGTAAACGACCATGGCATAAAAAACAGCGACGATCGCAGGTGGCCCATCGTGGCCACCCGCGACCTGCCGCCGACCATTCACATCACCAGCCCCCGACGTGTAGAGCGCGTGCGACCCGACGACACCGTACCGGTCGCATTTGCCGCAACCGATGATTTTGGTCTTACGGCCATCCACGCCAGCGTTTCGGTAAATCAATCGGCGCCATTTTCGGTGGCCATACCCATGGGCGTGAGCGAGCTCAAACAATTCAACGGCCAATGGAGCCTTTCGGTCGCCGATATTCTGACGCAGGCCAATGTGCCCAAGCCGGAGCATATTTACTATCGGCTGGTGGCAACCGACAACTGCCAGCCAGCCGCCCAAAGCGCACGCACCACCCGCCACGAACTTGATATTGACCCATGGCTTGGCCAAAGCTTTCGGCAGCGCATGGACCGCCGCGCAAGTCGCAGTATGGAGGTTATTCTGCGCCGGACGCTCCAGCAGGTGCAAAACAAACAAAACGCGACCCGGCGGCTCGCCCAGAATATCAACGCCCAAACCGGCTGGAACCAATGGCAACTGCCCCAGGTAAAGCAGCGCATCGCCGCCATGAGTCAGGCCAGCACCACGCTAGATAAGTCCATGCAAAGCTTTCTCAACGGCGACTTTGCCAACATCGCCAACCAGGCCATTGCCGTGGCGCGTCATCCCATGCGCCGTGCCGCCGATGCTCTCACCCAGGCCTCTTTTAACCCACACCAGCCAAGCCAGTTACGTAAAGATGCCGCGGCCACCAGCGACAATCTCGCCCAGGCCGCCCAGCGACTCAACAGCCTGATCAATGCCCTGGCGCAAGCAGCAAAGCAGCGCGATCTTGAAGCCACCGTCAAACAGCTTGCCGCCGAACAAAAACATCTTGCCAATAAAATGCTCCTGCGGCAATCGCCCAAAAAACTCTCCCACACACAACAGCAATTAACAGCCAAGCTTCAAAAGCTGGTAAACCAGCATAAGGCGCTGCAAACACCCATGGCCGCGAATGTGCAGCCCGAACTTGGCACGCTGGGCCAAAAAGTTGAACAGGCCATAGCGCTGCAAAAACAAGCCAATACTGATTTAATGCATCAATCCGCCATGCAACAACAACAGCAGACGCTGGCCAACCTTGCCCAACAGCAGCAGCATTTGAATCAGGATATTCGCAATTTTCAGCAGCAGCGCCAGCAGGTTTTGCGCGAATCGCTGGCGCAGGTTCCCACCGGCGCCGAACGCCTCGCGGCAGTCAGCAATCTGCAGCACCATCAGTATGCCTCCGCCCGCCAAGGTCAGCAGCACATGTCGCAGGAGCTTGCCACCACGGCCAACCAGCTTTCACAACTGGCCAACCGTCCCCCAACGCCACAGCAGCAGCAGGCGCGGCAGAACGCCCAGCAGTCGCAAAATGCGGCCCAGGAGTTGGCACGACAAGCCGCCAGCGCTCGGCAGCTTTTGCACAACCAGCCCGGAGCGCCAGCCGAGGTTAATGCCCGCCGCGTAGCCAAGGCTCTTAACAATCTTAATCAACAGTTGATGGCTAAAAGCGCCGGCAGCCAGGAGTCGAGGCAATTAAAACTTGCCCGCAAACTCGCCGACCAGGCCGCAGCCGAAGCTCAAAAAAATAATGCCCAAGAGGCCGCTCAATCGCTTTCCAAAGCGGCCAAGTTGTTGCAAAGCGCCGCAGCGCAGCAGGCGGCGGCAGCTCAAGCCCCCACACCAGACCAGCAGCAAGCCCAGGCTGCGGCCCAGCAAGCATCGCAACTCGCCCAGCGGCAGCAGGCTCTGGCCAAGCAAACGGCCGACGCGCAAAGCGAGGCCGCAAGCCAAACCCCCGCCACCGCAAACAGCAAGCCGCTGCAGCAGCAGGCCCTGCAGCAAATAGCCGCGGCACGCAAGCTCGCGGCGCACATTGCCAAGCAGGCCGCAACCGGTTCACCAGATATCGCCGATAACGTGAAGCAGGCCGATGCGCAGATGCGGCAGGCCCAACAACGCCAACAGCAGGCGGCCGATGCCACCGCCAAAGGCAACAACCCGCTAGCTCAAGAAAAGCAGCAGGCCGCCCTGGCTCATATGAAAATAGCCCAGCTCGATTTACAAGGTCTGCAGAACTCGCCGGAGCTGGCCCTTGTACCCAAGTACCAAAGCTTTATGGCCCACGCCGGCGAAATCAATCCACAAGCTCCAGATGAAACCAGCGGCCACAAGGCCGGTGCTCCGCAGAACAACAATGCACCACCCCAACAGCCCGGCAATCAAGGCAACCCGACGGGAGCCAACCCAGGCCAGTCAAATAGCAGCGGTAGCCAGACGGGCCAAGCCGCATCACAAGGCCGGCAGAAACAGGGCCAGGGGCAACCCGGCCAGACAGCGGCCTCCGGTCAGCCGGGCGCAGGCCAACCCGGTGCGGCTGCAGGCCAACCATCAGCGCAGCCGGCGCCTACGCCCAATCAAATGCGAGCCATGCGAATGTTTGAAGCCGCACAGCGCATTCAAGCTGCGCTGGCTGCGCAGCAGCAGGCAGGCCAAGGCAGTGCGACCGCCGCACAGCAGGCGGCGCAAGCCTTGGCCGTGGCCGGGGAGCAAATCAGTCAGGCCGCAGGTTTAACCGCGCCATCGCAAATGGCCGCAGGCACCGGCCAAAGCGGCTCCGCTCCCGGCTTAAGCGCCCAGGGCGGATCTGGCGCCGGCATCAACGCACCACAGCAAATAAATGACAAGCCACCGACGGCCGTCGCATCGCTGGGCATAAGCCCCGCCGACTGGCGTAACCTTGGCCCGCTCCAAAGACAAAATCTGGTCAATGCCGCCGGCCAAAAAATTCCCGCAGGCTATCGGGACATGATTCGACAGTATTATCTCCGGCTCGCCCGCATGCACCCAACAAACTCTAAGGACTGATTACCATGCCCATCACCAACCGCGATGCCACAATCTCGTGCTGGCTTGGCCGCAACCCCTTATCGCCGCCATTGGCCCAGGCATACGCCGGCGCAGTTCGCCATCACCAACGTTCCGCCAAGCGGCCCGTCAAGCGATTTTCTCTTAGAGCCTGTTTGAAAACTCCGGCGGGATCGTCTTGCGGCCCAGGGCGGCCGTCTGCTGCGTTCTCGCTCCTCGCCATATTTTCGAATATGCC
>JABEVB010000146.1 GCA_013044165.1 Phycisphaerales bacterium
AACTGCACCACCGAAACCACATGAGGCCCTAAGGGGGGGCATCACGGCAGCACTTGATTGTTTTAGCCAGCCTGTGGGCCAGACTTGGCCTAAGCGTTTGCCTTTACGCGCGCACCGGTTGTCTTAGCTTGTTTTGTCTGGCTGGTTTCTGACGCCAAGCGAACCTTGGTGGATATTTGCTGCTTCATGCCGGCACCGCGATTGAGGGCATCAAGCCGGCCGGCAAAGTCCATGGCCTTGCGGGCTTTCCAGCCTTTTTTGTGATAGGCGTAGCCGGCGAGCAGCGGCAGCGCGAGGGTTGCTTCAGAGTAGACCATTTGTTCATAGACGACGTCTACCTTGCCCCAACTGCACGCTTCTTTAAGCGTGGAACTTGAGAGCGCTCCATCGCGCACATCGGCGACGGTAATTTGAATAGCGTATTTGTGCATGGGGGCGTCGTCCTGGAGTATCTCGGCCGCGACGACAATATCCTGCGTGAAGTTTTTTGGTACGCCGCCGCCAAGCATCAGGATGCCGGTTTCGCGATTCATGAGCTTGATTTGCGTAAGTTCGCGAAAATCTTTGGCGGAGTCGAGCGTAAGATGGTTATCCGGGCGTGCCAACTGGTGAACAATGAGGCCAAAGCCGGCGGAGCAATCGGAAAAAGCCGGGCAGAATATCGGCACGCCTTTTTGATGAGCGGCGAGCACGATGCTATCTTTGGTTTTGGCATTTTTTTCGAGGTAGCGGCCCATGGCGGCAATAAACTCTCGGCTGGAATGCGGCCGCGCCGGCAGGGAGTCGGCAATCTCGCGGGTGGTGTCGTCGCAGATGCGAAGCTCGTCTTCATCAATGTAAGTGTCGTAGATACGGTCTATGTGCAGGTCGCGGAGAATGGTATCGTCCATGAACTGCGAGCCGATGTAATGGTTGAAGCCGAGAGCTTCAAAAAAGTCCTGGTCAACAATGTTGGCTCCGGTGGAGACAATGGCGTCCACCATGTTGTTACGGATAAGCTCGACGATAATTTTTTTGAGGCCAGCGGAAACCAGCGAGCCGGCCAGCGTGAGTATGACCGCGCATTGGGTGTCGCGGAGCATGCGGTCGTAAATGTCGGCGGCACGGTAAAGATCGCGGGAGGAATATGCCATGGTTTTCATGGATTCCACCAAAGGCACGATTCCCGGCATGGTGGTAATATCAATGTGCTGAATTTTTTGTTTTAGGAGATCTTTTCGGTTGAGCTTTGGCATGGTGATGTTCCTTTTGTAAAAAGTTGACAATACTTTAGCAATACCCGTTATGGGTGGCCGCCTCACGCTGAGGCCGGCTTGATATTTAAAGTAAGCAGAAAAAGCATAAAAAGGCGGGTATTCCTGCCGCCGGTGGCTGTGCAAAAATAATAAAGCCACCGCTTTTTCTGGAAAGTGGACAAGGCTGACCGCTGCCGCGTGCCGATGGGTTATGTTTCGGTGGCACGCTTAGGCGATGCACAGGTCCACTTAGCGGTCGCTACGGGTTTCGGCCTGACGGCGAGCGTCTCAGAGAGACGCCTTTTGCGATTGTCCCGCCATTGCGACCTGCGGTGGCTACAAAAACCAATATACACAAATCACCTGAGCAAATGCAAGTGAAATCTTTCCGGATTTTTGGCATGGTTGTTTTGGCGGTTTTATTGGCGATTGTTGGACGAAAGCCGGAGAGCTGGTCATAACTCATCAGCAGGCTGGCCTTTTGGAGAGGCTGCCTATAGTACCGGCGACCGCAAGGGGTTGGCTGAGATTTGTGCCTTCGGCAGGGCGATGCTATGCGAAGGTACCGGAAGATATGTTTGCGTGTTTACTCCAAATAAACGCTCGCCCCCGGCGCAATGGATGGAACCTTCCCGCGTTTGGCTGCCACGTCCTGGGCATTTAGCGCAAACGATGGCGCAATTTCTATGACGCAATCCGGCGTGCCATCGGGCTTTTGGGGCACACGTATGCCTGCGGCTTCGAGCCATTGCGTGTTACGCTGCGTTGTGATGACCTTTGATGAAACAATGGAATCTATGCCATCGGGCTGTTTGATGGGAGCGAACTCGTCCATGCGGTCGGCTTCGTAAACGATGGCTTTGTCAGCAAGCGGCAGGGCGTCAAAAACAAAAGTTTCCATTTTGACGCCATTGGGCTTTTCCGGCTTGATGGCTTGACCCGTCGCCAGATCAATGCACGGGACTTTTTTGTCGGCGCGATGATAGGGCAATGCAAAGCCGTGGGCATTAAGCGACTCGATAAAATCCCGGCGGATGGCGTGAAGGGCGACGCTGCCGGCTAAAAACCGCAGGGAGCCGTCGCGGTTGCGCTCTTCAGCAAGTTGATCGGGCAAGTCGCTGTATTCAATGATGGTCATTTTGCCGTTAACAATGCAGAAGTTGCCGAGTTTTTCTTTGCCAAACGCCTTGGGCAGCATCTTGCTCGACATTTGGGAGCCTTGCAGATCGTGCAGCCCTATGAAAAGCGGATCCACGCAGCGCACAATTGGATTGTCCACCTGAAAATAGCTGATGTGCTCAATGCCGCGGCGGGCCATGTCGGTCAAGGCTCCACTCTTTTTTAACGCCAGGAGCGAGCCGCCGTGGCCATTGGGCGAAAGCGCCAGGGAGTGGGACGATTCAAGCAAGGCTTTGCCGTCGAGGCCCACGGCGGGCAGCATATCTTGCGAGAAAAACATGAGTTGGTCGGGCTTCAGGCCGAAGTTCCGGTGGTGTGCAAAGAAATCGGTCGTGGCTTTGTGATTGGCGGGGCTGGTCATAATGTAAAAAGGAATAGCTGGGCCATATTTTGTCTGCAGCGCCAGTAAATATTCTGCAAAGCATTGGAAGAGAGGTTTTTGCTTGATGGGGGTTGCCGGAAAAGTTCCCTTCGGTCCATCCCACCCAAGTCGCGAGCCTTGGCCGCCGGCAACCACAAATGCGGCAACCTGGCCCTTTATGAGCAGGTCTTCGCCGCGGAGCTTGGCCTGCTGATAGAGCTGGGCATCGTGGGAAGCTTTTGGTTGATGCGGAAAAAATGGAGCGGGCTGTACGTCTCTGGGCAGAGCTAGTGTCTGGGGATGCTTAACCACCGTTTCAACAAGAGATGAAACCAAGGCCCAGTCCACGCTGGCCACTTGCCCGTCAAGCTGCTGCTGTTGCATTGGCGTAAGCTGCTCGTAAAACGTATAGACATGCTGCTGGCCGTGTTGGGCTACGAGTTGCCGCAGAGCGATTTGAGACATTGCTAAGGTCATCGTAGTGCAAACTCCAAAATATAAAACAAGGCATAAGGTTTCAATTAAAAATAGTTTAACCCAAGGTATCCGGCTCGGCGAGAGACCCTGGCGTCGCGCTGGTCGCACGCAGATTGGCCGATACGCCCCGGTGCCACCCAAGCCGAACGGGTGCGGTTGCATCTCGGAACTGGCTCACAAAATATGATATAAACAAAGTTGAAGTTAAGCATGAACATTGCTTTGTTCCGGGAGGCACGTGCCTGGCAGATATCATGGCCAACGAGGAGGTAAATCATTATTCGAACTTTGCAAATTTGAAAAGTGCAAATCGGCGATCAGACTTTACAGACGGATGGGGGCACTGACCGTTCCAGAAAAATCGGCGTTTTTTTAACTTGACCGTTGCAAAATTACGTTATAATGAATCCGGTTGTGGCATATATTCAACGGTGACCGTCAGGAGCGTTGTCATGCTGCACACTTTTTTGGGCGAGACTGCCAAGCTTATTAAGTCGCTGGATTTGTCGCCACAAGAGCAGCGCTCGCTTGAACGCCATGCTGCAACCCTGGCTCAATTGTCGAATCAGATATCGCAAACCGTCGGTGCTCTACCAGGTGACGATGCCTCTGGCGCGGTTTGGCGGAACATGTCGCAAGCTCAACGCGAACGAGGGCAAACCATCTTGCTCGAATATTGCCAGCTGCTGGCGTCAACGCCATTTGACCCACTGCGTGTCGCAGGGTTGTTCTCGCCTGAGAAATGGTTAGGATCCTCACGCGATAACTTGGATGTGCTGCTTGAAATCTTGCCATTATTGCGCCGCACATGCGATGCCGCGGCTTTGAAAATAACCTCCGATGACCGGGCGATCCTTATCAGCGCCATGAACAAACGCCTGACCCTCGGCGAACAAATAGCCTGCCTGGTTCGACGGCTCGACTCGGTAAGCCTGAAATCGGCGGCGGACTGTCTTGCTGAAGCATCCCGAATAACCGATGAACTGTTATCTGGTGATTTGCGCGGCGTGTCGCTGCTGCAAGCAATAACGCGGGCGTTGGTGCAAATATTTGACGCCCCTCTGGCGGGCATAGGATTTGTTAATCCTACGAATCAGCGCGTACATATTCGTGCGGCGGCGGGGGAAGCTGTTGGGTATTACCGAACAATCCGCATTTCGTTGAGACCAGGTGGTCATCAAGGCCTTGGACCTGCGGCTCAAGCGGTTACATTAAATGCCGTCGTATCATTCGACCGTTTTCATGATCACCCCGAATTTGAGCCTTGGCAGCAGTGGGCGGATCGCTTTGGCCTGGCGGGAAGCATTACCGCCCCTTTCAGGACGCAGCAGGGACAAAGCGGCATTTTGGCCGTTTATCTTCGTGCAGGGCAGAGCTTGCCACGGGGGATTAACGCGTTTTTATCGCGACTGGCGGGGAGTATTGCTGCGGCTCTCGACCGCCTTCAGGAACAGCGTGCGGCGCAACGACTCCATCGGTACGAACAAGCGACCGAACATATCCGCAAAACTCTAGGTGTCGCCAGCGACGAAGTTGAAATGTATCGGGGCCTCGTTGAGGCATTGATTCAGCGCGCCGATGCCATTTGGGGCTGCGTGAGCCGAATTAATGAAGATAAAAAAACGACCAGCCTGCTCTATTGCTCCGGCAAGCTATCCAAGCCAATCGAGGCAACGCGGCCTATGGTTGATGCCGAGTCGCCAAGTGAGTCACTCGCCGGAAAAATCTATCGTACACGTCAAGCGGTGGTTGTGCCCGATGGAGGCTGCTTTTTAGAGTTTGCTGCCAAGAAAGCTGATCTCAAGCAAATGAAGGCACGTGCGGTCGCCGGTGTGCCAATCGCTCGCAGGGGCAAAGCGCCGGAGGCAGTGCTATTTTTAGGTGCAGCGCGCCAAAACAGTTTTTCTACTGCAATACTTAAAGTGCTGCGGCAGCTCGCCGATGAGGTCGCCGACGCCGTGGATCGCCAACGGAAATTGCGGGAACTACAGCGTGTGCGTCTGCACGATGAGCTTACCAATCTGCCCAACCGCGCGCATTTCGAGAAGGCTCTCTTGGACGCACTTGGGGCGAGAGCAACCGAAGATGGAACGCTGCTGGCCATCGGGATGCTGGATGTGGTCGGCGTGGCGGAACTCAACGACGCCCTGGGCCATAATGCCGGAGATGCCATCATCAGAGCCGTGGCGCAGCGGCTGACCGCAGCCTTACGACCGGGCGATTTACTGGCGCGTCTGGGTGGGGACGAATTTGGCCTGTTGCTGACGCTTCGGCATGAGTCGGATTTGTCTGCCATTATTAATCGTCTGTCCGACTCCCTGCATGAACCCGCGCGCTGGGAGTCGCACGATATTCGTATGGCTGCCAACATTGGCCTGACGCTGTACCCCAAAGACCATAGCGATGGCAAAACACTTTTGCGCCATGCCGATACGGCCATGCACCTGGCCAAGTCGAGTATGTCGGCTTATGAGATATATCAACCCGAAGCGGGTGATCGGGTTGAGAAAATCTTTCGCGTTCGCCAAGATTTTGCCGGAGCGGTGAATGCCGGCGAACTGCAATTTTTTCTTCAGCCGCAGTGTGACATACGGAGTGGCAAAGCGGTAGGCGTGGAAATGCTGGTGCGGTGGCGGCGCGGCGACCGATGGATTTCGCCAGCCGATTTTATGCCGGTGGTGGAGCGTAATGTCGAACTGATTCGGTTGCTGGGACGCCATGCGCTGCGCGCGGCCGGGCGATTGCAGCGTCGTCTTGATGCAGCCAACCTTAAACTCCGCATCAGCCTTAATATTGGATCGGAGCATCTGCTGCATGTCTCTTTTCTGGCGGATCTCGACGAGGCCCTTGCCGAATGTTCCGATGGCTTCCGCTTGACGCTCGAAATTACGGAGGTCAGCGCCCTGAGGAACCTTGACGTGGCGGCCCAGCGCATTGTGGAGATCCGGCGGCGCGGGCCTCAGGTGAGTCTTGATGATTTTGGCACGGGGCACGCCTCCTTGCTGTATGCCGCGTCGTTGCCGGTTAACGAACTTAAACTGGGGCAGGAATTTATTCGAGGGATTCTATTGAATCCATCGCACGCAGCGGTGGCCATCGCGGTCAAGCAATATGCCGACCTATCGGGTGCGAGCCTGATCGCTGAAGGTGTCGAGACGATCGGGCAGTTGAACTACTGGCTGCGAATTGGTGGCCGGCGCATTCAGGGGTATTGGTTGGCTCGACCGCAGCCTGAGGATGATATGATTGCATTTCTACAGTCGCTCAAGATTGATCAGCGCCATTTGCCCGCTATTTACCCAGTGGAAGATATGCCGTTGCTGGCGCGTCATATCTTTGTTGCGCAGCGCCTGGCAAAGCTACAGCAGTCTGCGGCTGCCGCGTCTATGGATACCGTTGAGCTGGAGCTTCAAACGTTTGATCAGTGTCCGATTACCCGATGGATTCAGCAGCGCGGCGAATTTTATGGACATTTACCCTCCATGCGCCGGTTTATTCAGCGTCATCGCCATTTGCATGATGTGCTGGATGTAAACCCCAAGGCAGGGGGCCTGGAAATCTTGACTGCGTGGAATGCGGCTTTTGACGCGTTGATTTGTGAAATAGATGCGATGCGCCGCTTGCAACGCATGCCTGACCATGCCGCCGAAACCTATGGATGAACAAGGAAGGCTTCGCACTCAGTGCGATGTGATGCGGTGGTCTAAAGTTCAAGCCATAGACCTTGGTTCCGATTTTTGTACAATGCCATCATGAAACTGCATACCAATACCGGTGGCCCAGTTGCCACCAACGGGTACTTATTGGCCGATGAAGCCACCGGCGAAGCGGCGATCATTGACGCGCCGCATGCAACGGTGGCGCCGTTGTTGAAGGTTGCTCGCCATCATGGGTGGGATGTCAAATTGCTGCTTCTTACGCATGGCCATTGGGATCATGTTGCCGACCATCGGGTTGTGACGGATCAATATCCTTCGGCTAAGGTGCTGATTCACCAGCTTGATGAGCCTAAATTAATAAGGCCGGTAAGCATATTCATGCCTCTGCCCTTTGATATTGCGCCACGTAAGGCTGATGCGTACATTGCAGATGGCCAAGTTATAACCGTGGGCAAACTAAAGCTTGAAGCGATGTTCACGCCGGGACATTCGCCGGGGCATATCGTGTTTTACATCAAGGAGCACTCACTGCTGCTGGCCGGCGATTTATTGTTTGCCCAATCTATTGGCCGCACTGATTTGCCGGATTCCAGCCCCGCAGATATGGCTCGCTCGCTCAAGCGTGTGCTGACGTTGCCGGATGATACGCTGGTAAAACCCGGCCACGGCCCTGAAACAACAATAGGATCTGAACGCCGCAGTAACCCCTGGCTGGAAGAGCTGTAAACTAAAAACGGAATGGTTGCGCCGCGCAAGCATGCCTTTCAAACGTGGGGTGGCTGCCATGCGGTCCTTAGCCCCCAAGGTTAAACGCCGGGCGCCGGAGGCTATGCTCGAGATGCCGGGTTTTTTGACGCTGCCAGGGATTTTCCGGGCTTGCCTTCAGGCGGTTTGGCAGAGGTTGCCGGGGCTGTAGGATTCATCATGTTTCGCAGGACATTGAGCAACGAATCTTCTTCAAAGTAATTGGGTGCCAATCGCAGGTGAATGGTGTTGGCATCCACGGGCCGCACCGAGCCAGGTGCTTTGCCCAGTAGTGGTCCCAGGCGGGCCAGATCGTCAATGGTAAATACGATATCGGGCGTTTGGCGAATGATTTTGCGAATGCCCCAGCGTGCGGCAAAGAGTTTAAGCTCGGTCAGATCAATGAGTATGCGCGCGGGGCGGGGTAGATCGCCGAACGCGTCGGTGATGTCTTGCCTTATTTCGGCAATACCCTCGAGCGTGGAGCAGCGTGCGAGGCGGCGGTATAAATCCATACGTTGGCGATCGGAGGCTACATAACTTCGCGGCAGTGAGCCTGCAAAGCCGAGGTCAATTTGCACCTCAACAGCTCTGTCTGGCGGCAGATTTTTAATGCGATTAACGGCTTCATCCAGGAGTTGGCAATACAACTCGTAGCCAACGGCTGCAATATGACCGGACTGCTCTTCACCGAGTAGATTGCCGGCGCCGCGAATTTCCAGATCGCGCAGGGCAATTTTGAAACCTGCTCCCAGTGAGGCATACTCTTCCATTGCCTTGAGCCGCTTGCCGGCAGCTTCGGTAAGCACGCGGTCTTGGCCGACAATTAAATAGCAGTAAGCGCGATGTTTGGATCGGCCGACGCGTCCGCGGAGCTGGTGCAAGTCGCTTAAGCCAAAGTTTTCAGCTTCATGAATGAACATGGTGTTGGCGGAGGGAATATCCAGGCCGCTTTCAATAATGGTGGTGGACACCAAAATGTCGGCCTCCTTTTTTACGAAGGCGTGCATGACCTGCTCCAGGTCGCGGTCGGGCATCTGGCCATGGCCAATGAGAATGCGAGCGTCCGGCACGAGTTGCCGCAGTTTTTCTGCAATTGCGTCAATATTCCAGACGCGGTTGTGCACAAAGTAAATCTGCCCGTCGCGTGCCAACTCGCGCTTTATTGCCTGGGCAATTCTAGGCCCATCCCAGGCGATAACTTCGGTGACGACGCTGCGGCGATTGCGCGGCGGCGTAGCAAGGTTGGATATGTCGCGCAGCCCCAGCAAGCTCATGTGCAACGTGCGCGGAATGGGCGTGGCGCTCATGGTAAGCACATCTACTGTAAGTCGCATGTGTTTGAGCCTCTCTTTATGCTCCACGCCGAATCGCTGCTCTTCATCAATAACCAGCAGGCCCAGATCGGCAAATTGTACGTCGCGGCTGAGCAGGCGGTGGCTGCCAATGAGTACGTCCACCTTGCCGGCGGCGGCGCGTTGGAGAATTTGTCGAATCGCGCCGTTGCTCTTGAAGCGAGAAATGCTTTCCACAACAAACGGATACCCCGCCATGCGCTGGCGAAAGGTCTGTTCGTGCTGCTCGACCAGAACCGTGGTGGGGGCCAGCACGGCCACCTGCTTGCCGGCCTCGCACACTTTAAAGGCGCTTCGGATGGCCAGCTCGGTTTTGCCATAGCCCACATCACCGCAGAGGAGTCTATCCATGGGTTGGGTGTTTTGGAGGTCCTCTTTTATTTCGGTGATGCAGCGCACCTGGTCTTCTGTAGGTTCGTATTGAAAGGCGTTTTCAAATTCCTTCATCCAGGGAGTGTCGGCCGGGTAAGCCACGCCCGGATGCTGTGCCCGAGCTGCCTGAACTTCCAGCATTTCTACCGCCAGTTTTTCAATGGCTTCGGCGGCTTTTTCCTTCTGTTTGCCCCAGCCGGCGCCGCCCAATACCGACAGTTGCGGTCGCCCCTGCGGGTTGCCCACGTACTTTTGCACGAGGTGAACTTGTGTGACGGGCACCTGCAGCCTGGTGTCGCCGGCGAAGCTCAGCGTGAGGAATTCGCTGGTCTTTCCATCGCGCACGATGGTGTTTAATCCGATGTATTTTGCGATGCCATGCTGTACATGTACTACATGGTCGCCCTCGCGCAGATCCAAAAAAGTGTCTATGGTGCGGGCGCCCTGCAGTGCCCGCAGCGGTCGCTGCTGGTGATGGCGGTGAAATATCTCGTGATGGCCAACCAATATGAGCCAGCGGGCTGCTTCGTTTTCAGCAGCATCGTCGCCGTCGCCATGGGCCTTATTCTGTGCGATTGAATTTACGGCCGGGCCGAGTCGCCAACGAAAACCCATAGCCAATTCGCCCACCAGTATGCTCATGTTCGCTGAACTACCGGGCTGCTTAACATCCAGAAGGTCTATAAGCCGAGTACGCTCGGAATGATTGCTGCACAGGACGTAAAGACGATTGGCTGCGGCCCATTGGGCAAGCTCGGCGAGTGCGGCGTCAGCTTGGGTGTCAAACGCCTGCACGGAGCGGCAAGGGAGGCGCACGGCATTGGCGGCATTGAAGCCAAACTGGTGTATTTCGGCATGAGCGAACTTGGCCACGCCGTGGTGCACGGCGTCGGGTGAGTAAACGCCACGGGCGTCGGTGAGTTTGTCGTAATAGCTTTTGGCCTGCTCCTGCATTTCCGCCGGTTCAATCTGCCAGATGATGGTTTCCGGCGAAAGGTATCGCAGGAGGCTGCAGGTCTGTTCAACAGGCCACGAGGCTTGGCGTGCGATTGCCAACAGATTTATCGTGGTCAAATCGCCGGTTGGGCCAAGGGTTTCGGGGTTAAAGCTGTGGAGTTTCTCGATTTCATCGCCAAAAAAGCTGATACGCACAGGTTCGGTTCGGCTTGGAGGCCAAACATCCACAATATCACCGCGAACGGCATAGTCGCCGGCGTCTTCCACCGCCTCCAACCGGGTGTACCCGTTGGCGTCGAGCCATTTGAGCAGGGCATCGCGTGCCATGGACATGCTGGGTTTAAGGGTTTGAATAAGGCGGGCCACAAGTTCGCGATCAGGGCAGGGCTGCATGATGGCCTGCACTGGGGCCACAATAAATGGCGGCTGACTGGCGTTGTTTTGAGCGGCAAGCCGATTGAGAAGTTCCAGGCGATCGCAGACCAGTTCCTGTGATACATTGCTTTCGCCGGGCAGCACCTCATAGGCTGGAAAAAGCGCGGCCTCGCAGCCTTGGCGAAAAAATTGCAGCTGGCTTAAAGCATCGTCCGCGTCGTCCAAGTGTGCGGTCAGCACCAGTATAGGGCGGCGCAACTTCTGCTGGACTATGGCCGCAAGTGCCAGTGCGCAGCTACCCCATTGGCCAGTGGCCGGCGCATGGCGCTGCGGCCCGGTGAGCCGTGAGATAAGCTCGTTAACAACCGGCGATGCAGCGATGTCCGCCAAAAATTCGGGCAGTTGGTCAGGCGGCATCAAAAGCTCGCCACGGGTTCAGCTTGAGAGCATGCTCATTCATGCCGCCATAGTATGAACCGGGAGGTTTAGCGGCAAGTGCGCAGATGGGCGGCCTTTTCGATGGGGTACAAGGTTAAATGCTGCTGCGCTAGGGGATGGTCGGGGATAGCCCCGGATTGGTTGACTGGGCTGGGGGCCGATACGTAGCCTTGAGATTGTAGGCGGACGTAATAAAATAGGTGGTTGCGGCATCCATCGTTTCGAGCCGTTGCTTGCCTGTGGTTCAAACGGAGGTTTCACGATGAAGCTATCACTTGGCTTAACCGGCCTTGCAACTGCGGCATTGGCGCTCATCACCGGCGCAGCGTCGGCAGGCCCCGGAGTAACTCCGCAGATTACTTTGCCCGCGTATGTTAAGCATCAGCTTGGCAACATTGTGAGCCGCCTTGAGAAGGGTGGTTCCTTTGCCAAAGCGGAGCAACAAACCGGGGTATTGTTCGACCAGGTGGTGGCCTACGGGCCGTCGAGCGAGCCCATTTTGTTCAGGCACGTAGATTATACCCTGCGGCTGATTGACGCATTGCGTCAGGTGCATGACGGGCAGACGCGAACGCGATTGTTGAGCTACTTGACAAAAAACCCGAAGCTTGCCGAGACGCTGCTATTTTTGATACAGCCCGGCACTCCGCAGGTATCCGATGAGCTGGCCATGTTGGAGCATCTGCACAAGGCGGTCGGTGCGGAGGCAGCCCAATACCCGAACCTTACCAGCGCAATATGCGTGGTGCTATATAGGCCGCTGCGTGTGCACATTAATGAAAATGCCGCAACGTCGCCTGATCCGGTCGCGTTGTTTAAGTATTATGTTAAGCATCAGAGCCTTATGTACTTCGGCATTAAGCATGTGCCGGCGGAATTGCTGGAATATGTCGTGGATACCACGTCGAGTATTCCCAACCTGAAATGGGCATTAGCACGGTATCATGGCAACCCGTTGGTGGGCAGTTTATTCTTTAGGATACGTTACGATTATAGCGCTCTACGCTCGGGGCGCACTGCACAGCTCGACAGTCATGGTTTTAATCTCCCAAATATCCTGGCTTATGGCGGCGTATGTGCTGATCAGGCGTATTATGCCTCTGAAGTAGCCAAGGCTATTGGGGTGCCATCCGCCTACGATACAGGTTTGGATGGCGTTGTGGGACATGCTTGGGTGGGATTTCTGCAGGCCCAGGGCACTCATGGTTGGTGGAATTTTAATGTAGGGCGATACGCTGAATATCAAGGCATTTTAGGCGAAACGCTTGATCCAGTATCCCGGAGGCAGGTGCCGGACACTTATATTTCACTCTCGGGGCAGTTGATTCATACCACGGCCCATGGACGTTGGAACTCCACTGCCCTTACTGATGCGGCTGATCGCCTGATTGTGAGCACGCTGCATGGTGGGCTATTCAATCCGCCGGCTTTGCCGAGTGAAGTGCGGGCGGAAGCGGTGGCCATTCGTGGGGCTACGGTTCGCAGTGAGTTGGACCTGCTCTACGCAGCGGTGAGCCAATGCAATGGCTATGCGCCGGCGTGGTTTTCGGTGCGAGCGCTGGCTATAAAGCACAAACTGACGTATTCGCAGAAGGAATACTGGGCGGACAAACTGATGAGTTTTTGTGGAACGCTATATCCTGACTTTGCCATGGCAGTGGTGTCGCCCATGATTGAAACGGTGCGGGATGTGCAAGAGCAGAATGATCTGTGGAATAAAGCCTTTGTGATGTTTGAGCAGAAACGATTTGATTTGGCTGCTAACGTTCGCATGCACCAGGCGGCCATGTGGGAAAAGGCCAATCGTCCCAATCGCGCAGGACAATGTTATATGGATGTTATACAACGATTTGCCAACGCGGGGCCATTTGTACGGCTGGCACTCACCAAGGCTGCGGCCATTCTTGAAAAAGAAAATCATCCAAATCGCGTGTTGACGCTGTATGAACAAACATGGACGAGCATTAAGCCTCCGCCCCGGTGGGCCAGCACCTTTGTGCAAGAGAGCAACTGGTATAAGGTGGGTAAGACCCTTGAGCAAAAGCTCACCGATGCCGGTAAAACACAGTTGGCCAAAAAGGTGGGTGCTATGCTTGCCTCGGGCGTCTGATTGTGTGCCGAAGAATTGTGGTGCGCCTGGCACCGGGCCTGCGGTAAAGGTCGCGGGTGAAGGCCGCACCGACTGGCCTCAGGGACTTCTGTGTCATGAAAAACCCGGAATTTGATGTTGTGGTCATTGGCGGGGGGCCAGCGGGAGCGGTCGCGGCCGGCTTGTTGGCAAAGGGGGGTGTGCGCGTGGCCTTGGCGGAGCAGAAGCGCTTCCCTCGGCAAAAAGTGTGTGGAGAGTTTATGTCTGCGGCGGCTCGCGTAGCGTTGGCCGATATGGGGTTGGTTAGCGCGTTCGACTCTGTTGCCGGGCCGGCGATGCGCCGGGTATGGGTGTGCCCGCCGTATTCGGCGGTTGTGGAGGGAAACTTTTGTGCCGATGCCGCCGGTGAGTATCCACGCGCGATCGCCCGCGACACGCTTGATGACATGCTTTTAACCCGGGCTAAACAGTTTGGGACTGCAATCTTTCAACCATGCCATGTTGTTCGGGTTATCGGCGATGCAAAGCAGGGGTTTAGGATTGAAAGGCGCGAGGGAATCCCCTTAAGCTCTCGTATAGTGGTGTTGGCGCATGGCCTTGCGGGACGGGGCGACATGGCGGATGGCCCCAGTGACGCGGTAGCCCATCGGGGCTACCTATGTTTTAAGGCCCATCTATCACCTGCGGACCTGCCGGATGACGTCACGGCCATCGGTGGAATGCGTGGCGTCTATGCCGGACTCATCCGCACCAGCGAAGCGACCATGAGCTACACTGCGCGTGATGGCCAGCCGCCACGATATAACTTTGCCTGCGTGGCCAGCCGGAGTGTCATGCAGGCAGTGGGCGGGCCTGAGGGCGTTCTGCGGCAGGTCAAGCTTGTAAATACCCATTTTGGCCGCATGCTCGCGTGCAGCAAACCACTGAGCCCGTTTTACGCCACCGGTCCGCTGACGCCGGGCGTACGGCAGACTTACCGTGATGGGCGGTTTTTTGTTGGCAACGCCGCCGGGGAAGTCCATGCGTTGGTAGGCGAAGGCATGACGCTGGCCATGCTTTCGGGCCGGCTGCTCGCCCAAACAATTCTGGCTCATGGTGGCTGCTCCCAGCCGGACGAGGCGGGCCACGCCTACAGCCATCTATGGCATCGGGAGTTTGCCCACCGTTATATGGCTGGCAACATATTCTCGCGGGTACTGATGAATCCGCTGGTATCGGCTATGGCTGCCGGCGCGCTGGATGCTTTTCCAGAACTGATGCAATGGTGTATGCGTTTTTCAGGCAAACCGGCCGCATGATCCGCAGGCTGACTGGGACTTTGGTGGCCTACGAAATTATTTCCGGGCGGGTTTCAGGATGGCCGATTTGGTATTTATCAGAGAACGCTATGCGCTGGGCCGGCTTTTTCATATACTTCTAAGCTTGTTTCGGGCGGCGTGTGCCCGAAGTGGCTCATTGGTTAGCGAGAAATTTTGATGTTTAAAGTTCTGGTTGCGGACAAGATTGCCGACGAAGGCCTGGCGCTGCTCAAACAGCAGCCTGATGTAGAGTTTACGAATCAACCCAAGTGGAACCCTGGCGAACTTGCCGGCGTTATCGGCAATTACGATGGCGTGATTATTCGCAGCGGCGTGAAGATTAAGGCCGAAGATTTGGCCAAACCGGGCCGGCTTAAAGGCATAGCGCGTGCGGGCGTGGGCGTGGACAACGTTGATGTAGAGGCGGCGACGCGGGCCGGTGTACTGGTGATGAACACCCCCGATGCCAACACCATTACCACCGCTGAACATGCCGTGGCACTTATGTTGGCCCTATCGCGCAAGCTTGCCGGCGCTGATGCACATGTTCGCGCCGGGTTGTGGGAGCGCAACAAATACATGGGAACGCAGCTTGCCGGCAAAACGCTGGGCATCATCGGATTGGGTCGTATCGGGCGGGCGGTGGCCAAGCGGGCGGCCGGCCTTGAGATGAAGGTGTTAGCCTATGACCCGTTTTTCTTTGCTGAGTCCGCACTTGATGGGCAGGTGCGTATGATCCGTGATCTCGATGAGCTGCTGCCCCAGTGCGACTACATTACGGTGCACGTGCCGGGCGATAAAACAAAAGGATTGATTGATGCGGGGCGGCTGGCCCGTTGCCGCAAGGGCGTGCGATTTATCAATTGCGCCCGTGGCGGCATTATAGACGAGGCGGCGCTTGCCGAGGCGATTAAATCGGGCAGTGTTGGTGGAGCTGCCATAGATGTGTATGATCAGGAGCCACCGCCAAAGGATCATCCTCTCTTTGGCCTTGGTGATAAAGTACTTTTGACGCCGCACCTTGGCGCCAGCACGGCCGAGGCGCAGAGCGCTGTGTCGGTGGATGCTGTACACGAGCTGCTTCTTTACCTTCGCGGCGATGGCATTCAGGGAGCGGTCAACGCGGGTGGCATAGACCTTAACCTTTCCGAGCAGGAACAGGCGTATGCCGATCTGGCGCGGCGCATGGGCAGTATTCTGGGTGCCATTGCCGACAAAGGCTTTAGCACAGTGACACTGCGTACCAACGGCGAATTGCCCAAGCGCATTGCTCCGACGCTGCAGCGGCTGGGCATTATTGAACTGCTCAAGGCGTTTATTTCTGAACCGCTGAACGTGGTAAATGTGCTGCATCTGGCCGAGCAGCGCGGCATTAACCTTCGACTTGAAACACTGGGACAGGCGACCCAGCGAGCCATACAGCACAGCATTGAGCTGGAAATTGTGGACGGCGACCGCAAACACACCATCATTGGCACCGTATTTGCCGATAATCTGCCGCGGGTTCTGTGCATCAAGGGCTACTGGATGGATATGGTTCCGGCCGGGCCGATGGTGCTGATTGTCAACCGCGACAAGCCTGGCGTGATTGGCCTGGTGGGCAACACCTTCGGCCGCATGCAGATCAACATTGCCGACATGACCATCAGCCGCAAGGGCGATAAGGCTCTGATGCTGCTGAAATTGGATGCGCCTCCAACGGCGGAAGCCATGGATGCTTTGGCCGCAGACTCGGGCATTGAAGTGGTTAAGGCGTTGAATTTGCCGCTGCTGAGCAAGGAACCGCATGCATGAACGTCTTGCCGGTTGGGGTGGGTAAACTTTCGCGGAATCGCACGGTGGCCGTGAGCCGAGGTGTTGCAGGCGATGAACGATTTGCCCAAGTATTTCAGGCTTTGGGCGAGCCTAACCGTCTTCGAATGATGCAAATTCTGCCGCAGCAGCCGGTATGCCGCGAGATGTATAACGTCATAGAATTGGCAGAAGCACTGGGCCTGACACAGCCGACGGTATCGCATCATCTTAAAATTTTGCGGCGGGTGGGCCTTGTGGACAGCCGTCGGCAGTGCAACAGCGTGTATTTCTACGTCAATCAAGCCAATGTTCACAAATGGCTTCAGCAGGTGCAGCGAAGGTTCGGCTGTTCGCTGCAGCGCCCGGCTGACGCTGTGGCCAGAGGGCGGCCCACGGGCAGAGGCTAAAAGCAAATCATGTCAGGTTTTTCCGATGATACTTTGCCTTGTGGCTGCGGTCGGCTACATTGGCGGTTTCGGGCGCGCGGGGCAATTTGAAAAGCGTCCGCTCCGGGGTATGGCTTGATTAAGAATATTCTGACGCCGCCAGGTCTGGCTGGTGAGCATGATGGCGCGATCGGCTGAACAAATATTCTGAAAGATATTTGCGGCGATTGAGTATTTTTGCCAAGCGCATGTATCATATTGAACTTGCAGCGGCGGCTTGCGGCGATGCAAGCCTCTGCCGGTGCGGCGCGTGGCGCGTGTGGGCGCCCAACTACCGAGGAAGCAATGAACATTCTCAATGCGTGGTCGGTGCAGGACTCCAACGAGCTTTACAATGTATCACATTGGGGCAAGGGATATTTTTCGATCAATGAAGAGGGACACGTTGCGGTGCATCCCGGAAAAGATCCCAGCCGCTCCATTGACATGAAGAAACTCACCGATCAGTTGATCCTCAGAGGCATTCAGCCGCCTACGCTCATACGCTTCAGCGACATTTTACGGCACCGCCTGACTGAAATGCATGAGGCGTTTAACACCGCAATCACCGAAAACAATTATCAGGGTCGCTACATTTGCGTGTACCCGATTAAGGTAAATCAGCAGCGACATGTGGTGGAGGAAATACTCGATATTGGCGGCAAGTTCGGCTGGGGCCTTGAAGCCGGCAGCAAGCCGGAACTGCTGGTAGTATTGGCGCTTACCAATGGCCGCGATACACCCATCATCTGCAACGGCTTTAAGGATGACGAGTTCATTGAAACCGTGGTATTGGCCCAAAAAATCGGCAAGAACATTATTCCGGTGATTGAAAAGTTTACGGAGTTGGAACTCCTCATCAAATACGGCGAAAAGCACGGTGTGCGGCCACGCATGGGCATGCGCGTAAAACTCGCGACGCGCGGCAGCGGCCGGTGGGAGAGTTCGGGTGGAGCTCGCAGCAAGTTTGGCCTGTTTGTGGCTGAAATACTTAAAGCGCTCGATTACCTTAAAGATCGCAACATGCAGGACTGCATTAAGCTCCTGCACTTTCATTTAGGTAGCCAGATTACCAATATTCGCACCGTCAAAAATGCTCTTAACGAGGCGGCCCGGGTGTATGCGGAGCTTGCCCGTTCCGGCGCCGGCATGGAATATCTGGATGTCGGTGGCGGTCTTGGCGTGGATTACGACGGCAGCCAGACTAATTTTGAATCGTCCATCAATTATACGCTTCAAGAATACGCCGGTGACGTAATATTTCGCGTTAAGAGCGTGTGCGATGAATGCGGCGTCCCGCACCCCACAATTATTTCGGAAAGCGGGCGGGCCATGGTGGCCTATCATAGTGCGCTGGTTTTCAACGTGCTGGGCGTGAGCGGGTTTAACACGGGTGATGTGCCGCGCGAACTGCCATCCGGCGACGAAATTCCGCAGCCTATTCGTGATTTATTTGATTCCCATCGCGACGTGAACAAGAAGAACTATCTCGAAATTTATCACGATGCGGCGCAGCAGCGCGACGAAGCGCTCAACTTGTTCAACCTGGGTTATTTAAGCCTCGAGCTCCGCAGCCTTACTGAAAAATTATTCTGGGGCATTTGTGGCAAAGTGCTCAAGGTGCTGGAAGAAATTGAGTATGTTGGTGAAGAGCTTGAAGTGCTCAAAACGCAGCTATCCGACACCTATTTCTGCAACTTTTCGCTGTTTCAGTCCATGCCCGACAGCTGGGCTATAAAACAGCTTTTCCCGATTATGCCGATTCATCGGCTGAAAGAGGAACCCACACGCCGAGCCGTACTGGCTGACATCACATGCGACAGCGACGGCAAGGTGGATACTTTTATAGACCTCCGCGATGTAAAGCGCACGCTCGAACTGCACGAGTACACCGGGCAGGATTATTTTTTAGGGGTATTTCTGGTTGGGGCGTACCAAGAGATACTTGGCGACCTGCATAACCTGCTCGGCGATACCAATGCGGTGCACGTACACATGGATGAGCAGGGTGAAATTCATGTTGACGAAGTGGTTCGTGGCGACACGGTGCGAGAGGTGCTGCAGTACGTACAATTCAACGCCGATGAGCTTCTTGCCCGCATGCGCAGAGATGTTGAACGGGCTGTCCGCGAAAAGACAATTTCAGTGGAAGAATCCACCCTACTGATGAACTTCTACGAAAATGGCCTGCAAGGCTATACCTACTTAGAAGAACCTCACACCAATTAGCAGGATGCGTGTGCCCTGTTACCCAATGGCTTACCGGTCGACAACATCAGCCGAGTCCACTGGCGCTTGGGCGTTGAGAAGAGTGTGTAAAAAGTTTGGCGGCCAAAAGTTCATCGCTCATCGCCCAGGTTAAGTAAAGGGTTCATTTTTAACCATGGCGTTAGAGTGAAGTTTTATCAAAGCGAAGCGTGTTGTCGGCTGTGGGGCTGGCGCGGAGAGCCTCGGCAACCATAGCGGCGTAGCTGCGGTGTTCGGCGGGATGGTTATCAAGTTCCAGGCGCTGGCGAACTGTCAGCACGGCTGCTTCGCTGGGGCCTTCTATTTCAATAAAGAGGCCCAGCCGCGGCAACTCGTCAAGCTCAACGCGGCAATCGCCCAGCAGCCAGGATTGACGGCGCTTTTCAAACGCCATTTTTCGCACAAAGCCCAGCGCCAGGAGAAACGGGTCGGCGGCTTCAGATGGAGAGGCATAAAAATCTATGCTGGGGCGATTGTGCATAAGGGTCGAAATGCTGGGGCCTTTCCAGGTAACCAGCGCTTTGGCCAGGTTGGAGTCTTGGGGTGCATGTTCAATGCGCACTCGCAGAGCCTGGTCGGCGGCATAAAGAGAGTTGTCCGGCCGATCATAAAAGATATTGAGCTCGCAGATGTCGCCAAGCGGACGGGCGAAGTTGGCCAGCAGCGTTTGGCGTACCTGATGATGTTCACCGACAGGCAGTTTTATTTCAATTTCCACCGTTTGCATTTAGAGTCCTTACCACCAAAAGGATTTTATCAACGGAAGAGCGCGAGGCTGACGGTTTGACCGTGGATGAAGTTGCGGCCTCCAACGGGGCCAAACTCACCTGCACAAAAAAAGCCAGCCACCGGCAGGGGGCCCAGGACGCTGCGTACCGTTTTAACGTCGTGATGCGGGGATCCAAAAAGCTGTGTTCCGCGGCCATTGCAACTGAACATCAAAAGCCCGCTTGGGGGGCTCGCCAGCAGCAGTTCGCCTTGAAGCAGAAGCTTAAGGTCTTCGTCGGCGGTTTGCTGATCCTGCACATGAAATTGCACGGTCTGGCCGGAGTGAACCACATCGCCAATGGCCAAGGCCCCGGTTTGTCGCTGCATGCCCACAATATTGCGGACCAGAAAATCGCCGCGGCCAAAATAATCCTTACGCTCATCTATGACACGACCTATCTGCAGACCACGCTGTTCAACCAGTTGGCGGTCATCGGGTGCTAGTTCCTCGAGCATGCGGGCGATCACTTGCAGCGGCGGAATATCGTCAAGGCGCTCGATGAGGTTATCGTGTCCTTGAGTGATGGCATAACTAGGGCCGATAGGGCGGCACCCCTGCGACACAACGCAGTCAACTTGCAGCGGGCCGGCAATCGAAACGCCCACAACACCCGACGAAACCATTCGGTCGTTGACGGCCAAACGGTTAAGGCCGGGCTGCCGGGCACCGCTGGCCATGCCACCCATCACCGGGGCCGACGGAAATTCGCGGGAGCAAGCGTCGAGGAGTTGCACCACCGGGGTGGTAAATGGGTCTCCCAGCATAATAAACAAGCGCAGGTCTGAACCGGCCTCCAGTCGCGCGTGGAGCGTGGTTGGCTCGCCGAGCAGTTCCGGCCATTCTTCATCGGCAAAATGAAAGCTGTCGAGCGTCGCCCCAGGCAGCGAGAGTGCCATGGCTGAAATGGCGGCGGTTCGCTCCACTTCCAGGTCTCGGCCTAAAACACTTTCGGCTGTGCATGCCAGAAGATGCCTCGGCTTAAGTTCGCGCTGAAGAATTTCCATGATGTCGGCAAAGTGCGGCTGCAAGGGCATGGTAACAAAAACTGTGACCAAGTCGGCTGGAGCATCGGTGAGTCCGTTGCGCAACTGTTCGGCAATATTGGCAGCGGCCAAGGCATAGTCGTGATTGGTGGTAACGGCATCGGCTAGCTTCATCTGCAATCCCTATTGGTAGGAAACCGGGCAAGCAATGGCTCCCGGTCTTGGCAGTATAGACTTTATCTGCGGCAGAGCCAATAAATGGCCGGGCGCGTTGGCTTGGGCCGCAAGTGCGGTAAGCAGCCGGGCGGCCAAACATAACTGCACGGGAGGGTGAATAGCGCGATGTGTGTTGTAGTTTCAGTAGTGTCGCAAGGCCAACTGTGGGGAGTGGTGTATCTGCGGTGGCATGCGGAAACAGCTAAAGCTTTTCCAACTCGGCGATGATGTCCAGCATGGCCTTTTTGCCGTCGGAAAAATACATCAAGCAGTTGCGGGCAGCGAAGAGTGGATTGGGTATGCCTGCAAATCCGGGGCTGAGGCTGCGCTTAATGACGATAACAGTTCCCGCTTTATCAACGTTGATAATGGGCATGCCGGCAATTGGGCTGTTGGGGTTGTCGCGGGCGTCGGGGTTTACCACGTCGTTGGCGCCATTGACGATGGCTACATCTATATTTTCCATTTCGGGGTTGATTTGGTCCATTTCTTTAAGGTTGTCGTAGGGAATATCAGCTTCGGCCAGCAGCACGTTCATGTGGCCCGGCATGCGACCGGCTACCGGATGAATGCCGAACTGGACGTCAACCGACCGTGCCTGCAGCAATTGAAAAAGCTGGCCGGTGGCGTGCTGCGCCTGGGCGACTGCAAGGCCATAGCCTGGCACAATCACCACGCGGCTTGCGCCGTCGAGAATAGCGGCCACTTCTTCAGCGTTGACGCTCTTAATGTTACCACCATATATGTCGTCAGCCTTCTGCGCCTTGGCAGCCTGCACCTGTCCAAAAAGCACGTTGACGAATGAACGGTTCATGGCTTTGCACATAATCATTGAAAGGATAAAGCCCGACGACCCCTCCAATGCGCCCCCGATGATCAGAAGTTTGTTGTTGATGACAAAGCCCATGGCTGAGGCCGAAAGCCCGGCATAGCTGTTGAGCAAAGCGATAACCGTCGGCATATCGCCACCGCCGATAGGCATAATCAAAAGCACGCCAAAGAGCAGACACAATGCAATAAAAATTGGAAACACCAGCGCGTTGGCTGGGTACACTACCACCAAGGCTCCGGCAATTACTGATGCGCCCAGGGTGGCTATACTCACGAAGTTCTGCAAGGGATAGCCCATAGGAGCCGTCGGCAGAAGTTCTTGTAGTTTGCCGGCCGCGACTATGCTGCCCGTAAATGTCAGATATCCCAGCAGGCTCTCGAAGCCGATGGCGATCAGCGTGGATGTGCCCAGCGCCGTACCGTGGGCGTAGTATTCTGCCGTTCCCACCAATGCTGCGGCCAACGCGCCAAAGGCATGGAACATGGCTATTTGCTGTGGTACGGCGGTCATTGGAACCAGCAGCGCCATGGGAATGGCGGCTATGACGCCGATAAGCCCGGCGACCAAAATCCATTGGTAATGCCGTACTTCGGGCAGGAACAAGGTAGCAATGATGGCGGCCGCCATGCCAATTTCGCCAGCCAGCACGCCAACACGCGCGGTGCGGGGCGTGCTGAGCCATTTCAGCGATAGCGCAAAGAGCATCGCCGCTGCAAGGTATATCAGCACCACATACGATGGCATGGGGGGATGATGCCCGCCAAGCAGCGCGGTGTTAACGTTGGCGGCGAATATAGGAGCAGAGCAATCAACCACGGCTTGGCTCCTGAGGTTTAGGTGAATTTTCACCGGCTGAATGGGCGGGTGGTTTGACAGTACGCTTTTTAAACATTTTAAGCATGCGGTCGGTCATTAAGAAGCCGCCGACGACATTGATCATTGCGGCGGTAATGGCGATAGACCCAAGCACCACGACCAAGGCAGGGTTATGGCTGACGCCCGTAACGGCAATAGCACCCACGACCGAAATGGCCGAGATGGCGTTGGTAAGCGACATGAGCGGCGTATGAAGTTGCGGCGACACCCGTCGCACCACTTCGTAGCCTAAAAACGCCGCCAAAGCAAAGACAAACAGATTTGATTCAAGGTTGGCATCCATAGGCGTCCCTTTCGATACATTGCGCCGGCTCAAGTGCGGCTATTTGTCGCCGTGTCCTGCCGCCGGGGCCTCAATCAGGCTTTTCACACGTTCGTTGACAGTTTCTCCGTCCTTTAATACCAGCATGTCGCGGGTAATCTGATCGCTCATGTCGAGAGCGATGTTGCCATCCTTTACCAGATGTTTAAGCAAATTGGCCACGTTGCTGGCGTACATTTGGCTGGCATGCACGGGTACCTCGGCAACCATATTGGTTGGGCCAAGAATTGTTACTCCGCCGACATCAACGACCTCATCGGGTCGGGTAAGCTCACAGTTGCCGCCACGTGCGGCGGCCAAGTCTACAATCACCGACCCCGGCGACATCGCCTGCACCATGTCGCGCGTCACCAGAATGGGCGCCTTTTTACCCGGGACCGCTGCCGTGGCTATCACCACGTCGCTGCCTGCGACCGCGTGCATCATGAGTGCGCGCTGCTGTTGAATTTCTTCGGCGGTTTGCTCGCGGGCATAGCCACCGGTGGTTTGCGCGTTGGCGGTGTTTAACGGCAGTTCAACGAATTTTGCCCCCAGGCTCTGTACCTGCTCTTTAACGGCGGGGCGAACGTCGAAGGCGCTTACCTGCGCCCCCAGCCGTCGCGCTGTGGCAATGGCCTGCAGGCCGGCGACGCCGGCACCAATGACAAAAACCCGTGAGGCGGTGATGGTGCCTGCCGGCGTGATCATCATCGGAAAGATTTTTCCCAGACGGCCGGCCGCCAGCAGTACTGCGCGGTATCCGGCGATGCTGGCCAGTGAAGAAAGCGCATCCATGTTTTGCGCCCGCGTTATGCGCGGTACAAGCTCCATGGCCAAAAGAGTGGCTTTACGCCCGGCGAGCGTGCGCACCAGTTGGGGATTGGTCAGTGGATCGGCAAAACCAATGATAATTGTGCCGGCCTTGAGTGCGGCGAGGTCATCCGCCTGATTTAACGGCTCACCGCCAAGAGCGTGAACCTGTAGCAGCACGTTGCTGCGACTGATGATGTCGCGGCGATCGGCGACAACCGAAACACCCGCCTTTTGATATGCCTCATCGTTAAGGTGGGACTTGATACCACAACCCGCTTGGGCCACGACCTCAACGCCCAGTTTGGCGAGAATGGTGGCTGATGCCGGCGTGACGGCTACCAGCCGCTCGCCGAGCTGTGTTTCGGTAATGGCTGAAACGATCATCTTTGCCACTGCCATCAGCCTTCGCTGCCACTATGTGCCAGTGCATACCGCCTTGGCAAATAGCAATGTTATCATTTCGGAAAATCGCCGTCGCCCGATTTCCGCCTGAGTAACGGGAAGTTTAAGCGTCATCTGGCTCGGGTGCAAGGCCCATAAAGTTTTGCTGGCGGTGCTTGTTGCGAATCGTGGTGGCGGCAAGATGGGTGTCGAACTGAAGGAAGAAGAATTCTGCCGCACGGCTGAACGCGAAAAGGAGGTCCCCCTGGTATAGCGGCTGTTTCTTGACCATTACGAGTTTGGCAATCATTGCCGGTTTCAGCGGTAGCAGGCTCGGCGCGAGCCTAATGCTCGGTCTTTGGCTCGCGATTCATCAGATCGCGAATACCATCTTGGGGACTTTTTCCCTCAAAAAGCACCTCATTCAGGCAGCGAGCAATCGGCATTTCAACATGCAGTTGACGGCTAAGCTGCACCAGGCTGATGGTGGTTGCCACGCCCTCCACGACGCCATTCATCCTGCCCTGGGCTTGTTCGGGCGAAAGCCCCTCGCCGATGTGCTGGCCAAAGGTGCGGTTGCGGCCCTCCAGAGAAAAGCAGGTTGTTACCAGGTCGCCAAGGCCGGCAAGCCCGCTGAAGGTTTCAGCTCTGGCTCCGAGCTTTATGCCCAGGCGGCTAATTTCAACCAGGCCACGCGTAAGCAGCGAAGCTTTAGCGTTGGTGCCGGCGCGAAGACCATCGAGTATCCCAGCGGCGATCGCTATGACGTTTTTCATGGCGCCTGCAAGTTCAACACCGGTTAAGTCGTTGTTGACATACACCCGCAGGTTGCTTCCCGCAAAGAGTTTTTGCGCCCGAATAGCCAGCGCCTCATCGGCCGCCGCCGCAACAATGGTGGCGGGCAAACCACGCGCGAGTTCACCGGCGATACTTGGGCCGGATACGGCCGCCAGCGAGCGCGGCGCAAGCACTTGGGAAATAATTTGTGTGGGCCGCAGCAGTGTTTTATTTTCAATGCCTTTGGCCAAGCTGATGATCGGGGCGTTTGTGCCAAGGTGTGGCGCAAGGCGGGTAAAAACACTGCGGATGAACTGGGTTGGCACCGCGCATAAGAGCAAGTCAGCCTGTGCCAGCATGGCGTCATCGGATGTAATGATTACGGAATCAGGTATTGGATGATGCGGCAAATAGGTGGCGTTTTCATGATGTGCGGCAAGCTGGGCGGTATGTTCCTTACGTCGTCCCCACAGCATCAAGTGCTTGGTGCGTGCCGCCAGCAGGATGGCGCACAGTGTCCCCATGGCTCCATCGCCAATAATGCCCACGGTTTTTTCCATAGCAGCTCCAAAGTGGTCCAACACCATCAAAACCTGCTTTAATATTTATAACCGGCAAATCCAAAACTTGCCTGCCGTGGCTGTGAAACCTGGGCTATACATCACGACGTCCGCCAAAACTGGTTTGCGAGAAGCCACAAAACGGGGGTTACTGGCAGAATTGCCCGTTCATTGAAGGCCCTTCTACCGGTTGATGGGTTGCATATTGGCCAAGTCCAGCACATGGCCTATACGCTGGTACACCGCCTCGGGGCGGGCATCGGGGTGAGCTAGTTGGAGGTGCACATCGGCAAGCCACAAATCGTTGAGGTGTCGCACAAAAATGCCCCACGCGGGCAGAAAAGCTCCATAATTGTTGTAGTCGGGGTATACGTTTGGATTATCTTTAATGACATCCGCGCGATTGGCAGCGGTACCGCCTCCGGGAATCACAATGTGAACGTTATAGAGAGCCACCAGGCCGATGCGGTGGCCGCGCATGCCGTAAAGAAAAATACCGGAAGAAGGCGTAAGTTTGCCCACCGGCGATTCCACTGCGTCAAGATTGCTGATGGTGATGTCGCTGATGGACCCGGGCGGCAGAGGCTTTTGCCCGGGATGAAATGTTGTGCAGCGGGCGTTGAGGCGCATGTATATGGGCATGTCCACGTTGCGCATGACAATATGATCAAAGTGAATGTCGCTGACGACCGCGCCATCCGCCGAATGAATTTTAATCCCGCCAAGTTTGGTATTGTAGACATAATCATAGGCAAAGGTGATGTGGCTAAATGGGCCGCGGCTTTCGCTGCCGAGTTTCATCGCGGCGCAGTCGCTGCTGAGCCGGCAATGGTCCACGAGAATGTAAGCGGTGGGAACGCTCGTGGTGGTCTTAAGACAGACGCTATCGTCCTCGGTATTGATGTCGCAGTTGGTGACGTGAATGCCCTGCGAGGAGTCAATGTCAATGCCGTCGTTGTTGACATTGGCGTGGTTATAAATATGCACGCTCTGTACCAGGACTTCCTGGCATTGAAACATCACCAGGCCCCATGCCGCCGACTGCGTGAGCGTAACGTCGCGAACCACCACATCGCGACAGTGTGCCAGTCGCACCAAAAAAGGCCGGCTACCCTTGAAGCCAAGACCGTTGCCGTTGATGATCCCGTGCCCTTGAATTCGGATGGCCGTTGCGTGATCGGCCCCCACCACGCAGTACCCAAAGCGTTGCTTTCCGCTGTCGCGAAACGGGCTTACCAAACGATAGTCGCTCATGTTTTTTGAGCCTAGAAGTTCGGCTCCCGACTTGAGATAGAGCGTTACATGGGATGCGAGCACGATGGTTCCGGTAAGATAAATACCCGGCGGAACCAACACTGTGCCGCCACCCCAATGCGCACAGGTATTGACAGCTTTTTGTATGGCGGCGGTATCGAGCGTCAGGCCATCGCCCTTGGCTCCAAAACTTTGGATATTGTAAATATCATCGGGGGAGCGTGGGCCGTAGGAGTGATAAACATTTCGCCAGATGACCCACAAAAGCATCAACGTGAGGATCGCAAGCAAAAACAACAGGGGGCGGCCACGACGTTTAGGACGCGAATACAGCATGCTGCGGCCACTCCAGTGCAACCGGGTGAAGCGGTTGAGGCAACTGCAGTGATCAACGGCCTGCAGAAGCTATTATTGCAACGAAGCATACTGGCTATGAAGGTAAACATGCAAGGAAAAATAGCGAGACTTGCGAGTATGCTGAGTTTTCTTTATGCGATGATCGGCTTTTGGTGTTCCGGCGTGAAGCGAAAGGGAGAAGCTGTTTTTTGTCGGAGCCAGCGCAAAAGCAAATCGCAGGCTGTGTGGCCAGGCGGGCATAGCATGTGTGGCCATATCAAATGGTTTCGACGGCAGCACGGGCAAGTTTGCAAAGTCCGCCGAGAGCTTCGTGGCGCAAGGGCTTAAAGGTGTAGCTTGCTGGCCACGTCTGATGCATGCGTTTGGCGAGGTCTTTGAGTCCGCCCATTGTAAAAACCTCCGACAAAATGTGAGGATGTTGCTGCTTGAGGCGGTGGAGGTTGGCGGCATTGGCCGAAACAATCGCGACACACGCAGCCTGCAGCAGCATGATGCGGCTGGTGGCCAGCGTCAGGTTGGTAAATGAACTGCGGAGGTTTTGCATGCTCGTACGGCTTCCGGCGAGATAAGGCTCGAAGCGTGGCAAATCAGCCGATGTATTTATAGTTTGCATTGCCGCCCGCACTACTCGCTGGAATTGCTGCTGCGAATGGTCGGCAAAGAGGTTGTGATGTAGCCAATCAAGCGTGGTGCCGGCGGCCGCAAGCGTTCGCACGGCGAGCCATCTCTTGGGAAGTATACCGCCCGTGCCAACGGGACGCAGGAGTATATCGGCGGCAGGTTTAGGTTCGGAGACGCACAGGGCGAGCACATCGCTGGAGCCGCAGCTATGGACCAATCTCCCGGGACGCATATCGGTGGCCAGGACGGCTGCGCTGGTATCCACAATACCGGGAAGAACAGGTATGCCCGCAGTTAGGCCCAAACGGGTGGCGGCAGAGCGGGTTAAGAGGCCGGCAATGCTATCTGCATCAATAACATCGGGAAGTTGCCGGGGTGAGATGCCGATGAGCCGACATAATTCTGGCAGCCAGCCTCGGCTGCCGGTAGGTGCATGTACAGCGCGATACAAGCCGGTGAAAGCGGCCTGTGACGGATCTATAACCCATCGTCCGGTAAGCTGGTGTACCAGCCAGGTAGTGGGTTGGCCGATGTAACAAACGCGGTCAAAATGCGATGGATTGTTGCGGCGCAGCCACAACAGCGACGTTGAACCGATACCGCCTGGAAAGGGCCGATTGCCAAGCATCGCAAGATGCCGCGCCTTGCCGATGTGGCGTTCGATGAATTGTGCTTCCCGGACACTGCGGCGGTCCTGATGGGTAATCAAGCCAAACAGCGGGCGGTATTTATGATCAAGCCCGATGATACCAGGCGAAAATGCATCCAAGGCGATGGCGTCAATGGTTCGGGTGTGGTCGGCGATTTGGGAGATTGCCTTATGAAAAGCGCGGAGCAATTCGCGTGGGGCAATTTCAGCGTGGTTGCCAATGTTGCGCGCCGCGACGGCGATGCGTACGCTGCGGTGAAGCCGGCTTCCGTAGAATACCCCCGCCTTGATGGACGAGGTTCCAACATCAATCGCTAAAATGTTCATGCCGACGGCTCCTGACGGACGGTTTGGTCAGTCGGCAGCGTCTGTAGTGCCTCGTGAACCAACGCATCGGGTGAACTGGACTCCGTGGCCTTTAACCAGTGGACTTGCGAAAATCTGCGAAGCCAGGTCCGCTGCAGCTTGGCCAGGTGCCTAGTTTGAATTTTGATTTGCTCCACCGCGTCGTCAAGGGGTATTTTGCCCCGCAGGTGCGCAATGAGTTGGCGATAGCCAACGCCATCAGCCGCCTGCTTGGACATGGGCTGGTCGCGGTGGAAGAGGGTCGTCACTTCATCTAAAAGGCCAGCGGCCATCATGTTGCGAACCCGCTGATTAATGCGGCGATTAAGCTCTTCCCGGGGGCGATCAATGCCAATGATGGTGCATGGTACGCGCGGGTGCGAT
>JABEVB010000147.1 GCA_013044165.1 Phycisphaerales bacterium
CACCCTTGCGCCACTGGGTATTGCTACCCCGTGCGACTTGCATGCCTTAGCCACGCCGCCAGCGTTCACTGTGAGCCAGGATCAAACTCTTCAATTATAATGCTGTTTTTCCGGCTACTTATGCTTGTTACGGCACTTTTACCGGGAACTTACACCTTTGAAGGTTTGCCTATTGGCAAAGCCTATTGATTTAACTACCCGCATGCCTTTCGGCTGCGAATCGCCAAACCAACCCAAAACCTGCAGCCTGCCGGCTAGAGCCGACTGCGTTATGGTTTTGGTTATTTCAGGTTTCTCAAAGTGACTTGGCTCGACATTTAGAACCAGGGAATGGTTCTAAACGCGATCTAGTTGAACTTACACACGAGAGATGCCTGAATGACGCGGCGTTAACCGCAATCATCATGACGCAGGCCTGGTTTGCTGCCTCTGCTTTCGCATCGGCGGTGTGTTCAAACAAAGCCTGCCACATTCTCGTGGCGTCCTTACCATGTTCACTTGTCAAAGAACAATTTGCGCCCAATCAATCAGCCGCTTTCGCAGCCATTCAATTGGCACCACCAAACAAAGCAATTTTGCCGGTGTTACGCCCCACACCTGATCTTCACTTGTTGGCCGTAGCGACCTGCAAGCTCAAATTCACGAGGGACGGGTATAGTATCACATTTAAAACCGGTGTCAAGTGTGCGACAAATAATTTTTTGTCGCGACATCCTTTCATCCGCCAAAAGGTCCACCACTTCGAACCTTTTTGTACAACCACCACAGCCCGCTGCGGGTTAGGGCAGTCATTACACTTATAATATTACCAGCTTCTTAAAAAAAAGAAAGCGCCACGCAAAAATTCCTCCTCGCCGCTTTTTTCAGCCCGCGCCCCACGCAACGGCTCGCCATGTTTGCATCATCCATTTTCCCCTGGCAACGTCGCTCTGCACCATGACGTGCCACAGCCATCACAAACTCACAGCCATCCGATGCGCTCGCAGCGTAAGAATAGGCGACCAATACCCTCGCAAAAAATCGCCCGTTACGCTCAATAATTCACATACCAAGGACCGATAAATAGCACAGAAAACGCCATTAACATGGCATATTGTCGTCTTCACGAATATTTTAGGGTGTCTACATCCACAGGACTGCGGAGCTTTAAGCGGCAATGCGGCGGGGATGCCCTTACGCAGAAGAGGTCATGTGTCCCTACCCGCAACACGCCCCAAATGGACGCTGTAACGCTATGGCGCACGCAACAACATTTGCATGCTAACCTTTTAAGGAGTGCCCTTTTATGACGGTAGAATCCAATTCGCCCCCTGCTCCTGCGGTTCAGAATCTCATTCCCACAAGGCGCCGCCGAGCCAAGCTGCTGGCGGCGACCGCTGCAGCCATCACAAGCATTGCAGGGCTGCCGCTCGCGGCCACAGCCGCCAATCTGGCGCCGCCACTGGTGGATGTAAACTTCACAACGGGATCCACTTACCAAGCGTCGGGGCCTGGCGTCGTTGGCAGCGGCAGTGATTTCTGGAACAACATTACCGTACCGGGCGGCGGCAGCAGTACAAGCTTCATCAGCGCCAGCAACATCAGCCTGAACACGGTGGCCAACTCTTCGTCTGGCTACAGCCTCAGCTATGCCACCAATCACGGCGCAGGTTCCAATGCCGCTGGCACATTCGACACCGGGCTTATGCACGACTACCTCACCGCCAATGCGGGCACCACCGCCAGTTACAATAACGTCACCATCAGCGGACTGGCGCCCAACACCGTTTACGACCTGTATGCTTACGTCGCCTCTTTTGATGGCAGCAACCAAACAAGGGCCACAACCGTATTTGCCGGCAGCCAATCGGCCAATGCCAGCGGCAACGGCAGTTCGGCAAGCTCCTTTATTCAAGGCACCAATTATGTCCTGCTCACGCCCATCAGCGACAACACTGGCTCCATCACTATTACCCAAGTACTGCAAACGGGCGCGAGTGAGGCCGATTTTAACGGCCTGCAAATTCAATCCGCCAATGTCACCTTCACCCAAACCACCCATAACAGCAATGGCACGGCAACCAATTTCTGGAGCAACGGCGGCAACTGGAATACCGGCACACCGGCTGGCTCGCTTAATGTGGCCATCATTCCTGCCAGCGGCAGCGGCAGCTATTACAATGCCGACCTCAACGGCACTTCGCAAACCGTCCTGGCGCTGAACCTGGGGGCTGGCAGCAATATTTACAACTCCGGCAGCGCGGCTGAATCGCTCATCATTGATCCCGTCAACACCAACTATGGCTCAAACATCGCCGGCAATATCGGCAGCACCACCGGCACGCTGCCTGGCGGCTCCGGTGGAGCCGGCGGAGGGGGCGGCTCAATAAACCTGACGATTGACGGCGCAACCAACAACACCATTTCAGGCCAACTGTTTGGCAACCTCTCGCTGACAATCAATGGCGGTGTTAATACGCTCTCCAACACCAACACCTACACCGGCGCCACCACCATTAATGGCGGGACCACCGTATCGCGATTAAGCCTTACCGGCAGCGGCAGCATCGCCGACTCCAGCGGCGTAACCATCAGCAACAACGGTATTTTTGATATTTCCGGCACCACCAGCGGGGCAACCATCCAATCTCTTATCAGCGGCAGCTTTACCAGCAGTGTTACACTCGGCAACCAAACACTCACGATCAACAACGGCGGCGGGTTTGACGGCATCATCAGCGGTGCTGGCGGCGGGCTTACGCTTGCGGGCGGAACACTCTCGCTTATCGGTGGTAACACCTATACAGGGGCCACCAATATTACCGGCGGAACGCTGTCGCTGGTTGGCAGCGGCAGCATTGCCGATTCCAGCGGACTCACCGTCGGCCCGAGGGGCGCCTTCAGCCTCTATTTTTCTTCCATCGCACCGTGCGACCTCGCCAGCCTTAGCGGCGCCGGCAGCGTCATTCTCGGCTCTAACACGCTCACACTTACCAGCGCGGCGGGCACGTTCAGCGGCGTAGTCAGCGGCCTCGGTGGACTGACCATCGCCAGCGGCACAGAAACTCTCTCCGGCAACAACACCTACGCCGGCGACACCACCATCAACGCGGGAGCCACATTAAATATTACCGGCGGCATCTACACCGGCGGTACACTGGGTAACCTCGCGGCCGATGGAACCGTAAACATCGGCCCCAGTTCAATAGTTTCACTCGATCAACTGACTGGAACCGGCCTGCTTAATATCAACGGCGTGACCTCGCAAATCAACGTATATGGCACCACCACCGGATCAGGTGGCGGCGTATCAAGCAACTTCGGCGGTACGCTTACCGGCAATGGCACACTTGTCGCCTCAAACTGCAGTGTTGCGCTCACGGGCGCGGTGGGTACCTTCAGCGGGAACCTTCAAGCCACCAATGGCGGTCGGATGAATATAGCCGGCACCGGAACACTCTCTTCGGGCGTCGTGCTGCAGGTTGAAAACAACAGTATCGTTTCGATTGGTTACGCCCAGCTTGGCGCGGCAGGGGTATTTTTTACCGGCAATTCCACAGGCGGATCGCTCAACATTACCGGCGGAAATCAGACGGCAACGCTCTCGGGCAATATTACGCTCAACGACTCCGCCGGATCGAGCGTCAATGCCATTGATGCGGCCATCAACACCAGCACGCTCACCATCGCAGGAGCCATCAACAGCGATAACCTCAACTCCGCCCCGGGCGGAGGCAATACACTGATTCTGCAAAACGGCAATTTCGTGGTGACCAGCCAGCAAAACAGCACACACTTTGTGGGTGCAGGCACTTTGCAAATTGGCAACGGCATCGCCGCGACAAACGTGGCATTTGCCGGTTCGCAAACGCTCCCCGGAGCAAGCGTTAATCTCGCGCTCAACAATGGCACTTTCCAATTCGACGCCGCCAACATCAATGTCAACAACCAGTTAAACGTGGATGCCGCCGGCGGCACGCTCGATATCAACGGCCAAACAGGCTCGGAGCTTTCCGGCTCCATGGTAAGCACGGGGCCGCTGACGCTTCAAAACTCAGCCGCCACCGGCGGCACGATCATCCTGGCTGACGATAATACCGGTAGCGGCAGCACCGTCGTCAACAGCGGCCTGACCGTCAACTTTACCAACGCCAATGCCTTTGGCAGCGGAGAAATTCTTCTCGCAGCCAACGGCGACCGACTGCAGTACGGTGCAGACGGTATCAACCTCGCCAACGCAATCGGGCTTGGCCGCAGCGCAATAATAGACACCAACAACCATAGCAACCTGGAGTTGACGGGAAGCCTTAATGGCCCACGGCTCTTCACCCTCACCCTTGAAAACTCGGCGGTCAGCGGAACCGTTGCCCCGGGGACCGGCGGGTCACTTTCGATTAATAGCGACAATATCAGCTACCTGGGCAATACAACCATTACCAGCAGCGGCTTTACGACCAGTTTTACCCAGAACAGCGCTTTTGGTCCTACCGGCACCGTCACACTTGCCAATACCAACGACACGCTGCAATTCAACCAGAATAACCTCAACGAAACCAACCCGCTCGACCTCGCTTCCACGGGTGGAACCCTCGACATTCAGGGCAACGCCGCAACCTGGTCCGGAACCATCAGCGGCAATGACCTTAACGTCATCAATACCGGCGCGGCCAACTCGCTGACGCTTTCCGCCGGCAATCTGTATTCCGGTGGCACTACCATAGGATCAAGCGTCGCGCTCATTGCCGCCAACGCCAGCGCGCTGGGCACAGGTGCAGTTGTAATCAACCCCGGCGCCACCTTGGAAACACCCATTGCCGCCACAGGCGGAGCTTCCGGCAGCAACCTTACTCTCAACACCGGCAACTTCACTCAAGGCAGCGGGGCCATGCTCAGTTTGGCGCTTAGCGGCACGCCCGCCAGCAGCCAATACGACAGCATTAATGTCAATGGATCGGCCAACCTTGCCGGAACGCTGCGTGTTTTGGTGCAGCCCGCCGCAACGCCGGCTCTGGGACATCAGGAGAGCTACGCTATCATTAAGACGAGTTCCGGCATTGTCGGCAACTTCAGCACCGTTTCGCTGGCGGCAGGGTCCCCCACCGGGCTTTTAGTGACAAGCAACATCGTTGGCAACGATTACGAACTCAATTTGCTCAACGGATTCGGCTTCACCACGACACTCACCGCCCCAACGCCCACACAGCTTGCCGTGGCAAACTATCTTGACACCATTGGCAACAGCGGAGCGGCGAGCGCTGGCACCCTTAGCCTCCTGCAAACCCTGACCGGCCTCACCACCAGCCAACTCAGCACAGCGCTAAATGAACTTGCGCCTACGGCATACGCTAATATTCCCGCGACACTGCTCAATAATTCCATCTTTACCGCCCAGGCGCTTAACGGCCAGATTGCCGGCCAATTTGCCGGCGGCGGCGTCAATACCGCAGGCCTTACGCTGCTCAAAACCGATGATACAGACCCGTTTGGGATGTCCCTTGCCGCCGCCATGCAATCCAACAGCACCCTCAACAACGCGACCTCATCCATCGTGTCGCTCGATGATGCCGCGCCCACCGCCATGCCGGGCGGCCGCGTGCCTGTGCCGCCGTCGCGGAGCAGCCGCCACGACGCATGGGGAGGCTTCGTAGCCGGCGAAGCCGTACTGGGCAGCCAGCCGACCGATACTTCCGGCCAGAACTATTTCACCGGAGGCGTTTTATCCGGCGTTGATTATCGCTTTGCCAAGTCCTTGATTGTGGGCCTGAGTTTCAACTACAGTTATACGAACGCCCATATTGACAATGTCGGCAGCGTGCTGACGGACAACTCCTACGCACCGGGAGTATTTGCCGGCTACCGCAAGGGCGGCTTTTATGCCGACGGCTCGGCCGACTACACCTACACGCGGTTCAGCGTGCATCGCAACGTAACCATCGGCGGCAGCACCACCACCGCCACCGGCAAGCCGCACGCCAATCAACAGGACGTCAATGTACTGGCGGGCTACAACTTTCCGCTGCTTGCAGGCTTCAAGGCCGGCCCGGCAGTTGGCTTGGACTACACGCATATTGATGTATCCAGCTATACCGAAACCGGCAGCCCCGCAGACCTTGCGGTCTCCGGCAACGCAATTGATTCGCTTCGCAGCCTCTTGGGCGGCCAGGCCGAGTACACACTCAACATTCCGCATGTGCCGCTGCCCTTGACCATTACCGCCAATGCGTTCTGGCAGCATGAATTTTTGAACAACAGCCATGGCATTACCGCCGCGCTGGCCGGCGCGGGTGGCAGCTTTATTACCAACGTCCCCAACCCCGGCCGCGATTCGGCCCTTCTGGGCGCGGGCCTGAACGGCAAGCTGTGCCGCTATGCCAACGTATTTGCCAACTACCAAGCCCAAATCGGCCCGAAAAATCAGCACAGCCAAAGCATTATGGTGGGCTTGGCCATTAAGTTTTAAGGAGGCTTGGGGTCCGGCGAAGGTGCCTGATCGGGGTCTGCCGCCCTTGCCGACACCAAGGGCCCGGCCCATGCGTCAATGCTACCTTAAACAAGCTCAAAGCCAGAACGTGCGGCGACCATGAAACTACTGGCGATACGAGCGCCGGAGCGATGAAATTGCATCAATAATGGGCGTGCCAAGAGTCGAACTTGGGACCTCGTCATTATCAGTGACGCGCTCTAACCAACTGAGCTACACGCCCGAAGCCACAGCGGCAATGCCAGCCGCTGCACCGGATAAAACATTGTCTTTTAATGCCCCTGCAGTGTCAAGGATGGCGTTGTAGCTGCCAGGGGGGGCTTCATGCACCGATATGCTTTACGCAATCGCAGCCTGCCTCCAGCCCGCGGCACTTGTTTTGCCGACTGCGATTACGCTCACAGACAACCCGACGGATTACCCGATACCAGATGAAATCAGGGCGAAGTATCGGCCGAGAGCACCGCAAGGTAGTCGCTATACGCATACACGCGATTGCGTCGGTCCTGGTTGGTTTGTTTTAGTACGCCACAGCGGCACAGCACCTCAACCGCCTTGCCCGCAGTTGGCTTGCTGACGTTGAGCAGATTTTCGGCAAGTTTAATGGTCATAACCGGATGACGCGGCAATAACTGCACCAGGCGAATCGCCGCCACCGTCGTTTTCTTAGCTGTCGTCACGCGAACTACGTCGGCAGTGGTCAGAGCGAACAGCCGCTGTATGGCAGCCACGGCATCGCTTACGGCCGCAACCACACAGGAGAGAAAAAAGATGATCCATCCTTCCCAGTCGCCGCGCAGGCGCACGGCATCCAACCGCGCATAATACTCGCCTTGACGCTGCTTAAAGGCAACGCTTATATAAAGCAGCGAGCCGGCAACCTGGAGCCAGTGTTCTATAAGCAGCGCAATGAGCATGCGGCCAACGCGGCCATTGCCATCCAAAAATGGGTGGATGGTCTCAAATTGGGCATGCGCCAAAGCGACTCGCACCAACGTTGGCAGGTCGCTGGCCGCATGAATCCATTTTTCGAGTGAGCTTAGCGCATCGGCAAGGCAATCGGCGGGCGGCGGCACAAAATGTGCATTACCGGGCCGTGAGCCGCCAATCCAGTTTTGACTGCGGCGAATTTCCCCGGGCAATTTATCCGAACAACCCTCCATAAGCAGACGATGCGCTTCGCACAACAGCCGAACTGAAATCGGCAGACCCGCGGCACGGGCCATCTCGGCACGGGCATACTCCACGGCCTTGATGTAGTTACACACTTCGCGCACGTCGCGCGGGCGCTGCGCCTCAGCGCCGGCCTCCAAGGTAAGCACATCTTGAAGCGTTGCCTGCGTACCCTCGATTTGAGAACTTGCGAGAGCCTCTTTGCGTGCAAAGCCATACAGAAACCAATCCGTGCTGGGTACCATGTCGCCGGCAATTGACAACTGACCCAAAGCAGCCATCGCTCGAGCAAGCATCTCTTGGGCGTGAGAGTCCAACTGAATTGGTGGCTCGGCTGGCGGCAATGGATGCGGTACGAATGAGCGCACCTCCTCGCCGTGCCAACGTGTTGTTTTATAGATGCCAGTGACGCGATCAACCATAGTAAACCATACTAACCTGAATGTGTCGCGTAGTAAATCATCCTTAACTAATGCCATATAAAAGTAAGCTATCGTTTACCATGTCATAAAAAACTGGTCTATTATAGATCATATACACGTAATAGTGAATTTTAATGCTTATTAGCGATAATATTGGCGAACCACAAAGAACGCCTTAAATCATTTGAGCAGCCGCTGCGTGAGCTTATTCCGGGTAAGGGTGAGAAATGCGCCCTGCGTGCCAGAGGGCCGAGCTACCGCCGCGATGGGCGGGCGACATGCGACGCGGCGATTTTTTACGCGGCCCTGGGATCGCGCCGATTTTATCGGTGTCCCCGGCCGCCTTTGCTGGGTGCAAGCCATGCTGGCTGCCTCGCTCTGAAGCGGGACGCAGCGTCCCACCCTCGGGCCGATGCAGGCAAGATGCCTGCGTTACCGGCACTACCGGCTGACTGCCTGAAAAAAAATTGCCGCGCCCATCACCTCGCAGAAGCGCTACCGCTGTCGGGCGATTACGTTTACAATCCGCACGCATGAAACCAGTGTCCTCACCATTTTGGCGGCGATTGCCCACAACCCTGCTGTCGGCTCTGCTCGGCACAGGTATGCTGTGCATGCTTGGCGGCTGCGTCGAACGCTCCATTACGGTTGTTACCAGCCCGCCGGGGGCCAAGGTCTACCTCAACGATGTTGAACAGGGCACCAGCCCAGCCAAGGTTCCATTTGAATGGTACGGCGTTTACGACGTTCGTCTTCGGGCGACAAAAAATATCGGCACGCCTGAGCACCCCAAGCTGGTGTATTATTACCTGCATACGCACAAAACCGCCCACGCCCCATGGTTCCAATGGATTGGGCCCGACCTTATCGCCTCCATTTTGCCCATGCACTTTAAAGATGACAAAGTCTGGGCCTTTATTATTCCGCAGGTACCGGAAGACTCGGCAAGCCAACTCATCAAAAACGCCAACGAACTCAAGGCCCAACTGCCACCGCCGGGCAAACATTAACCACAACCTGTGCGCTTCAAAGCCTGTCCGCTTCTGAATATTCGCCTTGTACCGTTGAAGCCATGCGGCAACTTGCCCAGGAGCGTGTCCGGCTTGGCACCGTCCAATAAGACGCAAAATGCCAACATCCCGGCCCCTGTGCCTTGGCCCCTTCATGCGCTAACGTTGCGTTAGTGTTTCGAGCTTTCTATAATTTCAAAAAGATTTGAAACCTTGCTGGTTTTAAGCGTGCAGTGTTGCTGCGCCGGGCGGGTTTAATCTTGCTGGGGGAACATCCATGCCCGCTCTGCCGGCGGCCACTGCCATTGCCGGGGCTATTGAACCGCATCTCAAAGCGGTGGATTCGCTCTTTGCTCGCGA